>JAFAYM010000028.1 GCA_019240395.1 Acidisphaera sp. | reverse complement strand
GGTATCGAGCTGGTGGAGGCGCCGATCGGCAGCGTGATGCTGGACGCCGGGCGGCTGGACGCGCTGTGCTTCGCGCCCGACGCGCCGCGCCGCTTCGACGCGATCTATTCGGCCCTGGGGGTCACGCCGCGCACGCGGCTCGCCATCTGCGCCGGCGCCCGACTCGACGAGGGCGGCCGGCTGTTCGTCAGCGACCACCAGGAGACCTCGGTCCGCGGCCTCTACGCCGCCGGCGACGTGGTCCGCGGCCTGAACCAGATCTCCACCGCCGAAGCCGAAGGGGCCATCGCCGCCACCGACGTACACAACAAGCTGCGCGAAGGGCGCTGACCGCCCTAGCTGCGCCGGCGGAAGGGGTCGGCGGGATAGACGCCGAAGATCTCGAACCGCTCGGAGAAGAACCGCAGCTCCTCGAAGGCGCGGGCGACGCCTTGGTCCTCGGGCCGGCCGTCGATCTCGGCGTAGAAGAAGGTGGCCGTGAAGCTGCCGTTCTCCATGTAGCTCTCGAGCTTGATCATGTTGACGCCGTTGGTGGCGAAGCCGCCGAGCGCCTTGTAGAGCGCCGCCGGCACGTTGCGGACGCGGAATACGAAGGTGGTCATCAGGTCGGGCGCGTCGGCCGGCGGCGTGCGCGGGGAGCGCGCCATGACGTAGAAGCGGGTGGTGTTGTGCGCGGCGTCCTCGACGTTGCGGCGCAGGATGTCGAGCCCGTAGATCTCGGCGGCCAGCGCGCTGGCGATCGCCGCCTCCTCGGGCCGGCCCCACTCCGCCACCAGCTGCGCCGCGCCGGCGGTGTCCGCCTCGACGACCGGCTGCAGGCCGAGGCTGCGCAGGATGCCGCGCACCTGGCCCAGGGCGACGGCGTGCGAGTGGGCGCGCTGCAAGCCCTCGATGCTGGCGCCGCGCGGCGCCAGCAGGCAGTGCTCGACGCGATGGAAATGCTCGCCCACCACGTGCAGCCCGCTATCGGGCAGCAGATGGTGGATGTCGGGTACCCGGCCGGCGAGGCTGTTCTCGCAGGGCAGCATGGCGAGTTCGGCCTCGCCGCTGCGCAGCGCCTCCATCGCCGCCTCGAACGTGTCGCAGGGCAGGGTGCGCAGTGCCGGGAAGGCGGTGCGGCAGGCGAGATCGGAATAGGCGCCGGGGCGGCCCTGGAAGGCGATGGCCCCCATCTTCGTCGTCCCCGTCATCGCCGCTCCAGCACGTGGCGGGCGCGCGCGAGATCGGCCGGCGTGTCGACGCCGAACGGTGCGTGATCGACCCGCGCGCAGGCGATGCGCATTCCCGCCTCCAGCGCGCGCAGCTGCTCGAGCTTTTCACGTCGCTCGAGCGGGCTTTCCGGCAGGGCGACGAAGCGCGCCAGCGACGGGCGCCGATAGGCGTAGACGCCGATATGGTGCCAGAGCGGACCCTCGCCGGCCGGGATCGCCGCACGCGAGAAATACAGCGCGGGCGAGACGGCGCGGCCGCGGTCGAAGGCGCAGGCCGCCTTGACCACCGACGGCGCGGCGGCCTCTTCGGGGTCCTCGATCGGTGCCACCAGGGTGGCGATGTCGATCGCCGGATCGGCGAGCGGCGTCAGCACGGCGCGCAGCTGCACCGCCGGAATCGTCGGCAGGTCGCCCTGCAGATTGACCACGACGTCATGCACGCCCTGCGGATCGAGCACCGCGAGCGCCGCCTGCACGCGATCCGAGCCGGAGGGCAGCGAGGGATCGGTGAGCACCGCCTGGCCGCCGGCCGCGGTGACCGCGTCGGCGATCTCGGCATCGGCGCAGGCGACGGCGACCGGCCCGATCTCCGCCTCGCGCGCGCGGTCCAGCACGTGCAGGATCATCGCCCGGCCGTGGATGTCGGCCAGCGGCTTGCCCGGCAGCCGCGTCGAGGCGAGACGCGAGGGGATGACGATGATGGGTTTCATCGCGGTTTCATCGGGAGTGAGCTGACCGGGAAGTGGGAGGCCGATCGGGGGCGGGTTGCTGCAATCCGGACGCTTCCGTAAGGTGCGCCGCACCTTAGGTAGCCCCGCCGGCGCGTGCAACGCCGCGTCGGATCGGGCGTCTGGAATGAATTGGGACCACGCCTGTCGGTCCGGCCTTGGAGGAAGCGCGCTGCATGGACAGCCTGAAAGTCAACGAGGTCTGCGCCGCGGTGCTGGTGGCCGGGGTGGCCTTCATGCTCAGCACGGTGATTTCCGACGGCCTGGTGCATCCGACCCGCCTCAAGGAGCCGGCGATCAAGATCGAGGGCGCGCCGGCCGAAGCGACCGGGGCCGCGGCCCCGGCGCCGCTGGCGCCGATCGCCCCGCTGCTCGCCACTGCCGACCCGAAGGCGGGCGAGGCCGACATGACGAAGCTGTGCGCGGTGTGCCACACCTGGAACCAGGGCGGCCCGGCCCGGGTCGGCCCCAACCTGTACGGCATCGTCGGCGACAAGCACGCCCACATGGCGGGGTTCAGCTACTCGGACGGGCTGCAGAAGCTGCCGGGAAACTGGACCTATGACCAGCTGAACGAATGGCTGCACAACCCGCGCGCGGTGGTGCCGGGCACGCGCATGGGCTTCGCCGGCATATCCAGCGACAAGGAGCGGGCGGACGTCATCGACTACCTGCACACCCTGTCGCCGCATCCGGAACCGCTGCCCTCGCCGGAAGCCGCCGCACCCGCCGCAGCCGCCGGCGCCGCGCCGGAGGGAGCCGCCGGCAAGCCGGCCGCCGCCGCCCCGGCCGAGCAAGCCGCCGTCCCGAAGCCGGGCGGCAACGGCGGCACCGGCATGCAGGGCTCGGCCGGCGCTGCGGGCAAGGCCCCCGGCCAGGCGACGCAGACCGAGCAGAGTTCCGGCTCCACCCAGCCGCAACCCGCGCAGGGCGGCACGCCGGCACCGAGCCCGGGCGCGCAGTCCAAGTAGGCACGTCCCGATCGACACCGATCTCCTGGTCGCCGCCGCCGAGGCAGCGGCCGACGTCGCCGGCGCGGTGATCCGGCCGTTCTTCCGCGCCGATATCCCCGCCGCGCTGAAGGCCGATCGCAGCCCGGTCACCATCGCCGACCGCAGCGCCGAGCAGGCGATGCGCGCGGTGCTCGCCGAGCGCTTCCCCACGCACGGCATCCTCGGCGAGGAGTTCGGACGGGACCGGCCGGAGGCGCGGCTGACCTGGGTGCTCGATCCGATCGACGGCACCCGCGCTTTCATCACCGGGCGGCCGGTCTTCGGCACCTTGATCGGACTGCTCGACGGCGAGGTGCCCGTGCTCGGCCTCATCGACCAGCCCGTCACCGGCGAGCGGTGGATCGGCGTCGCCGGCCGGCCCACCCGCTTTCGCGGGCCGTTCGGCGGGCGCGCCGGCTGCCGCGCCTGCGCGAAGCTCGGCGAGGCCGAGCTGTCTTCCACCAGCCCGGAGATGCTGGGCGCCGATCTGCCGCGCTGGCGCCGGCTGGGCGACGCGGTACGCCGGGTCACCTGGGGCGGCGACTGCTACGCCTACGGCCTGCTGGCGCTCGGCCAGATCGACGTAGTGGCGGAGGCCGGGCTGCAGCTCTGGGACTGGGCGGCGCTGCTGCCGGTCATCGAGGGCGCCGGCGGCCGGCTGACCGACTGGTCCGGCCAGAGGCTCCGCCCGGACGGCGACGGCAACGCGCTGGCGGTCGGCGATCCCCGTCTGCTGGCGCAGGCGGTGGCGCTCCTGGCGGGTTGATCGCCGCCGTCCCGCTTCACGCCCTATGCTGTCCGGGGCCCAACGATCCCCACGGGAGTTCGAGCTTGCGCCGCAGAACCTTCCTCGCCGCCCTGCCTCTGCTCGGTCTCGGCACCGCCTCCGGCGCGCAGACGCCGGCCGGAGCCGCCGCGCCAAGCGTCACGCGCAGCTACGGCCTCACCCTGCTCGACAAGCTCGAGCTGCCGGCGGAGTTCTCGCACTTCCCCTACGCCGATCCCGACGCTCCGAAAGGCGGCGAGGTGGCGCTCGCCTCGGTCGGCACCTTCGACAGCTTCAACCCCTTCATCGTCCGCGGCAGCCCGGCGCCCGACATCGCCCGGATCTACGACACGTTGACGCGCCCCAACCCCGACGAGGCCACCGCCGTCTATGGCCATCTCGCCGAGACGATCGAAGTGGCGGCCGACCGCTCCTGGGTCGCCTTCCAGCTACGCCCGAACATCCAGTTCCACGACGGCCATCCCCTCACCGCCGAGGACGTCGCCTGGACCTTCCAGACCCTGCGCGAGCAGGGCCGGCCCTCTTTCCGCGCCTACTACGCCGATGTCACCAAGGCGGTCGCGGAGAGCCCGAGCCGGATCGTCTTTCACCTCAAGTCGAGCAACCGCGAGCTGCCGCTGATCCTCGGCGAGGTGGCCGTGCTGCCGAAGCACTGGTGGCAGGGCCGTGATTTCAGCCGGCCGCTGACCGATCCGCCGCTCGGCTCGGGCGCCTACCGGGTGGAAAGCTTCGATTTCGGCCGCACCATCGCCTACCGCCGCGTCGCCGGCCATTGGGCGGAAAACCTGCCGACCGGCAAGGGGCTGAACAATTTCGACGTGATCCGAACCGAGTATTACCGCGACGCGACGGTTGCCTTCGAGGCGTTCAAGGCCGGGCACGCCGATTTCCGCCAGGAGAACATCTCCAAGCAATGGGCCACCGGCTACGACTTCCCGGCGGTCAAGCAGGGGCTGGTGAAAAAATCGGCATTCCCGTCGCACCTGCCGACCGGCATGCAGGGCTTCGCCATGAACACCCGCCGCGACATGTTCAAGGACGCCAGGGTGCGCCAGGCCATGGTGCTCGCCTTCGATTTCGAGTGGTGCAACATCAACCTGTTCTACGGCGCCTATACGCGCACCAGCTCCTATTACAGCAACAGCGACCTCGCCTCATCCGGCATTCCCGAGGGCGATGAGCTGGCGCTGCTGGCACCGTTTCGCGACAAGCTGCCGCCCGCGCTGTTCACCCAGCCCTACAAGCTGCCGGTCACCGACGGCTCGGGCAACAACCGGGACAATCTGCGCGCCGCCCTCGCCCTGCTCCGGGACGCCGGCTGGGAGGTCAAGGAGCGCAAGCTCGTCGACGCGAACGGCCGCGCCATGAGCTTCGAGATCCTGCTCCCCGACGCCACCTTCGAGCGCATCTCGCTGCCCTATGTGCAGTGGCTCGCCCGGCTCGGCATCACGGCGAACGTGCGCACCGTCGATCCCGCGCAATACCAGAATCTGCTCAACACATTCAGCTACGACATGACGATCGATCTGTTCCCGGAAAGCGACAGTCCTGGCAACGAGCAGCTCGGCTTCTGGGGCTCCGCCAGTGCGCGGCAGGAGGGCAGCGACAACATCATCGGCGTGGCCGATCCGGTGGTGGACGCGCTGGTGCAGAAGCTCGTCTCCGCCCCCGATCACGCGCATCTCGTCACCGCCTGCCGCGCGCTCGACAGGGTGCTGCTGTGGAGCTGGTACATGGTGCCGCATTGGCACCTGGATTTCGTCTGGGCGGCGTACTGGGACCGCTTCGGCCATCCCGACCGCCCGGTGCGCACCGGCCTGGCCTTCGACAGCTGGTGGGTGGATGCGACGCTCGCCGCCAAGACCGACGAAGCGCGCCGCGCCGGCTTGTAGGGGATGGCCGCCTACCTCCTGCGTCGCCTGCTGCTGGTGATCCCGACGCTGTTCGGCATCATCGCCATCAACTTCGCGGTCATGCAGTTCGCCCCCGGCGGTCCTGTCGAGCAGATGATCGCCGAGCTCAAGGGCCATGGCGGCAGCGCCATCGGCCGGCTTTCCGGCGAGGGGGCCCGCGAGGCCGGCGGCGGCAGCTATCGCGGCGCCAGCGGCCTCGATCCGCATATCGTCGCCGACATCCGCCGCATGTTCGGCTTCGACAAGCCGCCGCTCACCCGGTTCTGGTTGATGCTGAAGGGCTACCTGCATTTCGATTTCGGCCGCAGCTTCTTTCGCGACCAGACGGTGTGGCAGCTGATCCTCAGCCGCATGCCGGTCAGCATATCGATCGGATTGTGGTCCACCCTGCTGGTCTATCTGATCTCGATTCCGCTCGGCATCAGCAAGGCGGTGCGCGACGGCAGCCGCTTCGATTTCGTCAGCAGCGCCGTCGTGCTGGTCGGCTACGCGGTGCCGGGATTCCTGCTGGCGATCCTGCTCATGGTGCTGTTCGCCGGCGGCTCCTTCGTGCAGTGGTTCCCGATGCGCGGCCTGACCAGCAGCGGCAGCGCGGCCTGGCCCTGGCCGGCGCGCATCGGCGACTATCTCTGGCACATGGTGCTGCCGACGGTCGCCCTGGTGGTCGGCGGCTTCGCCAGCCTGACCATGCTGACCAAGAACTGCTTCCTCGACGAGATCCGCAAGCAGTACGTGCTCACCGCGCGCGCCAAGGGGGCGACCGAGCACCGCGTGCTCTACGGCCACGTATTCCGCAACGCCATGCTGCTGATCGTCGCCGGGTTTCCCGCGGCCTTCGTCGGCATCCTGTTCTCCTCGGCGCTGCTGGTGGAGATCGTGTTTTCGCTCAACGGTTTGGGACTGCTCGGCTACGAGGCCACCATCCAACGCGACTACCCCGTGATCTTCGGCACGCTCTACATTTTCACCCTGCTCGGGCTGCTGATGCAGATCGTCGGCGACATGATGTACACCGTCGTCGATCCGCGCATCGACTTCGCCCGCCGGTGATGCTGTCGCCCGTCGCCCGCCGCCGCTGGGCGATCTTCCGCGCCAATCGCCGGGGTTTCTGGTCGCTTTGGCTGTTCCTGGCGCTGTTCATCTTCTGCCTGTTCGCCGAGTTCATCGCCAACGACCGCCCGCTGCTGATCCGCTTCGAGGGGCATTGGTTCGTCCCGGTGCTGCAGGATTACAGCGAAGACCGCTTCGGCCAGGACTTCCTGCCCACTGAGGCGGACTACACCGATCCGGATCTGCGCCGCGCCATCGAGGCGCGGGGCTGGATGGTCTGGCCGCTGGTCCCGTTCAGCTACGACACCATCATCAAGGACCTGCCGTCGCCGGCGCCGAGCCCGCCAAGCCGGCGCAACTGGCTCGGCACCGATGATGAGGCGCGCGACGTGCTGGCCCGCGTGATCTACGGCTTCCGCCTCGCCGTGCTGTTCGGCTTCACCCTCACCCTGGTCTCTTCGGCGATCGGCGTCGCGGCGGGCGCGGTGCAGGGCTATTACGGCGGTCTCGTCGATCTGCTGTTCCAGCGCTTCATCGAGATCTGGTCGGGGATGCCGCAGCTCTATCTGCTGATCATCCTCGCCAGCGTCATCGCGCCGAGCTTCTGGATTTTGCTGGTCTTTCTCCTGCTGTTCAGCTGGATGAGCCTGACCGGCGTGGTGCGCGCCGAGTTCCTGCGCGGCCGCAACCTCGACTATGTGCGCGCGGCGAAGGCGCTGGGCGTATCGGATGGCGCGGTGATGGTGCGCCACATCCTGCCGAACGCGCTGGTGGCGACCCTGACGTTCCTGCCGTTCACCCTGTCGGGCTCGGTGACCATCCTGGCCTCGCTCGATTTCCTCGGCTTCGGCCTGCCGCCGGGATCGCCGTCGCTGGGCGAGCTCGTGGCGCAGGGAAAAAACAATCTGCAGGCGCCGTGGCTCGGCATCACCGCCTTCGTCGTGCTCGGCGGCGTGCTGACCCTGCTGATCTTCGTCGGCGAGGCGGTGCGCGACGCCTTCGATCCGCGCCGTCAGCCGCGATGATAGCGGCGGCACGATCTGATGCCTCTTGCATCGGATCGGGACGTCGATATCGCGCGCCGGGTTGGCGGGCGGCGGCGCGCCAAACAAAGACTCATACCAGCGGTCATCCTTCAGGACCGCTGGTATGAGCTTGCTGGAGGTGAAGGACCTCTCGGTCGCCTTCGGTGCGCGGCGGGTCGTCGATCGGGTCGGCTTCACCCTGGATCGCGGCGAGACCCTGGCGCTGGTCGGCGAGAGCGGCTCGGGCAAGTCGCTGACCGCGCTCTCGCTGCTGCAGCTGCTGCCGCCGGGGGCGGTGAACGACAGCGGGCGCATCGTGCTGGATGGGCAGAGCGTCATCGGCGCGGATGCGCGGGCGTTGCGCCGGGTGCGCGGCGGGGTCGCCGGGATCATCTTCCAGGAGCCGATGACCAGCCTCAATCCGCTGCACCGGATCGGCCGGCAGGTCGCCGAGGCGATGGCGCTGCATGGCCGGACGGTGCGGCGCGAGGCGCTGGTCGGGCTGCTGCGCCAGGCGGGGTTTGCCGATGCCGAGGCGCGGCTCGACGCCTTTCCCCACCAGCTTTCGGGCGGCCAGCGGCAGCGCGTGATGATCGCGATGGCGCTGGCCAACGATCCGGCGCTGCTGATCGCCGACGAGCCGACGACGGCGCTCGACGTCACCATCCAGGCGCAGATCCTCGAGCTGCTGGCGGCGCAGAAGGCGGCGCGCGGTCTCGCCCTGCTGCTGATCACCCACGATCTCGCGATCGTTCGCCACTACGCCGATCGCGTCTGCGTCATGCAGGAGGGACGGATCGTCGAAGCCGGCGACACCGAAATGGTGTTCGCCGCGCCACGCCACCCTTATACGCGCATGCTGCTCGCCGCCGAGCCGGGAGGCGCGCCGCCGCCGCGGCCGGTCGGCGGAGAGACGCTGATCACCGCGGAGGATCTGCGGGTGAGCTTTGCCATCCGGCGCGGCGTGCTGCGCCGGACGGTGGGGCAGGTGCGCGCGGTCGACGGCGTCTCGATCACGGTGCACGCCGGCGAGACAGTCGGGCTGGTCGGCGAATCCGGGTCGGGCAAGACCACGATCGGTTTCGCCTTGCTCGGCCTGGAGCGCGCCACCGGCGGACGGCATTTCCGGGGCATCGACCTGACGACGCTGGACAAGCGGGCGCTGCGCCGGCTGCGCGCGCGGATGCAGATCGTCTTCCAGGACCCGTTCGGCAGCCTGTCGCCGCGGATGACGGTGGGCGGCATCGTCGCCGAGGGATTGTCGGTGCACGCGCCCGGGCTGTCGCGTGCCGAGCGCGCTGCCCGGGTCACGGCGGCGCTCGAGGAGGTCGGCCTGCCCGGCGATGCCGCCGATCGTTTTCCGCACGAATTCAGCGGCGGGCAGCGGCAGCGCGTCGCCATCGCCCGCGCGCTGGTGCTGCAGCCGAGCTTTCTGGTGCTCGACGAGCCGACCAGCGCGCTCGACATGTCGGTGCAGGCGCAGATCGTCGGCCTGCTGCGTGCGCTGCAGCAGCGGCACGGCCTGGCCTACCTGTTCATCAGCCACGATCTGCGCGTGGTGCGCGCGCTGGCGCACCGCATCGTCGTGCTCCGCCACGGCCGGGTCGTCGAGCAGGGCTCGGCCGCGGACATCCTCGCCCATCCGCGCGAGCCCTACACGCGGGCGCTGATGGAGGCCGCCTTCGATCTCGGCTCGGAAGACGATCCGGCGGTCTCCTCGAGCCAGACGCCGAGAAGGAGCGCCAGCGCCGGCGGCGCCGCCAGGACGGCGAACACCCAGCTCCAGCCGAAATAGCCGACCAGCAGGGCGCCGAACAGGGTGGAGACCGCCGTGCCCACACCTTGCACCGTGTTGACCACCCCGTAGGCGGTCTGGGTTCTCCCGGTGCCCCAGGTGAGATCGGCGACCATCACCGGGATGGCGACGCCGAGCAGGCCGGAGGCGATGCCGTCCAGCAGCTCGGTGGTGATCAGCCACGCCGGATCATCGATCAGGGCGACGAGTACACCGCGCGCGATCTGCGCCGCAAAGGCCACGAGCAGCAGATGTCGCCGCCCCCGGCGATCGGCGAGCGCTCCGGCGCCGAGCGCCACGGGGATCATCATCAGCTGCGCCGTGACCACGTAGAGCCCGACCCAGAAGGTGGCGTCGACATGCATCTCCTCGGTCAACTTCTGGCCGAGCAGGCCGAGCATGCAGCCGTTGGCGAGATTGAAGCCGGTGAGCGCGACGGCAAACAACAGCAGGGGGCGGTTGGCGATGACGCGCAGGGTCGGGTGGCTGATATCCTCCTCTTCCGCCTCGTTCCAGCCATGAGCGCGGCGGCCGTTCCAGACATCTCCCTTCATCAGCACGGTGGCGGCAATGGCGGCCGCGCCCATCGCTCCGAACACCCAGAAGGCGGCAAGACCGCCGAGCAGCGCCGCGCCCCAGGTCACCAGCACTGCCGAGAGCACGAGTCCGGCATGGTTGAAGGCCTGGTTTCTGCCCTGCTGCTGGGGGAATAGATCCTTGCCGACGATGCCGAGGGTAAGCGAGGTGAGCGCCGGCAGCACCAGCGTGCCGCCGGCGGCGGAGAGAAACTCGGCGGCGAGAACGCCGATGAAGCTGCGCACCACCAGCAGCAGCATGCTGCCGCCGACCAGGCCGGCGCAGCCGATGCAGAGCAGCAGCCGCGGCCGCGCCAGCCGATCCACCAGCAGCCCCGCCGGGCCGTTGAGCGCCAGGCTTGCGAGCCCGACGAGGGTGACGACGGTGCCGATCCGCGCCGGCGACCATCCGCCGGCTCCCGCGAGCCAGGTCTGCAGGAAGGGGCCGAGGCCGCCCTGCACGTCGCCGAGGAAGAAATTGATCGCGGCCAGACTGATCAGCGGGGAGAGCCAGGAAGGCGAGGGGGCTTTGCCCCCCACATTTGAAGCGGGGGGACCCCCATCAAATCCGTTGCGCGCTCCTCGCGCGACGGCGGAGCCTTTGAAATCCATTTCTTAAGTAAAGGGGTCTGGGGCCGACGGGCCCCAGCGGGTTGAGGGCAGAGCCCTCGCCTTACTTTGCCTGCCCCCCGAAGAAATCCGTCGGCCTCAGGAGCCGATTCTCCTGTGCCACCAGCAGCCCCATTTCCTCGGACTTTTTCAGATATTCGCCCCAACCGGGATCGGCCGCCATGGCGGTGCGCCGGGTTTCGCGGTCGGCCTGACTGTCATAGGCCCAGAGGTGCACCACCTGATTCAGCTGCCCCTCCACCGTGGTGTACCAGCCGAGGCAGCGGCCGAGGTATTTCTGCTGCAGCGGCCACGCCGCCTCCTGATAGAGCTTGACGAAGGCGTTCAGCTTGCCCGGCCGGGTCGTATAGATGCGCAGATCGACGATCATCGGTCGGTTCCTCCCGTGCCAGTTGAGGTGCGAGCATGCCGCACGATGGGCATGGCGGGAAGCCGCCGGTATATCGGTGACCCATGACCCGCCTTCCCGACGACGCGGCGGAGCCGCCGGCGACCGCGCGCTGGGCGGTCGGCATTGCCGGTTTCTGCGCCTTGCTGAACATGTATGCGCCGCAGGCGATCCTGCCGACGCTCGCCGCCAGCTTCCATGCGAGCCCGGTCGGGGTCGGCCTGACGATCACCGCGACGACGCTGGCGACGGCGCTCTGTGCGCCGTTCGCCGGGGCGATCGCGGACCGGGTCGGGCGCAAGCGGGCCATCGTCGTCGGCCTGTCGGCGCTGGCGGTGCCGACGGCGCTGTCCGGGTTCTCCGCCAGCCTGAACGAGCTGATCCTGACCCGCTTCCTGCAGGGGCTGCTGATGCCGGCCGCATTCGCCGCCAGCATCGGCTATATCGGCGAGGAGTGGGATCGCGCGCGCGTCGGGCGCGTGACGTCGTTCTATATCTCCGCGACGGTGGGCGGGGGTTTCGCCGGGCGGTTTGCCGGCGGGCTGGCGGCGGATTTCGCGGATTGGCACTGGACGTTCTTCCTGCTGGCGGCGATGAACCTGGCGGGGGCGGCGCTGGTCTGGCGGCTGCTGCCCGAGCCGCGGCGCTTCGTGCGCGGCGGCGGGCTCGGCCAGGCGATCGGCGCCATAATCGGCCATCTGCGCAACCGGCGCCTGCTATCGGCCTATTGCGTCGGCTTCAACGTGCTGTTCGGGCTGGTGACGCTGTTCACCTACGTCAATTTTCACCTCGCGGCGCCGCCCTATCGGCTGAACGCCGCCGAGCTCGGGCTGGTGTTCTGCGTGTATCTCGTGGGGATCGGCGTGACGCCGGTCGCCGGGCGATGGATCGATCGCATCGGCCAGCGCCGGACCTTGCTGCTGTCCACCCTGACGGCGGCGATCGGCGGTGCGCTGACCCTGCTGGCGCCGCTCGCCGCGATCATCGCCGGGCTGGCGGTGTTCTGCTGCGGCACCTTCGTCAGCCAGTCCGTCGCCACTTCCTATGTCGGCATCGCCGCCGGATCGAGCCGGTCGTCGGCGGCCGGCCTCTATTTGACCTTCTTCTACGCCGGCGGCGCGATCGGCGCCTGGCTGCCGGGCTATGCGTGGGAGCACGCGGGCTGGGCGGCCTGTGTCGGGCTGGCGATGGCAGTGCAGGGCGTGGTCGCCGCGATCGCGCTGCTGCTGTGGCGTGATTGAAAGGGGGATGCCGATGATGCCGTTTGCCGACGCCGTGAGGCCCTGGCACGACTTCTACGCGCTGGTCGGCGGCGCGTCGGCCACCCTTGTCGGCCTGCTGTTCGTCGCGGCGTCGGTCGGCTCCAGCATCTACACCGAGGAGAAGCATTTCGCCCTGCGCGCCTTCCTCTCGCCGAGCGTCGTGCATTTCAGCAGCGTGCTCGCGGCCTGTCTGATCACCATGATCCCGACCTCGAGCTGGCGGCTCACCGGACTGCTGATCGGCGCCGATGGGCTGTTCGGCTTCGTCTATGCGAGCCTGGTCCTGCGCAGCATGCTGCGCCACGGGCTGATGAAGTCGATCGATACGGAAGATCGGGTCTGGTATGCGGCGCTCCCGGCGGTCGCTCAAGCGGTGCTGCTTGTGGCCGGCGTCGCGCTCCTGCGCGGGATGGATATGGGATGCGGCGTGCTGGCCCTGGCGATGGGGCTGCTGCTCGTCGTTGCCATCCGCAATTCATGGGACATCACGGTATGGGCGGTGATGCGGAGCGGGAGCTGATCGGGCGCCCGGGCACCCTCGCTGCCGGTTTCGGCGTCCGGAGGTTTCGGGCATAGTCCGCGCGTTTGCCGAAACGGAGAATTCATCCATGCCATTTCGCCTGGTTGTCCTGGTCCTGCTCGCGCTCTGGGCGGTGCCGGCCGGCGCCGCCGAGCCCGTTGTGGTCGGCGTCAGCGGCCCGCTTACCGGGCCGAGCGCACAGTATGGCGCGCAGTGGAAGAAGGGGTTCGATCTGGCGCTGGAGGCGATCAACGGGGCGCAAGGCGGCATCGATGGCCGGCCGCTCGCCTATGATTTCGAGGACAGCCAGAACGACCCGCGCCAATCCGTGGCGATCGCCCAGAAATTCGTCAACGATCCGCGCATCATCATGGAGCTCGGCGATTTCTCGAGCCCCGCTTCGATGGCGGCCTCGCCGATCTACCAGCGCGCCGGTCTCGTGCAGTTCGGCTTCACCAATTCGCATCCCGACTTCACCAAGGGCGGCGACTACATGTGGAGCAACTCGATAAGCCAAGCCGACGAGATGCCGCATCTCGCGTCCTTCGCGGTGAAGGAGCTCGGGCTGAAGAAGCTGGCGGTGCTGCACCTCAACACCGACTGGGGCTCGACGAGTGCTGCCATCTTCGTGCAGGCGGCGAAGGCGGACGGGGCGGAGATCGTCGCGGACGAAGGCTATCTGCCGGACGAGCGCGATTTCCGCTCGACGCTCACCCGGGTGCGCGATTCGGGGCCGGACGGGGTGATCCTGATTTCCTATTATGCCGATGGCGCGCTGATCGCCCGGCAGGCGCGCAGCACCGGGCTGAAGCAGACCTTCGTGGCGGTGAGCTCGGTCTATTCGCCGAAATTCATCGAGCTGGGCGGCGATGCGGTGAACGGCGTCTATACCGACAGCACTTTCGCGCCGACCGATCCGCGCCCGGAGGTGCAGCAATTCGTCAAGGCCTACCGCGCCAAGTACGAGGCCGATCCCGACACCTTCTCGGCGCAGGCGTACGACACGATGAACCTGGTCGCGGCGCTCGCCCGAAAATATGGCCCGACGCGCAAGGGCATGCATGACGGGCTGATGCAGATCAGCGACGTGCCGAGCGTGGTTTATGGCCGCATCAAGTTCGACCCGCAGACGAGGCGGGTGGCCGGCGCCCGTTCGGTCGATTTGCTGGTGCAAAACGGCGTGTTCACGGTGTGGAAACCGCACTCGTAACGGGGCCTGGGGCATTGCCCCGGCAGGGTTCAGGGGCGGAGCCCCTGGCCTTCCTTCCTTGATGTCGATGCTCGCCCCCTGGTTCGACTACACGATCAACGGCCTGGTCGTCGGCAACATCTACGCCCTGCTGGCGGTCGGCCTGGCGCTGATCTTCGGCGTCGCCAACCTGATCAATTTTGCCCAGGGCTCGATCTTCACCGTGGGCGCCTTCGTCGGCTGGACCTGCGTCACACGCCTGCACACGCCCTTGCCGGTGACCTTGCTGGTGGTGGCGCTGTTCTGCGCCGCACTCGGGATGGCCATCGAGCGGGTGGGGCTGCGCCCATTGCAGGGCTCCTCGCGCATCGCGCCGCTGCTGGCGACGATCGGCATCAGCCTGGTGCTGGACCAGCTGGTCCAGCTGATCTTCTCCCCCGATCCGCGCGATCTGCCGAGCCAGTTGCCGGACTGGCGCATCCCGCTCGGCGGGGGGTCGATTGGCGCGCTCGATCTGCTGATCGCCGGTGTCGGGATGGCGAGTGCGGCGGTGCTCTATGT
This sequence comes from Acidisphaera sp., assembly GCA_019240395.1. GTDB lineage: Bacteria > Pseudomonadota > Alphaproteobacteria > Acetobacterales > Acetobacteraceae > JAFAYA01. The sequence continues at coordinate 1,533 of JAFAYM010000028.1, read as the reverse complement.
GTTCCTGCGCTTCACCAGGCTGGGCTGGGCGGTGCGGGCGACGGCGCAGGATGCCGAGGCGGCGCAGCAGATGGGGGTGGACGTCCACCGCGTGAACATGGCGGTTTTTGCCATTGCCGGGGCGCTTGGCGGCGTCGGCGGCGTGCTGATCGGCATGTATTACAACGACATCGATCCGGCGATGAGTTTCCAGGCGACGCTGAAAGGCGTGGTGGCGCTGCTGATCGGCGGCGTTGCCAACATCCCGGGCGCGATCGCCGGCAGCCTGCTGCTCGGATTGATCGAGAGCTACGGGATTGCGCTGTTCGGCACGAGCTATCGCAATCTGTTCGCCTTCCTGATGCTGATCGTCATCCTGCTGTTCCGGCCGAACGGCTTGTTCAGCCGGGGCGGGAGCCTGCCGCCGGAGCCGCTGACCGGCACTTTCATCGCGCGCAGCCGGCCGGTTCGGGTGCCGCGCTGGCTACTGTCGCTGCTCGTCGGGGTCGCCGCGCTGGCGCCGCTGACGCACTCGCCCTATCTGCTGCAGACGCTGAGCAATGCGCTGCTCTATGCGCTGCTCGCTCTCAGCCTGACCCTGGTTGCCGGCACCAGCGGCGTGGTCTCGCTCGGCCACGCGGCGCTGCTGGCGATCGGCGGCTATGCCTCCGCGTTGCTGGCGATCGATCTCGGCCTGCCGGTGCCGGTCTGCGTGCTGCTGGCGGGCTGCATCACCGCGGCGCTCGGCACAGCGCTGGTCTCGCCGGCGTTCCGGCTGCAAGGCCACTATGTCGCCATCGCCACGCTGGCGATCGGCGAGATCGTCAGCCTGGTGATTCTGAACTGGACGGGCCTGACGCGCGGTCCGATGGGCCTCACCGGCATTCCGCCGCTGGGGTTTTTCGGCATCCCTCTCGATTCGGTGGAAGCCGTGTACTGGCTGTCCCTGGCGCTGGTGGTGATCGTCGCACTGCTGCAGACGCGGCTGCTGTCGGGCCATCTCGGCCGCGCCTGGCGGGCGATCCGCGAAGACGAGATCGCCGCGCGGGCCTATGGCGTCAACCCGGCGCGCTACAAGGCGATGGCGTTTGCCTTCGGCGGTTTCGGCGCGGGGATTTCCGGGGCCGTCACCGCGCATCTCTACTCCTACATCAACCACGAGACGTTCGACGCGACGATATCGCTGCTGGCGCTGACCATCGTCATCCTGGGCGGGCTCGGCAACGTGCTCGGGGCGATCCTCGGGTCGGTGGCACTGATCGGACTGCCCGAGCTGTTCCGCGCCGCGGCCGAGTACCGGATGCTGATCTACGGCGTGGTGCTGCTGCTGCTCATCCGTTTCCGGCCGCAGGGCCTACTGGGCACGGTGTGAGATGGCGGCGCTGCTGGAGGTTCGCGGGCTGACCCGGCGTTTCGGCGGCCTGACCGCGGTGAACGCCATCGATCTGCACCTGCGCGACGGCGAGCTGGTCAGCATCATTGGCCCCAACGGGGCGGGCAAGACGACGCTGTTCAACCTGGTGAGCGGGCTCGACCGGCCGGATGCCGGACGGG
>JAFAYM010000262.1 GCA_019240395.1 Acidisphaera sp. | reverse complement strand
AGGTGCCGGCGCCGATCACGGCGAGCGCCTTCGGCGCGAGGCGGTCGATCCATTCGGTGGTGCGGATCGGCTGGCCGGTCGTCGCATCGGTGCCGAACGCCGCCCAGTAACCCTCGCCGCTGAGATGCTCGTTGGGGATCGAGCCTTCCACCACCAGAACGAAATTTTCCAGCTCGCCGCGCGCCGCCTGATGAAAATACTGCATCAGCTCGTCGCCGTTCTCGTAGGCGAGCACCGGATTGTGCAGGTGCACCTTGGGCAGTCCGGGAATGGCGCCGAGCACGACATCCTCGACGCTGGGCTGGCTGGCCGCGGTGATCGAGACGGAATCGCCGTCGCAGCTCAGGCCGCCGGTCATCCAGAGAACGTGGACCTCGGCGACCTTGGGCGTGTGCTGGGTCTTGCGGCCATAGGGGATACCCGCGTCATCCGGCATCGCTTCGCTCCCGTATCTTTTTCAACGCGCACCCGGACCGCCGCCCGCACCGCCGGCAGGCCGCTCAGCCTGTGTCGATCTTGCTCAGCATCTCCACCTGATGCTCAAGAACCGGCAGTGCCAGTCCCGCCAGGTTCCTCAGACCGTCGTCACGGCCGGTCTGGTGATAGGTCTTGAACAGGGTCACGGCACCACTCAGCGCGGAGCGTTGCTGCGCGATGTAGCGGCCGTCGAAACTCTCGTCCGAGGCGCCGTTCAGGTCGTCGATCAGCGTCTGGTGCAGCACGTCGAGCGATTCCGGCGGTGATTGCGGGCTGTTGGTGGCGCCGAGAAACGACCGAAGTTCGCTGTTCGCCTTTTCGTGCTCGGCGATAATGCGCTGGGCGAACTGCTTGATGTCCTCGCGCCGCGAGCGCTGCAACGCGATCTTCGCCGCGGCGATCTCATACATCGTGGCGATCGCCGCGTTGGCGGAAAACAGGTCCCGCGTGATCGCGACTGACGCGACCACCTTGCCGACGGCGCCGCCGACCGCATCGCGGATCGCGCTCGCCGTTGCCGATTTGCTGCCGGGCTTCGGCGTGTCATTGGAGGTCGCCATCGTGATCCTCCGCCGCTGACCAGGTCCGAATCAGTAACACGCTGCGCCCGCGTGTGCTTCTGCACGAGGCTGGCGTGAGCCGCGGGACGGGGGACGCAGCATCAACATCCCGTGTGTCCCGCCCGGTGCGCCGCAGCATGACAAAGGCCAGGGGGCTCTGCCCCCTGGACCCCCGGCAAAGGCAGGGCCTTTGCAATCCTTCACTTAAGTAAGGGGCCTGGGGCATTGCCCCAGCGGGGTCCAGGGGCGGAGTGGGCCAAGGTTCCGCGGGCGAAGCCCGTGGAATTGCCCGCGGAGGGAGCGCCCCTGGCCTTGCTAAAATGTCGTCAGCAACAGGGTGACGGCGCCGGCGGCGCAAGCGAGGACCAGCAGCGCGAGTACCGGGCTCGCCATGCGCGGCGCCCGCATCGCCGCAGGAAGGCGCTTCTTGCCGGTGATCATCGGGCGCAGCAGGTTGTGGCCGCGCACCACCGCATAGGCCAGCACCGCCAGCACGTGCAGCGCGATCGCGGTCAGGACGAGATAGTCGAAGATCAGGTAGTGCACGTAGCTGAGCCAGTTGCTCGCCGCGTCCGAGACGTAGCGGCGGAACGGGCCCTCGCTGATGTCGTCGTCGCGCGCGAACAGGCCGGTCAGCACCTGTGCCGCGAGCAGCAGCAGGATCACCAGCACCATCCAGCCGCCGGCGGCGTTGTGGCCGATCTCATTATCGGGCTCGCGCCGGTGGAAGTGCATCAGGTGGCGCAGCGCGGCCGCCGGGCTCCTGAGAAAGCGGCTGAATCGGGCGGTGTCGCTGCCGACGAAACCCCAGACCAGCCGGAAGAGCAGCAGCACCAGCATGGCGTAGCCGGCATAGAAGTGCCAGCTCATGCGGCCAGTGCGCTCGGTGTACCAGGCGATGGCCAGCAGCAGCACGATCGTCCAGTGAAAGAGGCGGGTCGGCAGGTCCCACACGCGCATCGACAGCCGCATGCCGCTGATCGGCGGCGCCGGTCGGGCGGGCGGGGATTAGGCGACTTGACGCGACGACGCCAGAGGGGCGAGCCAGTGCGGACAACACGCCACGCCCGACGATGCTCGAGCACGGATCATTGATGAGATGGCTGCCCGCCCCGCTAGAATCCTGGCGGGCGCCGCTGATCGCGCTGGCAGTCGCGCTGGCCGCCGCGGTCGCGGCGCGGGTGCTGCGGGCGCGCGCGTCGGGCCTCGCCGCCGGCGGGCTTGGGATGGCGGCGGGCTGGGCGGCGGTCGCGGGGATCGCGCTGATGCCGCGCAGCCTGCCGGCGCGCCTGCCACTGCTGGCGCTCGGCGCGGTGGCCGGCGCCTTGGTGCTGGCTCGGCTGCGCCGCGGTCGGCGGGCGGGCCTGATCGCACTCGCCCTGCTCGGCGGCTGGTGGCTGGCGGGGGCGCCGCGCACCGGTGCCGGGCTGCGGCTCGACTGGCCGGCCGCGGCGGTCGGCGCGGCGTGGATCGGCGCGACCGCCTGGCTGCTTGGCGAGGCCGAGGCGCCGGTTCTGATCGCCGCGTCGCTCGCGCTGGCGGCGGCGCTGCACGCGGTCGGCACCACCGCCTGGCCGCTGCTGGCGCTGGTGCCGGGGGCGGCGGCGCTCGGCGCCGCCGCCGCGCCCGCGGTCGAGTCGCTGCCGGGCGTGATCGGCCTGGGTGCGGCCGCCGCGGCGGCCGCACTCGCCGCGGGGCGCCTGACGCACGGGAGACTCGGTGCGGTGGATGTCGCCTGCCTGGCGCCGCTGGCGACCGCCTGGCTCGCCGGGCGGCTGCTGCCCCGGTTGCGCGGCCTGCGCGGTGCAGCGGAACTGGGGTCGGCGCTGCTCGCCCTGCTGCTGGTGGCCCTGCTCGCCTTCAGCGCCGCGGCCCTCGCCGGGCTCCGCTGACCGGCCATTCGACACGAGACCCGGCTTCCCGATTGAAGCGCGGGCCGCGCGGCCCTACCGTCTTTAAATGCTGCAATCCGAGCAGAAGCTGCACGCGTCGGCCCTGCGGCCCTGGATTCTGGTCGCCGTCCTGCTGCTGTTGCTCATCGGCGCCGGGCTGGTCGGCTTGCGGCGCGCGCCGCAGATCGTGGCATTGCTGCCGGGATCCGGCGCGCCGGCTCCGGTCGCGGCGCCGCAGGCCGCCGCTCCGACACGACCCCCAGCCGCCACCGACACGCCCGCTACCGCGGCCGAACCGGCGGGGCCGGCGCGGCCGAGCTTCGACGTCGTGCGCGTCGATCCCAAGGGCCAGGCGGTGATCGCCGGTCGGGCGGAGCCCGGAGCCGACGTCTCCGTCTCCGCCGGCGGCAAGGCGGTCGGACACGCGACCGCCGACGCGCACGGCCAGTGGGTGCTGCTGCCCGACAAGCCGCTGGCGCCCGGCGCGCAGGAGCTGACCTTGGCCGAGCGGACCCCCGCGACGCAGGGCGGCGCGGTGCAAACCGGCGACGGCTCGGTGCTGCTGATGCTGCCCGACCGGACGAAGCCGGCCGAGCCGGCCGCGCCGGTTGCGGTGCTGGAGCCGCCGGCGGCCGCCGCGCCGCGCGTGCTGCAGGCGCCACCGGCCGCCACCGGCGCTGGCCAGTCGCCGATGAACCTCGACGTCGTCGACTACGACGAGCACGGCGGCGTGCGCTTCGCCGGCCACGCCCCGCCGGGCCAGGCCGTGCGGGTCTACGTGGACAACCAGCCGGTCGGCGACGCCCTGGCCGACGCGGAGGGACGCTGGACGCTGGCGCCGAGCGCCGACGTGGCCGCGGGGACGCACCAGCTGCGGGTGGACCAGCTTGATGCCGGCGAC
>JAFAYM010000203.1 GCA_019240395.1 Acidisphaera sp. | reverse complement strand
GGAAACCAGACGAAACGGAACTGTAGCTATGACCGAGCCCGCCCCGCTCTCTCACGCCAAGTCGCAGCTCCATCATACGCCGTCCTCTTACTATTCCATGATCGCGCGCCTGGCGCTCGCGGAGGGCGGCGTCACCTACGAACCTGTCTTCGTCGACATCCATTTCAGGATGGAGCAGCAGCGGCCAGACTACGTGCGGCTCAATCCGCATATGAGCGTGCCGACGCTGGTGCTGCCGGACCGCATCCTCGATCAGAGCCGCGCCATCGCCGGATACGCGCTGGGCGTTGATGAGGTGACGCTCGACCCCGAGGCCAAGGCCTGGCTCGATCTGCACTACGGCTATCCCATCGAGGAGCTGACTTTCGGGGGCATCCTCGCGCACAATCCGGTGGCGCGGATCATGGTTCCCAAGGTGCTGGACCGTGCCCGTCGCCGCCTGCTCGCGCGCGCGACCGAAAATCCCGACCTTGCAACAGCCTACGAGGCGCGAGCCGCGATTTTTGCCGAGCGCATTCGCATCTTCGATCCTGCCTCGGCCATGCGGCTTTCCGAGCGGCGCCGGGCCGAGGCGATCGACATCATGGAGCGGATGAACCGGACGTTGGCCGACGGCCGCGCGGTGATGGCGTCGCCAGCCTACGGCATCGCAGATACGGTCTTGACCGTGTTCCTCGCGCGGATGGAATTCGTCGGCCTCGGCGCCGAGATTCCCAAGCGGCCGGCGCTCATGCGCTATTGGCGCGCCATGCAGGCGCGTCCGAGCTTCGCCGCCGCGGACGTATGGACGAAGCCCCATGTCGCCCGGCTGATCGGCGGCATCCTGGGGTTCGGCAGATGATGATGACGGCCTGGCTGCTTTGTGCAGATTTCGCGCGTAAGCAGTCGGTCTCCTTTCGGCCAATGCCAGACAGCAAGGTGCCGGCGTCCATCGGTACGCGGCGGACCGCTAGACTAAGCAGCCCCGACCTCAGGGCTCACCCTCGCCAACAGCCGCGCCACGGTGGTGTAGGTCCAGCCCCCGGACGGTATCGAGGCGGAGCGCGGCTAGTCGCTCATAGTAGCGGGCGTAGAATTCCGCGAAGGAAGGTCGGTCACGAACGCGCACGCGCCGGTCCCAGAAGGAAAGCGGCCGGCGTTTGGCAGTGAGCACGGCATAGAGATCGGCGAAGTGCTGCAGGTTCGCTCGCGCGTCGGTGTAGCGAGGATCGTGGAAAATGCCGTCGAACCAGTTGAGATAGGGGCCGATGGGCTCCGCGTCGTAGAAAATCAGGGAGACATTCGCCTCGAATATGTCGTTCGGCGTGTGCACGGGATAACTCGCTGCGAGCGCGCCGGGCTCGTTGGGCAAGCGGCCATATTGTAGCACCAGCCGGCGTGCCGCCGGATCGTGATAGAGGCGGACGAGATCGTCGAGCGGGAGATCGTTTGTTCGGCGCACCAGGTTGACGAAATCGTTCTTCGGCACTGGAAAGTCTAGGATCGCAAGTGGCAGGAACATGCCGACCGGCCAGCTTGACCAAATATCGGCGGCGGCAAGCGCGTTATGCGGCAGGTGCACGCAATTGTCCTGGAACACCGAGCTGTCGAACGCGCGTGTTCCCCCTCGATACAGCGCGTTTTTTGCATTGAGGAAACGCACGATCCGCGCCATCTGTGCACGCGAGAGCGGGATCCGCGCGCAATAGCGGCCGCGCGCCAGCCCGATCGCGTAGTCCGTGCCGACGGAGAGGGCGTAGCGGTAGTCCTGGTCCGACATGCCGGCGGGCTTGCTGGCGTAGAGCTCGGGGCGAAAGGCAATGCCGTCGAGCAGGCCGAGCTGCTCCGCCTCCCCCTGCATGCGCGCGAAAGCGGATCGGGTGAGCCGCTCGCCGGGTGCAAGGCCGCCATCGTAGAAGAAGCTGCGGCCTGGCGTGACCACCCAATTGGCGTTGCGGAAATTGCCGTCCATACTGACGCCGGCACCCTGCTCCGCGCCTGCCGTGTATTGCTCGCACATCTTCAGCACCGGGTACACCGCTCCGGCATCGCGGCAGGCGCCGGCGAGATAAAAGGCGGCATGGCCGCCAGCGCCACCCTCGATATCCGGCGAGAAGGGCTGCTTCAGGCGGAGCTGTGAGGCCGCGCAATACTCGAGGTAATAGGCATCATCGCTCGTGATGGCCGGCGCCCGGGCATCAGGCGTATAGTCGAAGCGCGCTGTCGCGCAGGCCACGAGGGTCGTCAGCAGGCCGAGCATTGCCGGGAGTCGCCCCGCGATGCGGAGCGCTGCGGCCGGCTTCCGGCGCTCTCGTCGCGTCAAAGGGTCGGCCGTGCCGCAGAGCGTGAGCTCCGCTGGGTCGGGGAGCTCTGATCGCCAGGAAGGCGGGTCCTTTGTTGGCCAGGTAAGCGACGCATCAGAGGCAATCTCACCTTCGGATGACGTGCGCGCTGCGTGACGACGGCCGATGTGCTGCGTGAAACCGCACCCTCACCCAATTCGCCGCGATCCAGTGAAAGCGGCAGGTCGCGGTACACGAGGTGGCCGCATCGTCGTCCCGGGCGAGGCTATGATCGCCAGGCTCGTGCGCGAGATGGCGACCGAGGCGCTGATCCTGCGCGATCGTCTGGCGGGGATCGACAAGGAGCGGGGATCGACAAGGAGCTGGAGGTCATCGTCGCCGCCCACCCTAATAATCACTTCGCCTGCATCTGGTGCATCAGCACCAGCGCCCGCCGCAGGCGGGCGATGCCGCCGCGCACCTTCCCCTGGTCGCACATGTGCTGGCCCTCATCGGAGAGGAGCTGGACTTCGGGCGGCGGCGTCACCGGCGCGGCATGGACTTCCTGGCCTACCAGCGTCCGCAACTGCACGCAGTAATCGGGTGTATCGGTGGTCACCAGCGCCGCCGGCGCCTGGCCCATGAGGGCCAGGCCGGCAAGCATCGCTCCGACAGCCGGGGAGAGCCGCATGTGAACACTCTGCGGCATGCCGCCTCTCATGCAAGTGGTTCGCCCATGAACAGGACGTCACGCCAATTCGAGTTCGGCACTCAGGCCCGGACCGTTGTCGGCCAGCAGCAGGGTGCCGCCGTGCAGCTGCGCCACCGCCTGCACCAGCGCCAGCCCCAGGCCGGAGCCCGGCGTGTGGCGCGCGGCTTCCGCCCGGAAGAAGCGCTCGGTCGCGCGCTCCCGGTCCGCCGCGGCGATGCCGGGACCCTGGTCGGCGACGACGATCCGCACCGGCATGCCGCCGGTCGCCGAGAGCCGCACGATGCCGCCCGGCGGGGAAAACTTGATGGCATTGTCGAGCAGGTTCGCCACCGCCTGCTGGATCAGCTCGCGATCGCCCAGCACCGGCAGCGCTTCCGGCCAGTCGAGTTCCAATCGCAGCCCGCGCTCCTCGGCGACGGCGCCGTAGAGCTCGGCGAGGTCGGCGAGCAGCGGCGCCAGATCCAGGTCGGCGAAGGCCGAACGCCGCGTGCCGGCCTCGATCTCGGCGATGCGCAGCAGGGCGTGGAACACGGCGACGATGCCGTCGAGGTCGGCCTGGGCGCGCTCGATGGCGGCGTGCAGGTCGGCGGCGGACTGCGCATTCCGGGTGGCGTCCTCGAGCCGCGCCCGGGCGCGGGTGATCGGCGTGCGCAGGTCGTGAGCGATGGCATTGGACACCTGGCGCACCCCGTCCATCAGGCGGCCGATGCGATCGAGCATTTCGTTGATGGTCTCGGCGAGACGGTCGAACTCGTCGCTGCGGCCGGAGAGCGGCACGCGCCGGCTGAGATCGCCGGCGCTGATCGCCGCGGCGGTCGCCGAGATCGTCGCCAGCGCGCGACGGAACACGCCGCGCACCACCAGCGCGCCGGCGGTGCCCAGCACCAGCACCATCACCACCCCCCAGAGCAGCGCGTCGGTGAGCAGCCGGCGCATCTGCGCGCGGACCTGCACATCACGCCCGACCAGCAGGTGAAAGCCGCCATGCAGGTCGAATCGCTGGATGCGCGCCAGTGAGCGCAGGCCGGGCCGCTCGATCGGCAGCTCGAACCACTCCCGGTCCATGGTGACGCCGTTCGGCCACCGGTTCAGGTTGCCGGCGATCCGGTTGAGGTCGCGGTCGACCAGGAGGTAGATCGCATCGTCGTCGACGTTCTCGGCGAGCCGCTCCTGGATGGTGGCGATCAGCGCGGTGATGCCGCCCTCCTCCCAGCGTTCGGCGAGACCCTGGGCGTCGGCGCGGATCGCCGCGTCGGTCTGCCGGTCGAGCAGCCCGGCGGTGGCCCACCACAGGAACAGCGCGAGCGCCAGCGCGCTGGCGCCGAACAGGAACGCATACAGGATGGCGAAGCGCAGCCCCGCGGAGCGGATGAAGCCGGACTGGCGGTGGCGCGCAACAGGGGGCGCGGCCGTTCCGAGAGTGGCAGGGGGGGTGGCCTGGTCCAACCGTCAGGCCCGACCGTCAGCCGTCGTGGCGCAACATGTAGCCGGCGTTGCGCACGGTGTGGATCAGCGGCGAGGGGAACGGCTTGTCCACCTTCTGGCGCAGCCGCGAGACGTGCACGTCGATGACGTTGGTCTGCGGGTCGAAATGGTAGTCCCAGACGCCTTCCAGCAGCATCGTGCGCGTCACCACCTGACCGGCGTGGCGCATCAGGTATTCGAGCAGGCGGAACTCGCGCGGCTGCAGGTCGATCTTGGCGCCGCCGCGCTTCACCGTGCGCGACAGCAGGTCCATCTCGAGGTCGCCGACGCAGAGCCGGGTCGCCGGGCCCTCGCTCTTGCCGCGCCGGGTCAGCGCCTCGACACGGGCGAGCAGCTCGGCGAAGGCGAACGGCTTGGTCAGGTAGTCATCGCCGCCGGCCTTCAGCCCGCGCACCCGGTCATCCACCTGCGCCATCGCCGAGAGGAAGAGCACGGGCGTGTTGTTGTTCTGCGAGCGCAGGGTTTCCAGCAGGCGCAGCCCGTCGATGCCGCCGGGCAGCATGCGGTCGAGGATGATGGCGTCGAACCCTTCGCTGGCGGCCATGAACAGGCCGTCGCGCCCGTTGCCCGCGTGCTCGACGACATGGCCGGCCTCGCGCAGGCCCTTGAGGACGAAGCCGGCGACGTCACGGTCGTCCTCGACGACGAGAATGCGCATGGCTGTCAGCCCTGGTCGCCGGGACGGCGCCCGACGGTGACCGAGAGTTCCATGTCCCGGCCCTGCCGCCGCAGCGTCAGGCGGACGGCGTTGCCGGGGGTCGCCGCCGAGACGGCGCGGATCAGCGTGCGGGCGCTGTCCACGCGCTCGCCGTTGACCGCGGTGACGACGTCGCCCGGACGCAGGCCGGCGCGCGCCGCCGGCCCGGTGCGGTCGACATCGGCGATGCCGACACCGCTATGGCTGCCTTCCGGCATGTCGGCGACCGACACGCCGAGCCAGCCCCGGTCGATCCGGCCCTTGTCGCGCAGATCGGTGACGATGCGCGAGGCGAGCTGGCTCGGGATGGCGAACCCGATGCCGACCGAGCCGCCGGTCGGCGAGACGATCGCCGTGTTCACGCCGACCACCTGGCCCTCCATGTTGAAGGTGGGGCCCCCGGAGTTGCCGGGATTGATCGGCGCGTCGAGCTGCAGGAAGTCATCGAACGGGCCGGCGCCGATGTCGCGGCCGCGCGCCGAGACGATACCGGCGGTCACCGAGCCGCCAAGGCCGAACGGGTTGCCCGCCGCCAGGATCCAGTCGCCCACCTCGACCTGCCGGCTGTCGCCCCAGGTGACGTAGGGCAGCGGCCCCGGCGCGCTGACCTTGATCACCGCGATGTCGGTCAGGTCGTCGCTGCCGAGCAGCTTGGCCGGCAGCTCGGTGCCGTCGGCCAGCGAGACAACGATCTTGTTGGCGTGGCCCACCACGTGGTTGTTGGTGACGATGATCCCCGAGGGATCGACGATGAAGCCGGAGCCGGCGCCCAGCACCTGCTCGCGGCGGCGGCCCAGGCGCTGCCGGAACTGCCGCTCGAACGGCGTCCCCCGCAGCTCGCTCGGAATCTGCGACAGCGCGTCACTGGGATCGACGGACTCGGTAACCGCGATGTTGACCACCGCCGGCACCACGCGCTTGACCAGCGGCGCGAAGCTGTCGGGCGCGGCGCGCGCATCGGCGCAGGCCGGCAACAGCAGGGCGGCGGTGAATGCCAGCACGCGCAAGCCTCGCGCGCAATTCATGGCGGCCATGGTGGTCTCCCGGTGGGGGCCCGGTGGGGATATCGGCAGCGTAGGCCTGAAATGGCGTGTGAGGGGCGCCGGAGCAAGTGAACCGATCCGGGGTCCGCATGCCTTGGCCCGTCGAGCACAAAGGCTTGGCCTGACTTTCCGGCCGGGGTCCTCTACAACCGTCACTGGAAGCTGAGAGGCGTCGAATGCGCGTCCTGTTTTCGCTTGCCTGGACGATGCTGCTCCTCTGCGCGGCCGGCATGAAGCCGGCTTCGGCGATGGAAAGCGCGCCGGTGAGCAGCGAGCGGGCGGTCGCCACCCTGGTCAGCGACACCGATGCAGTCGCACCGGGCCAACCGTTCCGCGTGGGGCTGCGTCTTCGGCTGGCCCCGGGCTGGCACACCTACTGGATCGATCCCGGTGATGCCGGCGCCGCGCCCGAGCTGTCATTCACCCTGCCGCAGGGGGTCTCGGCCGGCGGCATCGTCTGGCCCACGCCGGAGCGGCTGCCGGAAGGGCCGCTGATGAGCTACGCGTTGACCGGCGACGTGCTGCTGCCGGTCACCGTATCGCCCGGCACGGGGTCCGCGGACGCCATCGGTGCCGGCGGGCTGCCTATCGAGGCACACGCGTCCTGGCTGGTCTGCGCCAAGATCTGCGTGCCCGAAGAGGGCACGTTTCACCTGCTTATCGCTGCCGGGAAGCCGTCGCCCTCGCCGCAAACCGGATTGTTCGCCGCCGCCGAGGCAAGGACGCCGCGCGCCTCGCCGTGGCCGGCGCATTTCGCTGCGGACGGCACGCTGTCGATCGCCGGCGACGGGCTTTCGCCGGCGCGGATCGCCAGTGCCTGGTTCTTTCCGGCGAGCGCCGGCGCGATCGATCCGGCGGCACCTCAGTCGGTTGCCATCGAGGCCGGCAGCGTTCGCCTGGCGCTGCATCCCGGCCCGGCTTTCGATCGCCACGCCCCGCTTTCCGGGGTGCTGGTGCTGCGCGACACCAAGGGCGAGACGAGCGCCTTGCAGATCAGCGCCACGCCGGCCGCGATGCCTCAGGAGCCGGTCGGCCTCGGGCTTCTGCATCTGCTCGGCCTGGCCCTGCTGGGCGGGCTGATCCTGAACCTGATGCCGTGCGTCTTCCCGGTGCTGGCGATCAAGGCGCTGGCGCTGGCCAGGCTCTCCGGCGGGCCGCGGCGGGAGATCCGCTTGCACGCCCTCTCCTACACGGCGGGCGTGCTGGTGACCTTCGTCGGGCTCGGCGAGGTGCTGCTCGGGTTGCGCGCCGCCGGGCGGGCGGCGGGCTGGGGCTTTCAGTTCCAGTCGCCGGTGTTCGTCGCCGCCATGGCCTGGCTGCTCTTCGCGGTCGGGCTGATCCTGTCCGGGGTATTCCAGCTGGGTTCCCGGCTTACCGGAACCGGCCAGGTCCTGGCGTCACGGCAAGGCCATGCCGGCAGCTTCTTCACCGGCCTGTTGGCGGTGCTGGTGGCCACACCCTGCACGGCGCCGTTCATGGGGGCGGCGGTGGCTGCCGCAGTCGCGGCATCGGCCCCGGTGACCCTGGCGATCTTCCTGGCCATGGGATTGGGCCTGGCGATGCCCTACGCCCTGCTGGCGCTGGCGCCGGTGCTCGCCGGGGCGCTGCCGCGGCCGGGGCGCTGGATGGACGTGCTGAAGCAGGGCTTGGCCTTTCCGATGTACGCGGCCACCGTCTGGCTGGTCTGGGTGATCAGCCAGGAAGCCGGACCCGACGGCGTGCTCGGGACGGCGGCCGGATTGCTGCTGATCGGCTTCGCCGCCTGGGCGCTGGGAGCGGCGCAGCAGGCCAGCGTGCAGGGGAGACGGCTTGGGCGGGCGGCGGCGCTCTGCGCGGTCCTCGCCGCCCTGGCGGTGCTGCCGGGCATTGCGATCGCCCCGGGGCCGGGGCAGCCGCAGGACGATGCGATGGCGGAACCCTTCTCGCAGACGCGGCTGGATGCCCTGCGCGCGGCGGGCAAACCGGTGTTCGTCAATGTCACCGCCGCCTGGTGCGTGACCTGCCTGGTGAACGAGCACGTGGCGCTGGCCCCGCAAGCCGTGCGGGAGGCCTTCGTGGCACGCCACGTCGTCTATTTGAAAGGCGACTGGACCCGCCAGGACCCGGAGCTCACCGCGTTCCTGCGCCGTCACGGCAGCGAGGGCGTGCCGCTCTATCTCTTCTACCCCGCCGGCAATGCCCCGCCCGCCGTGCTGCCGCAGATCCTCACCGAGAGCACGATGCTCGACCAGCTGAGCCTGGCCGGCACCTGAGGACTAGAGCCGATTTGAGAGCGTGATTCAGACCTGCGGTGATGCCACCTTCGGTCATCACGCTCTAGCCTTCGTGGGGACGAATCCCGGGGTTGATCATCGACAGCAGCTCGCGCCGCGTCGACGGGTCGTCGCGGAAGGCGCCGAGCATGCGGCTGGTCACCATGGTGGTGCCCGGCTTGTGCACGCCGCGCGTCGTCATGCAGTGGTGCACCGCCTCGATGATCACCGCGGTGCCGCGGGGCTGCAGCACCTCGGCGATCGTGTTGGCGATCTGCGCCGTCAGCTTTTCCTGGATCTGCAGCCGCTTGGCATAGGCCTCGACGACACGCGCCAGCTTGCTGATGCCCACCACCCGCTTGTCCGGGAGATACGCGACATGCGCCCGCCCGAGGATCGGCGCCATGTGGTGCTCGCAGCAGCTCTCCAGGCGGATGTCGCGGAGCAGGACGATCTCGTCGTAGCCGTCCGTTTCCTCGAAAGTCCGCTCGAGCAGGGCCACGGGATCGACGTGGTAGCCGCTGAAGAACTCCTCGTAGGCGCGGGTGACCCGTCCCGGCGTGTCGAGCAGACCCTCGCGCACCGGGTCGTCGCAGGCCCAGCGCAGCAGCGTGCGCACGGCCGCCTCGGCTTCCTCCCGCGTCGGGCGGATTTCGGCGGGAAATCCGGATGAGATCTCGTCCAAACCTTGCATCCCCTGGAAAGGCAGGTGTTCCCCCATATGGGCCGGGGCCACGCAAGCCGCTAGTTGCGCCGGGCCGCCTGCATCAGCTCCTTCATGCGCCGCACCGTCGCGGGCAGCCCATCCAGGATCGCCTGGCCGATCAGGAAGTGGCCGATGTTCAGCTCGACAACCTCCGGCAGGGCGGCGACCGGGCCGACATTGTCGTAGGTCAGGCCGTGCCCGGCGTGGCACTCCAGCCCGAGGCCCGTGGTGAGGGCGGCGGCGCGCGCCAGCCGCTCCAGCTCGCCCGGCCGCCCGCCGGCGTAGGCGCCGGTGTGCAGCTCGACGACCGGGGCGCCGAGCGCCGCCGCCGCCTCGAGCTGCTCGCGGTCAGGGTCGATGAACAGGGAGACGCGGATGCCGGCCTCGCGCAGCGCGGCAATGATCGGCGCCAGCGCGGCGCGCTGCCCGGCGGCGTCGAGCCCGCCCTCGGTGGTGACCTCGGCGCGCCGCTCGGGCACCAGGCAGGCGGCGTGCGGCCGGGCGGCCAGCGCAATGCGCAGCATCTCCTCGGTCGCTGCCATCTCCAGGTTGATCGGCGCGGTGACGGTGGCCCGCATCCGGTCGAGATCGGTGTCGCGGATGTGGCGGCGGTCCTCGCGCAGATGCATGGTGATGCCATCCGCCCCGGCGGCGACCGCGGCGCGCGCCGCCGCCACCGGATCGGGATGTTCGCCGCCGCGCGCGTTGCGCACCGTCGCGACGTGGTCGATGTTGACGCCGAGGCGCAGCACGCTCATCGCGCCCGCCTCGCGGCGAGATCGGCGGCCAGGCGCAGGGCGGCAATCAGGCTGGCGGGATCGGCGCGCCCGGTGCCGGCGATGTCGAACGCCGTGCCGTGGTCGGGCGAAGTGCGCACGATCGGCAGGCCGAGCGTGACATTGACGCCGCGATCCATGGCCAGTGTCTTCAGCGGGATCAGTGCCTGGTCGTGATACATGCAGATCGCCGCATCGTAGCCCGATCGCGCCGTGCGGGTGAACATGGTGTCGGGCGGATAGGGGCCGGTCGCCTCGATGCCCTCCGCGCGCAACGCTTCGATCGCGGGAAGAATGATCACCGCTTCCTCATCGCCCATGGCGCCGTCCTCCCCGGCATGCGGGTTGAGGCCGGCGATGGCGAGGCGCGGGCGAGGAATGGCGAACTGCTCGATCAGCGCCTCGTGGGTGATGCGCGCGGCGGTGACGATGCCCGCCGCATCGAGCGTGTCCAGCGCCTGGCGCAGCGACACGTGTATGGTCACCGGCACGACGCGCAGCTCCGGGCTGGCCAGCATCATGATCGGCGTGGCGCCGCCGGTCAGCGCGCTGAGGAATTCGGTGTGACCGGGATAGGCGAAGCCGGCGGCGTAGAGGGTGGCCTTGCTGATCGGATTGGTGACCACGCCGCCGACCTCGCCGCGCAACGCCAGCTCGACGGCGCGCTCGATGGAAATCAGCACCGGTCCGGCATTGGCCGGGTCCGGCCGGCCGGGCCGGCAAGGAACCGCCAGGCGCACGGGCAGCACCGGCAGCGCCGTCGCGAAGCACGCCTCGGCCTCGGCCACGGAGGCGACGATGCGCACGCGGCCGCCCAGGCGCGAAGGGTCGGCCAGGGCGACAAAGGCGGGGCCGGTGGCGCGCAGCGCAGACCAGGCGAGCAGCGTGAGTTCGCTGCCGATGCCGGCGGGATCGCCCATGGTTAGCGCGAGCATCAGACAAGCCTCCAAGAAGGCGAGGGGCTCTGCCCTCCTTCTAGATGTGCAACGCCCGCCCCTCAACGGCGAGGGCCGCCTCCTTCACCGCCTCGTTCAGCGTGGGATGCGCGTGGCAGACGCGCGACACATCCTCGGCGCTGGCGCCGAACTCCATCGCGGTCGCCAGCTCCATGATCAGCGTGCCGGCGTCCGGCCCGATGATATGCGCTCCGAGGACTTCGTCGGTGGTCTTGTCGGCGAGGATCTTCACGAAGCCGTCGGTATCGCCCATGGCGCGGGCGCGGGCATTGGCAGTGAACGGGAACTTGCCGACGCGATACGCCGTGCCCGCGGCTTTCAGCTCGTCCTCGGTGCGGCCGATCGAGGCGACTTCCGGCCACGTATAGACCACCCCGGGGATTACCCCGTAATTCACGTGCCCGGCCTGCCCGGCCAGGATCTCCGCCACCGCCACCCCCTCCTCCTCGGCCTTGTGGGCGAGCATCGGCCCGGCGATCACGTCGCCGATGGCATAGATGCCGGGCACGCTGGTGGCGTAGTGGCCGTCGGTCTGCACCCGGCCGCGCTCGTCCCGCGCCACACCGAGCTCCTCCAGTCCGAGCCCCTCGGCATAGGGCCGCCGACCGACCGCCAGCAGCACGATGTCGGCGTGCAGCGTCTCCGCCTCGCCACCCTGCGCCGGCTCGAGCGTGAGCGCGACACCGTCATTGCCGATGCGCGCGCCGGTGACTTTCGTGGAGAGCCGGAACGTTAGCCCCTGCTTGCCGAGCACCCGCTCGAAGGCGCGGGCGATCTCGCCGTCCATCCCCGGCACCAGCCGGTCGAGGAATTCCACTACCGTCACCTCGGCGCCGAGCCGCTTCCAGACGCTGCCGAGCTCCAGGCCGATATAGCCGCCGCCGATCACCACGAGATGCTGCGGCACGCTGTCGAGTTCGAGCCCGCCGGTCGAAGTGACGATCTGCCGCTCGTCCACCGCCACGCCGGGAAGCGTGGTGCTCTCGCTGCCGGTGGCGATGACGATGCTCTTCGCCTCATATTCGGTGCCGTCGACAGTGATCTTGCCGGGAGCGGTGACGCGCGCGGTGCCTTTGAGCCAGGTGACCTTGTTCTTCTTGAACAGGAACTCCACGCCGCGGACGTTGGCCGACACCACTTCGGCCTTGCGCGCCTGCATGCGCGCGAGGTCGAGGCGAATGCCGTCGATCAGGATGCCGTGTTCCCCGAATTTCTCCGACGCCGCCGCGAAATCCTCGGAGGATTGCAGCAGCGCCTTGGACGGAATGCAGCCGACGTTGAGGCAGGTCCCGCCGAGCGTCGCGCGCTTCTCGACGCAGGCGACCTTCATGCCGAGCTGGGCGGCGCGCAGCGCACACACATAGCCGCCCGGACCGGCGCCGATGATGATCACGTCGAAAGCCTCGGCCATCAGCGCTCTCCGGGGGGTCAGGCGAAGGGATTGGGCACCGCAGACCAGTCCTGCGACCAGACCCGGCGCTGCAGCTGGCGCGGATCGCCGATCGACCTGATGTGCCGGCCGGGGCGGCCGCTGCCCTTGCGCACCACCAGGGCGGTGAGCAGCGGCAGGTTGTTTCGCCGGCAATAGGACTCCACCGGCCGCAGCTGCTGGCCGACGCCGGACGGAGCGCCGCCGATCCGCTCCGCCACCTGCGCGTAGGTAACCGTTCGCCCGGCCGCTGCCGCGTCAACCAGCAGCTCCCATACCGTGAACAGCCGCGAGACCGGCCGCGGCGGCACGCGCCGGGCGGGCGAACGCGCCGCGGCGGCGAGCAGCGTCGCCAGCAGGAGGCTACAGGTCCAGAAGCAGGCGACGCGGATCTTCGACACCGTCCTTGACCCTCACCAGGAACGAAACCGCCTCGCGCCCGTCGACGATGCGGTGGTCGTAGCTCACCGCGAGATACATCATCGGCCGGATCTCGACCTTTCCGCCGACCGCCATCGGCCGTTCCTGGATCTTGTGCATGCCCAGGATCGCCGATTGCGGCGGATTGAGGATCGGCGTCGACATCAGCGAGCCGTACACCCCGCCATTGGTGATGCTGAACGTGCCGCCGGTCAGCTCCTCGAGCTTGAGCGCGCCGTCGCGGGCGCGGCGGCCGAAATCGGCGATCGCGCGCTCGATCTCGGCGAATCCCATGCGGTCGGCGTCGCGGATCACCGGCACCACCAGCCCGCTGGCGCCGCCGACGGCGATGCCCATGTGGACGAAGTTCTTGTAGACGATGTCGTCGCCGTCGATCTCGGCATTGACCGACGGGAATTCCTTCAGCGCGACGACGCAGGCGCGCACGAAGAAGGACATGAAGCCGAGCCGCACGCCGGCGTGCTTCTTCTCGAAGGCGTCGCGGTATTGCGTGCGCAGCGCCATCGCCGCCGACATGTCCACCTCGTTGAAGGTGGTCAGCATCGCCGCGGTGTTCTGCGCTTCCTTCAGCCGCGCGGCGATGGTGCGGCGCAGGCGCGTCATCTTCACCCGCTCCTCGCGCGGCTCCTCGGCCCGGGGCGGCTTAGCGGCGGGGGGCTCCGGCGGAGCGGCGGCCGGGCGGCTGATGAAGGCAAGCACGTCGCCCTTGGTGATGCGGCCGTCCTTGCCCGAGCCGGCGCCGAGCTTGTCCGCCGACAGCCCCTGCTCGGCCATGATCTTCGCCGCCGCCGGCATTGGATTGTGTGCCGACCCCGGCGATGCGGTCCCGGGCGGCGGCGTTGCCGGGCGGGCCACCGGCCCGGAGGGGCGCGGCGGCGGATTGATGCCGGCGGCCGGGTTGGCGGCGGCCTGCACCTGCACGTTTGGCTTGGCCGGCTTCGGCGCGGCACGGCCTGCGCCTTCCTCGCCCCCGCCTTCCTCGCCCCCGCCTTCCTCGCCCCCGCCTTCCTCAAGCGTGGCGAGCACCGCCCCCACTTCCACCTCGCCGCCCTCCTCGACGGCGATCGAGGCCAGCGTGCCGGCGGCGGGGGCGTTCACC
>JAFAYM010000170.1 GCA_019240395.1 Acidisphaera sp. | reverse complement strand
CGTGGTCAGTCGGGTGCTGACCAATCGCGGCACGGAGTTTTGCGGCAATCCGCAGAGCCACGAATACGAACTTTACCTGGCAGTGGAGAACATCGACCACACCCGCCCAAGGCACGCTGTCCGCAGACCAACGGCATTTGCGAGCGGCTCAACAAAACCATCCTGGCAGAGTTCTATCAGGTCGCGCTGCGCAAAAAAATCGATCGCTCAATCGACGACCTGCAGGCCGATCTCGACGTGTGAACCGCCCCGGGTTTGCCGGAGGCTCTAAACCTTGAGAGGTTGGAGCGATGGAGAAGGCAAAGACAGCGAACCGGTATTCGGCTGAGGTGCGTTCGCGGGCGGTCCGGATGGTCTTGGAGCATGGGGCGGATCACGCGTCGCAATGGGCAGCGATCGGCTCGATAGCGGCGAAGATCGGCTGTACAGGGGAAACACTGCGCGGCTGGGTGCGCCAGGCGGAGCGGGATCAAGGTCTGCGGGCCGGACCGAGCAGCGAGGAGCGGGACCGTATCAAGGTCCTGGAACGCGAGGTGCGCGAACTCCGCCAAGCCAACGAGATCCTGCGCAAGGCATCGGCGTATTTTGCGATGGCGGAGCTCGACCGCCGGTCGAAGCCATGATCGCGTTCATCGACGATCACCGCGAGGCGCATGGGGTCGAGCCGATCTGCAAGGTCCTGCCGATCGCCCCTTCCACCTACCATGCTCACGCGGCTAAGCGCGCCGATTCGGGCAAGCTGTCCGCCCGAGCGAGGCGCGATGCAGACTTGCAGATCGAAATAAAGCGGGTCTGGGACGCCAACTTCCAGGTCTACGGCGTGCGCAAGGTCTGGCGACAGCTTCAGCGCGAGGCCATTGCCGCACCGCGCTGCCAGGTTGCCCGGCTGATGAAGCGCCTGGGGCTGTCGGGCGCGGTGCGCGGCAAGACGGTGAAGACCACGCAAAGCGACAAATCGACGCCTTCTCCCCTCGACCGGGTGAACCGGCAATTCCGGGCGCCGGCGCCAAATGCCTTGTGGCTCTCGGACTTCACCTAGATACTGTCGGCGAATTCAGGCGGCTTGTGCCAGGGCAGCGAAGCGTGTCACGCGCGTTTTAGCGCGTGGTGTTCCCGCCAGCCAGTGGACAACACGTGAAGCGTTCAGCGCGGCAGCCGTGCAGACCTGTTGCAATCCTGTCTTGGCAAGACCGATGTAACGGCTGCGGCGCATACCGAACGCGCGCACGCCCTGTGACAATGTGCCTTCGATGCCCGCACGTATGTGGTAGCGTTCGATCCAGGCGGGATCGTTCATTCGTGCCCGCGCCTTGTTCAGCGCCTCGTATTGCGGACGCGGATGGAAGTAGACGGAGCGACGTGCTTCCTTTGCCGACGTGCATAACGCGCGCACAGCGCAGGCGCCGCAGTCGGTACGGCTGAATATTGCGCAAATGCGCGGGGCACCGGCATCGTCCAGGCCGGCGCGCCAGGTCACCGACGTCTTGCCCTGCGGGCAGGTGACCTGTTCGCGCTCCCAATCAATCGTAAAATGGCGCTGCTCATAGGCTTGTTGCGCCTCGCTTGGCCGCCTTGCCACCGCTCGGACCGGACCTTCCAGGGAGATTCCGTGGTCGCGCTGGCTGCCCACCAGCAATGCAGCGTCGACATAGCCTGCGTCGACGAAGTGCTCGGCGGGCAACAACCCCTTGTTGGCCAGACATGTGTGGATGTCCGCCGTGCTCGCCATATCCGGCTGCATCGCCGGACAGGTCATAACATGCGTAACCAAGTGTGCCGCATCGTCATCGCACGTCTCGGTGACATGCACCTTGTAGCCTGACCACTCGATTTGCCGCTTCGTGCTGTAATGCATCTCTGGGTCGTAGGGCGACTGCAAGCGTTCGCCCACAGGCGGCAGTTCCGTGCCAGCACGCCAGCGCGGCTGTCCGTCATCGCGGGCGTAATGCACCCGCCACACATCGCGCAGCGTCTGCACCATCGGCACTTTCCCGGTCTCTGCCGGTGCGGTTGGTGCATCCAGCGCATCAAGCAGGCGGAACCCATCCGCGCCAATCTCAAGTGCCAGTGCCTGGCGCTTCTCCTGGCTCTTGGGCAGACGGTAGTCCTCGATACGATGTCCATATCGCTCGAACCAGACCGGCTGTGCGATCGCGCGGATCCATTCGGGCACGATGGCGGCGAGATCATTAAGCGTCGCGCGCAGCGTCTCGGCGACCAACTCCAACAGATGCAGGTCGTGCACAGCAGCCAACACGTGTGTGCTGTCGGTGCGCTGCTTGCCACGCGCTTTGACCAAATCACGTCCCTTGAAACGTTCGAGCATCGTGTCCAGCAGCAGATGCTCCGCCTGACCGGCCATCAGACGCGCACGAAATTCGGTCAGGACGCTGAAATGGAACCCTGGATCAGTCAGCTCTAGTCCAAGGGCATACTTCCAATCGATCCGGCCGCGCACCGCGTCAGCGGCCTGGCGATCGCTTAGGTGCTCGAGAAACTGGAAGACAGTCACCAGCGACAATCGCCATGGCGCGAGCCCAGGCTGGCCTCGGGTGGGATAAAACTTTCGGAAATCCTCATCTTGATACAGGGCGTTGAACTCGTCGCGTAGTCGCATGACGACGTTGCCTTTGGGGAAAGCAGCCCGGGCGACACGAGCTGTCTCGGTTGGGATATCGCCAATGGGTTCCAGATGAAGGCTCACGCATGCCTCCGCACGATGAAAAGTCTGGCCAGAGATCATAGCTTTTCCGGAATTCGCCGACAGTATCTCACCTACGTCGCTACCTGGCAGGGCTTCGTCTACGTCGCCTTTGTCATCGACGCCTTTGCCCGGCGCATTGTCGGCTGGCGCGTATCGCGCTCAGCACGGGCGGACTTCGTGCTCGACGCGCTCGAGCAGGCGCTGTGTGATCGCC
>JAFAYM010000128.1 GCA_019240395.1 Acidisphaera sp. | reverse complement strand
GGCCGGTGCTCGAGCGCATGGGCAACGTGGTGGTGGCAACGCTCTCCAGCGTCGGCTTCGGCCTGTCGCCGGCGACCGGGCACGCGGTGCGCGACCTGGTGGTCGACGGGGTGTGCGGGTTCGCCGATCTCGGAACGCTGAGTCTGGTGCGATTCGAGAAACTCGAGCCCGATTGGGCGGAGCTGCAGGGGTGGAGGAAGCAGGAAGGCGAGGGCTCCGCCCTCGACCAGGCAAGGACAGCGCCCCTGCAATCCTTGCCGTAAGTGACGGGGACTTCGGAGGCTCTGCCTCTCGTGCGACGCCGCCCCTACAGCCAGAACAGGCTGCTCAACGCGTCCGGTGACGCGTATTCCCGGGTGTCGACGAGTGGGAGACTATCGAAATAGGCTTCCCCAGCGTCGGAGAGCGTCTGTCCCCGATATTCTTCGACCAGGTCGAAATACCTTTCCGAAAGCAATGTCGAGGTTGGATCGAGGTGCGTCACTGCGATCAACCCGGTCGGCTCTGCGTTGAACGCGGTTATCTTGAGGTCGCGGCGATGCTTCAGAAGGATGGCCACAAATTTCCAAACGTCGCCGGTCCACCAGTCCGGATTCGGCGCCAACTCCTCCCGTTGCGTTTTGGTGGGATCACGCCGCGCAATGTAATCGTCGGTCGGCACGCAATCGTGCATAAAGACGACCGAGTTGGGCCTGCAGTGGGATTCGACGTTGATGAAGTCGCGCAAAAGAAACTCGAACCAATGCATGCCATCCAGAAACGCCATTTCCACCGGCTGCCCGAATATCAGGGTCGGGCTATGACGTTTGAAGAACGAGTCGCTGGTCATACGGTATAGACAGCAGAAAGGCTTGTTGTTTATCAGCGGCCATTCCAGGCGGAAATCCGGATCGATGCCGATCGCGGGACAGGTTGCGAGTTCCATGGTGGCACCGTCCGCGACGCCGATTTCGAGGTAGGTGGCCGGCTTGAATGCCTGATGAAAGCGCTGAAGCACTGTCCTGTACTGTTCGCCTTTGAGCTTCGGGACTGACCATAAAGGCTGTCCGGCAATCGGGTGAGCCGCTTCCGATCGCCCGAAACCGGATGCGCGCGGTGCAAACCCGACGATTCGCTGCAGCAGGGCGTCGACGTTCACGCGCCATGGCTTGTGATGGACCGACCAATCGCGATCCGCTGCCACGCCTTCGAAGATCCCGTATTGCAGGCCGGCAGAAGCGAACAAGCAGCAATGCGGATAGATCCAGTGCGGTTCGGACTCGATGTCGATCAGCCTTGTGCCGGGTTGGCAGAACACGGCGTTGAACATTCCCGATCCTGATGGCCCGACCACCAGATCGGCCGATGCGAAGGCTGCGACCTGCTCGGCTGCTGTAAGGAATTGCGTCTCCACGATGTCGAACCCGAGCGGGCGCAACCGCGCGATCAGCGCCGCCTCGTTCAGCATCACCCGGCCGGTCGGCCTGATCGCACTGATGGATTGCCGGGAGATGTACAACCGCCGGCCGCGTGCACCGCTGTCGCATCTCGCCCGCAGCCCGTCATAGAACGCTCGCGTTTGCGGATCCGCCATAGCCAGCGGATTGCGCAATCCGGGAATGATGGCCTGCTCCATGCGATAGATGGTGCTCGGATCATGCATAATGACCCGCTCCATCGGTATGCCGGCCAGTTCGAGAAACTGCTCGTACGTTTTCCCGCCGATATGGATGAGAAACCGCCAGGACGCCGGGATCTCGGTCAGATTGACGAGCTTCACGAGCTCACGATACAGGAATGAGCCGAAATTGCCGGCTTCCGCGGAGGTCAACACGACCACCGGTCCTTCCAGGCACACCTCCCGCTTGCCGCTCGGGGTGTGACTGAACACACCATCGTCGCCTACCGGCACGAGATGTGCGATTTCGTTGAGACCGCCGAGGGCCCTCGCAAAGTTGCCGACGCTTTCGGGCGCGAGATGCCCCAAGTCGTTGACGAAAAATCCCTCTCGCGACAGCACGGACCGGAAGCCGACCAGCGTGGCATCGCGCAGCGATGTCGTGAACACCGGGGGATAGGCAACGACGAGCTCGTGAAACGGCTGAAACAGCCCGGCACCGTCCGGGTCGTCGTGAAACACCGGCGGCACACGGGGAAGATGTCTTGCCGCTTCAGGCGGTTCGACGAACACGCCCTCGGCCGCGTTCGCAAGGATGTCCGCGTAGCTGATCCGCGGCAGATCGAGCGGGTTGCGATAGACGAACCTGTCGGCAAGGTCGACGGCCATGTATTCCCGCCTACCCGACGACCTGACCCTGTCCGGAAATCCGAGGCAACAACGATTGGGCTGCGTCTGCCTTTTTAGGGACCAGGAAAGGACGAAGCACCTCGCTCACCGTTTGCGCACTCAGCTTGGCAGTAACGGCTTGCGAACCAAGCTGGCCGACCCGCAGAGCCTCTTCCCGGTCGGCCACCACGTTCCGCATGATTTCGATTGCCGCATCGATCGCCGGCTCTCCCCATACCGAACCGCGTTGGAACGGCCCATCCGGCTCCCTCACGAAGGCTTCGTTGCAGGGGACGAGAAAGCTGTCGCGATCGGTCATGTATTCGAGATTTCCCGAATAGTTGGAAGCGATCACCGGAACCCCATAGTACATCGCCTCCGCCATCGTGTAGCCGAATCCCTCGGCTCTATGCAGCGACACGTAGCAATCCGCCGACGCGATCAGCCCCATGACCTGGTCGCGGGTCAGTTGCCTCCCGTCGAACACTATGTCCAGGCCGGATTTCGCGGCACGGCGCCGTAAACTCTCGACGCGCGCCGCATGTTCCGGTCGGTGCAGATTTCCGATCTTGAGGTGCAACTGCACGCCGTTCGCCTCGGGACGGTCGACAAAGGCGCCGATGAACGCATCGAGGCATCCCTCGGGATTTTTCCGCTCCATGGAGCTGTTGGCGTCGAAGACAAAAAGAAACCGGAACTTCTCGTGGCCGCGCTTGGCAGCACGCTCATTTCCAAAGGCAGGGTAATCCTCGAAGTTCAGCACATTCGGCACGACCCGCACCCGCGAGCCGAACATCTCCCGAAACGGGACCGCAGAAAAATGCGAGATGGTCCATATTTCATCGTATCGGTCGTACACGGCCCGCCAATGATGGTTCCAGTCCTTCTGCTCCCAAGCCAGATGTACCACGTTCTTGCGACCCCGCAGGTATTCCGAAGGCAGGGTTCCGAAGTGGTCTTCGTGCTGATGAGGGTACGACACGATGACGTTCGTGTCTCCCGAGAACTCGTACCTGTGGAACAGCGAGTCCAGCGAGACTCCGCGCTGCAAGCTGCCGGTCGGCAGGGCCAGGCGCTGCACGTCGCGCAGACATCCTATGGCACGCGCCAGGCCGCGAGCGGACTCTCCGACCCCGGTTTCCGCAAAGAAAAACCCGAACACGTTCACCGCCGGCAGATTGCCATCCCCTACGGGAGGTTCATCGCTGCCGTGACCGGCATAGCTGTAATGCTGTTGCATGCGCCGCCTCGCCGCGGCGGCGGCGATCGAAAACGCCTGAGTCCCCGATGCGCTGACGTCCATGCGTTGGATTACGTCGAAGATATGCGCCGGCGATGCTCCCCCCGTGGCATGCACACCCTTGATTTCGTCCTCCAACAAACACTCGAACAGATCGAAGTAGGCGGCATGCAGCTTGCAACCCGCTTTGGCCCAGCTTTCGTGACGCACATCGGCCGGCAGGAAGCCCAGCTTCTGGTCGGGAACCCTGGGGCTCCGAGTCTCGCGTCTGATCTGCGGCAACTCCAGGAAGACCGGAACGAGCAGCTCGCGCTCCCGCCTGTGCAGGAAGATGAAAATCTCCATGTCGGCGGGGTCGAACTCCATACCTTCTCCGCTGGCCCGGATCAGCTCACGAACGAGTTCCTCATTCCGGTCGGCGAGCAGAGTGCGGCGCGCCAGCGCAGCCACGTCCTCGCGCCGACTCAAATAATTGAAGATGCGCGCCAGCGTCGTGGTCCAGTGCCGGGTGGCGAAGTCGTCTATCGCGGCGAGGGGAATGCCATGCTCACGACGCGCGTGAGCATGGAGCCAGTCGGAGAAGGCGGCGTGCGAGTCGCCAAAGATCCTTGGGAACATCGATTGCAGATCCGGGCGCGCTAAGTACGCGTTCAGAACTGCCGAGATGCCGCTGAAAAAGTACCATTCGGTGTGGCCGGCAAGAAGGGATTCTGCCAAGTCATGCCGGCCCCGTGCGCGAAGCTCGTCCGCAGCCCGGACACGGTCGGGCCCAAGAAAGCGATAGTTTTTCCCGGACTGCGCAAACAGCCGGTCGAGCTCGTCGGAAAACCCCATCAGCGAGTCGCTGACCAAGACCCGCCGATGCTCGCTGATCAGAAGCTCGATATTATATTCCCGGCCGGCGTTGCAGCAGAACCAGTGCCAGAACCCCTTGGCGTCTGGTGACGTATGCGCCCCCGGAAAGTCTCTCTGCAGATCTGGCCGGCGGTCGTATATCGCGGCCGCCACAAAAGGCAACAGAGAGCCGGTAGCGGGTAGCGGCGACATCAGGAACCGGCACAGGTTCGATGAGTCGGCGAGGCTTCTCGCATTGTACCGCGGTATGTAGCTCTCATACTGCTTCAGGAGAAGCCGCAGGAATTCGCTAAGCCGAAATCCGTTCGCGAGGGAATCGAGGCGATACGGCGTTGCCAGGAACCGGGAATGCGGGCCCGTCAGAACGGCCTTCCTGTACCAACCCAGCAGCCACGCGATGGAGGGCAGAGTGTAGACGGAGTACCGGTTGTCGTGTTTGGAGAGCTTCATCGTGTTGTGGATGTCAAAACCGCTGAAATGGAAGAGGACCAGAGGCCCATTATTGACCTGGATTTTCGGCAAAGGAGACCGAATGTGGCGAACGTCGCGCTCGTGCAGATTCCAATAGGCTACATTGTACGCAGGATCGCGCAGGACATGGACCCGTTCCTGCAGGACGATAGCCCAGTTGAGATACTGCTGGTCCGTCTGCCCTCCTGCAGGGCCATAGAACGCGCCGACTGCGAAGTTGGCCGCCGACCAGAACTCCAGAAAGCGCGAACAGCGCTTGAGATCGATGCCAAATACGCCTGCATTGAGTAGTCCCGCGTTGAAGATGTCGCCGTTGTTGGGATGCGCCCATAGCTGCTCGGGTCGAGGGAACGGGGCCATGGTGTGCGGCAGCAGGACCAAGTCGAATTCATAGGTCTTGGCGATAAGTTCGTCGCACGGCGCGAATACGGCGACATCAGCATCGAGATACAGAGCACGGCTGGCAAACCGGCTCAGGTATGACAGGAACGCCGGCTTGGCAGCATTGGACAGTTGGGAAGCGTCGTATTTGGCCGTATGCCAGCCGGCGTTAGGGATATCGATGTCGGCCAGCAACACAGTCGTGCAGTCGTCCACGAGAAGCCGGTCTTCCTCCACCCCATCCACCAACAGGAGGAAGACGGGAATGTCGGCGTGAAATCGACGAAAGGACGTCATCGTCACGTGTGCGTAAGGGAGATAGTTCCGCGAGGCGATAAGGGCCAGGCATATCTCGGAAGCTGGCTCGCAATCTGTCTCGCTCTCTCGGAATACCGCCGCCTCGGGGGGCATGAGCTCAAGGTCTGGGGGCGGAAGTCCCCGTTTCGCCAGGGTGAGCGTGCGCTGCAATTCGTTGGATTCAGCTTCCTTCACGTATTCCGTGAGCCTGGCACGCAACCGCGGGAACCGGACCGCCGTCTCCTCACCCATGAGAAGCCTGATCCGCAGGGCGGGAATGTTCCAGGATAACTCCTCTGCGAGGTGATAGTCCTCCTGGGTCGGCGCCCGCCCGCAAATCAGGCGTGTGAGCCCTTCAATGCAGGTGTCCAGGGATTCAGCAGACATCAGGCCGCGCCGCCCGCCGGCCGAACGCGGCACGTGGATTGTGCTCGGACGGGCAGGCCCGCCGTTTCATCCTCGGGCCGCGCGATTGTGCCGCAGGAGCAAGACGGCCAATGCACGACCCGGTTCTTGAGGGCTCGCGAGTTCACTTACCGCGCTCGCGCAGGATTTGCGCGATTGCAACCTTGTGGGCCTCCAGGAACTCGGAGCTGGAGACCATGTCGTCGATCAGGAGATCGAGGCTGCTGGCCCGACACTTGTCCTCGACGACCTGCTCGGTTTCCGGCTCTCGATCCAGCAGGAACCGATAACAGTTCATAACCTCTTCTCGCGGGATCATTCGACGGCCTGGAAAACTGTTGGCCCAGTGCTGGGCGCGGAATCGGCTGCGCTCAAAGCCTCTCGCAGCCGGTGCCGATGCCGCCGACGGCTGTCCCGGTCACCTCGGGACCCCTGCAGGCCCGCATCTCGCCATCCCCTGAACTCCACGGCGCGTTTGCCGGCGTCCTCAGTCGCCGTTCACCATGGATGTGCGACTAAGAATGCAAGAAATCCATTGAACATTAGCTAAGGACACTCAAGTTTCCTTGAGCCAACGAGTGGGAGTAAAAGACAAGGGGTCTGCAACCACTGGCGTATACTGCCTGCCATAGTATGCAGCAGCTTAGCCGTGCTTTGGCAGAACTCGGGATGATTGGACTGTCGGGGATGCGTGGCATGGCAACCGCACGCGCGACGCATCCAGGGTTGCATCCGAAGAATGGTGCAGCACGGGGTGGCCAGGTCTAGCCTGCCGGCCAGGACACCATCAGGCCCTTCGTCCCGCCCGGGTCAGGTGGTGACCCGGCACTTCAGGCTCACCCCGGTCTCGCCCCGCCGCCCGGCAGCGGCGAACGCTACTCCGCGGCGACCCGCAGCGCCTGTCCGCCGAGATGGCGTTCCATCTCGTCGCAGTACCACTCCACGAACTTGATCACCGCACCCTCGGCGACGGTCGAATACGGCCCCGGCACATAGCCGATCGAGTTCACGCCGGCCTGGTTGCGCTCCACCAGCCCCTTGTCCTCGTCGTTGGTGATGTTCCAGACGTGGATGAGGTTTTTCAGGTCGTAGTCGCTTCCCTCGACGGCGTCCCGGTTCACCAGGAACTTCGTCGTCACCAGCGTCTCCTGCGGGTTGACGGGCAGCATGCGGATCATCACGGCGTAGTCGCCCATGACGTGGTTGAACACGGAGGGAAAATGGAACCAGCGCAGCGAGCCGATATCGCCGTGCGGCACATTGCCGAGCAGGCGTGACACCGCGGGCTTGCCGTCCAGGGTGATGGAGATCGAGCCCTCGGTGAACGGCATGCGGGCGGTGCGGTAGTTCGGCCCCTCGGAGGAGTCGGTGGTGAGCCCGGCGGCCTCGCACCGGCCATGGAAGGCGCGCAGCTCCGCCAGGCTTTCGGGGTCGTCGAAATTGTACTGGTCACGGAACGTGCGCATCAGGTCGCGATGCTCGGTCGCGCAGTGGTAGCACTCGCGTGAATTCTCCACGACGAGCTTCCAGTTGCCGTATTCCGTCAAATCCACCTCGAACGCCACCTTGGCGTTATCGAGATCATGCGGCGCCATATGCCGCTCGAGCTCCCGCCCGTATTGGGTGAAATCCGGCGGATCGTCGGCGAGCGAGACGTAGATCGTGCCGCCGGCGGTGCGCACGTGCAGCGGCCGCAGGCCATAGGGGGAGCGGTCGAAATCCTCCGGCATGCGGCCGGCCCAGGCGAGCTCACCGTTCAGCCGATAGGTCCAGCGATGGTACGGACAGACCAGCGACTTGGCGCTGCCGTGCGTGGCGTCGCACACCTTGAAACCGCGATGCCGGCAGCTGTTGAAGAAGCCGCGGATCGCGCCGTCCTGCCCGCGCACGACGACGATCGGCGTGTCGCCGATCGACACCGTCATGTAATCGCCGGGATTGGGGATTTCGCAGGTGATGCCGACGAACTGCCACTCCCGATAGAAGATCGCCTGCATGTCGAGGGCGTAGATCGCGGGGTCGCTGTAGAACGGGCCGGGCAGGGAGAAGTTCTTGCGACGGCTGCGCAACATCTGCAGCACTTCGGATTCCGTCGATGCCATGCTGATCCTCCTCGATCGGCGCGATCCTACAACAAACGTCAGGATCAATCCACGGCCAGCGTCTCCTCCGGGGCATAGACCGGCGGCACCCGGCCGAGCTCGTCGGGGGGGATGTGGCACAGGATGCGGTGGCCGCCGGCGAGCAGCTGCTCCGGCGGGCGTTCGGTCTCGCAGATCGCCCCGAGCTTGCGCGGGCAGCGCGTCTGGAACGGGCACCCCGAGGGCGGCGCCATTGCGCTCGGCAGCTCGCCGGAGAGCACGATGCGCCGGTTGCGCGCCAGGCCCGCCACCGGGGCCGCGGAGAGCAGCGCCTCGGTATAGGGATGATAGGGCGGGGCGAACACTTCTTCCGCGCTCCCGGCCTCCATCACCTGGCCCAGATACATCACCACCACGCGGTCGGCGATGTAGCGGACAAAGCCCAGGTCATGGCTGATGATGACCAGCGTGGTGTCCTGGTTGCGCTGGATGTCGCGCAGCAACTCGGTAATCGCCGCCTGCACCGAGACGTCGAGGGCGGAGACCGGCTCGTCGGCGACCACCAGCTTGGGGGTGCCGGCGAAGGCGCGGGCAATGCCGACCCGCTGTTTCTGCCCGCCGGAGAGCTGGCGCGGCCGGCGCGAGGCGAAGGCGGCGGGCAGCCGGGTCAGGCCGAGCAGGGCGCGCACCCGGGCCTGCACCCCGGCGCGGTCGCGCTCCACCCCGAGCTTGCGGACGGCCCGGCCGATCTGCCGACCGACGGAGTAGCAGGGGTTGAGCGTCTCGTCGGGGTTCTGGAACACCATCTGCAGGTCGCGCAGCAGCAGGGCCGGACGGCGATCGAGCGGCAGCTTCGCGAGATCCGTGGTCTCGAAGCGGATTTCACCGGCGGTTGCCGAGGTGAGCCCCATCAGCACATTGGCGAAGGTCGACTTGCCGCAGCCGGACTCGCCGACCACCGCCAGGGTCCGGCCTCGCGGAACATCGAAGCTGAGCTGCTGATTCGCCCGCACCACCGCCCCGCCGCTGCGCAGCTGATAGGTCTTGTCGAGCCGGCTGACCGCCAGGATCGTCTGCTCCGCGGCGCCAGTGGCCAGCGCCTCCCAGGCGGGCCGGGGCTCGGGCGCGATCTCCCGCCAGCGCAGGCAGCGCACCCGGGCGTCGCTGGCCAGGTCCACGGCTTCGAGCGGCACCCGTACGGCATCGCACCGCCCGGCCTGGAACCAGTCGCAGCGTGGGGCGAAGATGCAGCCCGGCGGGCGGGCGTTCGGCGGACTGACCTGGCCGCGGATCGGCGTCAGATGCTGCTCCCGCCGCGGCAAGTCCGGGCGGGGAATGCAGCTGAACAGGCCCATCGTGTAGGGATGGCGGGGCGTGGCGAACATGTCGGCGACGGACCCGGTCTCGACGAGCTCGCCGGAATACATCACCGCCACGCGCTCGCAGAGCTGCCCGACCAGGCCGAGATTGTGCGAGATGAACAGCATCGCCGTGCCACGGCTGCGGCGCAGCCCGTTCAGCAGGTCGATGATGCCGGCTTCCACCGTCACGTCCAGCGCCGTGGTGGGCTCGTCGAGCAGCAGCAGCCGCGGCTCGGGCAGCAGCGCCATGGCGATCACCACGCGCTGCTGCTGCCCGCCGGAGAGCTGGTGCGGGTAGGCGTCCATCACCCGCTCCGGATCGGGCAGCTTGACCTCGGCCAGGGTGGCGATCGCGGCCTTGCGCGCGGCGTCGCGCGAGGTGCCGCGATGCACGATCAGCGTCTCGGTGAGCTGCGCGCCGATGCGCATGCTCGGGTTCAGCGCCGCCATCGCTTCCTGATAGACGATGCCGATGCCGCGGCCGCGCATGCGCCGGATTTCATCGGGCGACATGCCGGCGAGCGCCCGGCCGGCGAAGCGGATCTCGCCGCCGACCACCGCGCCGCGGCCGCCGAGATGGCCGAGGATCGCCATCGCCAGCGTCGACTTGCCGCAGCCGGACTCGCCCACCAGCCCGACCGCCTCGCCCTCATCGATGGCGAGCGACACGCCGGTGACCGCGGGCACCGCGCCGGCGCGCGTGTGATAGGAGATCGAGACATCGTCGAGGGCGAGCAGGGTGGAGGGCTTCAGCATCAGTCCTCCGTCACCAGTTCGCGCAGGCCGTCGGCCAGCAGGTTGAAGCCGAGCACCAGCGAGCATACGGCGAGGCAGGGGAACAGCACCATGTGCGGGAACACCAGGGCGAACTTGCGGGTATCGTTGATCATGCCGCCCCAGTCAGGGTCCGGTGGCGGCAGGCCAAGGCCGAGGAAGCCGAGCGTGCCGATGGTGATGACGACATAGCCGAGCCGCAGGCAGGCATCGACGATCAGCGGGCCCGACGCGTTGGGCAGGATCTCGACGACCATCACCCGCCACGCCGGCTCGCCGCGCAGCTGTGCCGCCGCGACGAAGGCGCGGGTGCGCAGCGCCAGCACCAGGCCGCGGGTCAGGCGCATGATGGCGGGGCTGGAGGCGAGCGTCACCGCCAGCACGATGTTGATCCCCGAGGCGCCGAATTTCGAGATGATGATGATGTAGAGCACCAGGGCCGGAAAGGCGAGCACCAGGTCGGTGATGCGCGACAGCGCCTCGTCGATCCAGCCGCGCTTGAAGCCGGCCAGCAGACCCGCGGTGATCCCGATGACGAACGAACAGGCGGTGGCCAGCGGCGCGTAGACCAGAACGGTGCGCGAGCCCCAGATGATGCGCGAGAGGATGTCGCGGCCCAGATGGTCGGTGCCCAGCCAGAACACCGCGCCGTTGGGCGCGCGCACGCCGGCCGAGGCCATCGGCCGGATCGGCAGGTTCGGCGGGAAGGGCGAGATCCATGGTGCCGTCACCGCGACCACCGCCCAGAACAGGATGATCAGCAGGCCGATTGTAGCCACCTTGCTGTGCCCGATGCGCCTGATCCAGCCGAAGCGCAGGCCGCGGGACGGCGGCGGCAGGACCTCCGCGGCGATCTCGGCGCCGGCGGCGCTCATGCCCGCCGCATCCGCGGATTGAGGGCGACATAGCCGAGGTCGGCGATGGTCTGCGTCACCGCTGCCATGAACACGGTGATCATGGTGCAGGCTTCCAGCAGGTACAGGTCCTTGCCCAGCGACGCCTCCAGGATCAGCGACCCGAAACCCTTGAAGGCGAAGAAATACTCGACGACGATCACCCCGGAAATCAGCCAGTTCACGTGCAGCATCAGCAGCGTGAACGGCGCGATCAGAGCGTTACGCAGCGCGTGGCGCAGCACCACGCGGCGCTGCGGCAGGCCGCGCAGCACCGCCGCGCGTACATACTGCGTCGCCATCACCTCGGCCATCGAGGCGCGGGTGATGCGGGCGATGTAGCCGAAATCGTAGAGCACCAGCGCCATCACCGGCATGATCAGCTGACGGTAGGAGAAGCCGTCCATCATCGAACTGGTGCCCGGCAGCCAGTGCAGGCTGAACACGAAGATCGCCGAGATCAGCACCGTGCTGGCGAAGGGCGGTATCGAAGTGGTGACGATGCACAGCACGGAGATCGCGCGATCGAGCCACGACCCCTGGCGCATGCCGGCGAGCGTTCCCAGACCGAGCGACAGCGGCACCAGGAGGGCGAAGAACCAGAAGCCCAGCACGGCCGTGTTCTCGAAGCGCACGCCGACGATCTGCGCGACCGGGGCCATGAACAGGCGCGAATTGCCCCAGTCGCCAATGACGAAATGGCCCAGCCACAGGAGATAGCGGATCACCACCGGCCGGTCGTAGCCGTTGGCGACCAGCCAGAGGTCGCGCTGTTCCTGCGTCGAGTAGGGACCGAGCTCGCTGAGTGCGACGTTGCCCGGCAACAGCTCGAACAGCAGGAACAGCAGCAGCGAGGCGGCCAGCATGGTCGCCAGCATCAGGGCCAGCCGACGGAGCACCTGGCGCGCCATGGCCGGTCGGAAGCCGTCGCGCGCCGGTCAGGCCTTTTCCACCGCCATCTCGTCGAGGAAGATGTATTGCGTGGGGTGCATACGGAAACCCTTCACCCGCTTGTCGAAGCCGGTCTGCACGATGCGCCAGAGGGGCTGGATGATCGGTCCGTCCTCCTGCAGGATCTTCTCGAGCTTGGCCATCACCTCGCGCCGCTTGTCGGCCTCCAGGATGCCGTCCGCCTCGGTGAGCGTGCGGTCGAACTCCGGGTTCGAATAGTCGCTCTCGTTCCACGGCACGCCGGTGCGGTAGGCCAGGTCGAGCACCATGACGCCGAGCGGTCGATGGGTCCAGGAGGTGTAGCCGAAGGGCACCTTGGTCCAGATGTCCCAGAAGCTGGCGGAAGGCAGCACGTTGAGCTTCACCTTGAAGCCCGAGGCATTCCACATCTCCGCCATGACCGTCGCCGAGGCGGCTTCCCAGGCCGGCTGGTTCTTGCAGATCAGCTCGAGCTCG
>JAFAYM010000016.1 GCA_019240395.1 Acidisphaera sp. | reverse complement strand
GCAGATCGTCGTGGACCTCACCCACACCTGCTATCTCGGAAATCGCACGCAGCGCCATGACTGGGGTTATGGCTGCGGCACGTGCCCGGCTTGCGACTTGCGCGCCGCCGGCTGGCGTCGCTGGCGCAGTCCAGAGCGGGATGACCTCTAACTGACGAAGTCATCCCGCTCTGGACTGGTTGTTCGAGAGCGTGATTCAGACCTGCGGCGATTCCACCTTCGGTCATCACGCTCTACAGCACCACGGGATGCTGCGCGCCGTCCATGGCGACGGTGACGCCGGTGATGTAGCTCGCCTTTTCGGAAGCCAGGAAGACGACGGCGTTGGCGACCTCCTCGGGCGAGGCCATCCGCCCGATCGGGATGCGTCCGACACCGCGGGTGCGGGCCTCTTCCACGCTGATGCCGGCGAGACGGGCATCGGATTTCATGCCCTCGGCGACCCGGTCGGTGTCGGTGAGCCCCGGGCTCACCCCGACGACGCGCACGCCCCGGGCGGCATAGGCGGTGCCCAGTCCGGCCGTCGCCAGCATGAGCGCCGCGTTCGCGGCACCGCCCGCCAGATGCACCGGCGAGGCCACCTTGCCGCCGACGCCGATGATGTTGGCGATCACGCCGCGGCCGCGCCGGGCCATGCGCTTCACCATCGGATCGATGGCGTTGATGTAGGAGAAGTATTTCGCATCCATCGCGGCGCGCCAGAACTCCGGGGTCAGTTCATCCGGCGGCGACCGCCTGGCCGCCCCCGCGGAATTGACCAGCACGTCGACCGGGCCGAGCTGGTCCTCGACGCGGTCGATCATCGCCGCCGCGGCGCTCGCATCGGTGAGATCGGCGGCGAGGCCGACCGCGTCGGGCAGGGTCGCGCGCGCCCGGTCCAGATTCTCCGGAGAACGTGAACAGATCGCGATCCTCGCCCCCTCTGCTGCGAAAGCGGCCGCGCACGCCAAGCCGATCCCCTTCGAGCCGCCGGTGACCAGCACGATCTTCCCTGCCAGGCCGAGTTCCATTGCACGCCCCACCATTGCCGGTTCACGAGCATGGCAGGCGCGAGGCTTTCCCGCCAATCCGGCGCAACCCGCCTTGCCGCGGGTCGTTCGTTCGGGCAGCACGGGAGTGGCCGATGGCGCAGCAAATTCATGATCCGGTTCGGCGCACGCTCGTCCTCGGCGGCGGCCTGGCCGCGAGTGTCGCGCTGGCGGGCGCCGCCGCGGCCCAGACGAACACACCGATCACGAGCACGCCGACCCACACCGATACCGAGCCGGCGGTGCTCGACGGTCAGCCGATGCCCGAGCCGCCGCTGGACAAGAGCGCCGGCCCGGTCCGCCCGGGACGCGGCAGCATGCTGTCGGACAAGATCGCCGTGGTCACCGGCGCGGCGCGCGGCATCGGTCGGGCGATCGCCGTGGAACTCGCCGCCAACGGCGCGGACGTCGTGGCGCTCGATATCGCCGGACCGGTCAGCCCGGCATCGGACGCCAAGCCGGCAAGCGCGAACGAACTGGCCGAAACGGTGCGCCAGATCCAGGCTTATGGCCGCCGCGCCGAAGCGATCCGCGCCGACATCCGCGACATCACGGCATTGCGGCAAGTCGCCGACCGTGTCGAACACACCTACGGGAAGATCGACATCGTCGTCGCCAATGCCGCGATCCAGCGCTGGAAGCCGCTGCTGGAGATGGAAGACACGGACTGGCGCGACGTCATCGACAACAACCTCAACGGCACCGCCAACACCATCCGCGCCTTCGCGCCGAAGATGGTGGCGCGCAAGCGCGGGCGGATCATCGTGCTGTCTTCCATGCAGGGCAAGCACGGCACCAAGGACGCGGCAAGCTACTCCGCGTCGAAATGGGGGATTATCGGGCTGATGAAGTCGGCCGCGATGGAGCTCGGCCAGTACAACATCACGGTCAACGCGCTGATCCCCGGCCTCGTCGATACGCCGCTGACGCGATACTATACGCGGCTGCGCGAAAGCATGGCCGAGACCGGGCAGACGCCGCCGGAACGGCCGACCCCGCAACAGGCCTGGGATGTCCGCGCACCGACCGTGCCGCTGAAGGTGGGCTGGCTGCAGCCGGACGACATTTCACCGGCCGCCGTGTTCCTGGCCTCGGAGGCGGCGGCCATGGTGACCGGCGCGGAATACGAGGTTACCGGCGGGGATAGCGCCAAGGATATCTAGCCAGGGCTTCTGCTTCCTGCTCGCGGCCTTATGATCGGTCCAGACGGAACGCCGCGCCTGGATCGGCATTCCGGGTTCTGACCCCTCAGAGGACATCTCCGTGAAAGCATTGGCATGGCACGGCAAGGGCGACATGCGCTGCGACACCGTGCCCGATCCGACCATCGAGCATCCCCGCGACGCCATCATCAAGGTCACCGCCTGCGCCATCTGCGGCTCCGATCTGCACATCTATGACGGCGTCATCCCGACGATGGAGCGCGGCGACGTGCTCGGCCATGAGACCATGGGCGAGGTCGTCGAGGTCGGCGCCGAGAACAAGGCGCTCAAGGTCGGCGACCGCGTGGTCGTCCCCTTCACCATCTCCTGCGGCGAGTGCTTCTTCTGCAAGCGCGGCTTCTTCTCGGGCTGCGAGCGGTCCAACCCGAACCATGAAACCGCGGAGAAGCTGTGGGGCCACTCCCCGGCCGGACTGTTCGGCTACTCGCACATGCTCGGCGGCTATCGCGGCGGGCAGGCCGAATATCTGCGGGTGCCGTATGCCGATGTCGGCCCGATCAAGGTGCCGGCGGGCATGACCGACGAGCAGGTGCTGTTCCTCTCCGACATCTTCCCGACCGGCTACATGGCGGCCGATTTCTGCAACATCCAGCCCGGCGACACCATCGCCATCTGGGGCTGCGGCCCGGTCGGCCAGTTCGCCATCCGCAGCGCCTTCCTGCTCGGCGCCGGCCGGGTGATTGCCATCGACACCGTGCCGGAGCGCCTGGAACTCGCCCGCGCCGCCGGCGCCGAGACGCTCGACTTCAAGAATGAGGACGTCTACGACCGCATCCAGGAGCTCACCAAGGGCCGCGGCGCGGATGCCTGCATCGACGCGGTCGGCACCGAGGCCGACGCCACGGCGAGCTTCGATTCCGTGGTGGATCGCGTGAAGGTCGCCACCTTCATGGGAACCGACCGGCCGCACGTGCTGCGCCAGGCCATCCATTGCTGCCGCAACTTCGGCACGGTCTCCATCGTCGGCGTCTATGGCGGCTTCCTCGACAAGGTGCCGATGGGCTCGGCGATCAACCGCGGCCTCACCTTCCGCATGGCCCAGACCCCGGTGCAGCACTACATGCCCTCGCTGCTCGAGCGCATTGAAAAGGGCGAGATCGATCCGTCCTTCGTCATCACCCATCGCGCATCCCTGGAACAGGGACCGGAGCTCTACAAGACCTTCCGCGACAAGAAGGACGGCTGCATCAAGGTCGTCCTGAAACCCTGAATCAGAGAGCCGCCGAATGAACCCAGAGACCCGCCCCCTCGCGATCGTCACCGGCGCCTCCACCGGCATCGGCTACGAGCTCGCCAAATGCTGTGCGCGCAACGGCTTCGATCTGCTGGTGGCCGCCGACGAGCCGGCCATCCACGAGGCCGCCGCGCAATTCCGCGAACTCGGTGTCGGCGCCGACGCTGTCGAGGCCGACCTCGCCACCACGGAAGGCGTGGACAAGCTCTACGCCGCGGCGAACGGCCGGAAAGTCGACGCGCTGCTCGCCAATGCCGGACGCGGGCTGGGACGGGCGTTCCTCGATCAGGATTTCGCGGCGGTGCGGCATGTCGTGGACACCAACATCACCGGCACGATCTACCTGCTGCAGAAGGTCGGTCGCGACATGCGCGCGCGCGGCCAGGGCCGCATCCTCATCACCGGCTCGATCGCCGGCTTCATGCCCGGCACCTACCAGGCCGTCTATAACGGCACTAAGGCGTTTCTCGATTCCTTCTCCTTCGCGCTCCGCCATGTACTCAGGGACACCGGCGTCACCGTGACCTGCCTGATGCCGGGCGCCACCGAGACCGAGTTCTTCGAGCGCGCCGACATGATGGACACCAAGGTCGGCACCTCGAAAAAGGACGATGCGGGCGACGTCGCGGAGACCGGCTTCAAGGCGATGATGAACGGCGACGGCGACGTGGTGAGCGGCTGGGCCAACAAGCTGCGCACGGCGATCG
>JAFAYM010000069.1 GCA_019240395.1 Acidisphaera sp. | reverse complement strand
CCGGGCGGATTGGCGACCTGCACATCGTCGGCGATCACCGTCGTGGTGCGCCCGAGCTTCACGTCGAAATGGCCGATCGTCACCGGGCGCCCGAGCATCGAGCTCGCTTCCATGGCGGCCAGCCCGCGAAACCAGTTCCAGTCCCAGAGTGCGACGATAGCCACGAGCACGACGACGAGCGCGCCCAGGACGATCCATCCGCGATGCAGTCTGCGCTCAGCCATCGGTGCTCGTCAGGTTGCCGGCCGTTGTGGTCCAAGCGGTGTGACCGAGCCTGGGACAGCCCCCGGCATGGCGCCGGCTGATAGCCCCGGCCCGCCGCCTGCTGAACGTCCGCGGCCGGCGAGGGGTTCCGCCCCCGTCGGTCGCCGGCAGTGCGGTCAGCGCGGGAAGGCAGCAATCATCGGAGCATCGCCGCCCGCACCGGCACGCGGGAGCGCCGGGGTCATTTCGGCGGGCCGGCAGACCACCAGGAAATCGCCGGTGGCGCCGCGCGGAATGAACGCGGTGCCATCCCGCTCGAGGGCAAGCTGGTCGTCGAGCAGGGGCAGCTCGTCGCAAAGCGCGGGCGCCGGGCGAAACCATTCCAGCCCGGTGCCGGCCGGTGCAGCGAACCGCAACACCAGGGACTGCGCGTCGGTGTCGAAGGCGTGTCCGATCGGCCGGCCGGCATGATCGAGGATCGGCGCCGCCGGGGCGCACGGCGAGAGCGGGACGATCCGGCTGGCCGGCAGCAGCCGATGCTGGCCCGCATCGTAGGCAAAGACATGGGCGCGGGCCGGCAGCCGCGGCGCATCGCCGCGGGGGATCAGGCGATAGTGGAACAGCACGCAGCGCGCCGCTTCGCCCTGCATTTCGTCTGACAGCACTCCGTCGAAATCGGCGAAATGGAACTGGTAGAGACTGCCGCCCTCGAGCGTGTTGGCGCTTGCGACGCAGTGCAGATGGCTGCCGTCGAAGTAGCCGGCCGCCGTCATGCCCTGCGGCGACAGGAGGAAGCCGCCGGGGAAAGTGACCATCCCCACGGGGTAGCGACAAGAGGCCCTCATCGCTCTCTCCTTGCCCGCGATACGATGAATCGCTTGGTGGCACGTCCCGGCAGACGCGGATGTGACCTCGGTCACATCAGATGCGCGCTCAAGGCGCCGGTTCGGGCTCTGCTGCGGCAGTGGAGGCGTCGCCGGCCGGCAACAGACGGCCGGTATGCGCGGCGACGCCGAGATTGAGGCAGGCGAACACCAGGATGATCGCCGGCGCCGAGATTTGCAGGGCGGCGAGACCGGCGATCGCCGCCGCTCCCGCCACCATGAAGATGGCGTTCAGCACGTTGTTGGCGGCGATCATGCGCGCCCGCTGCGAAGGCTCCGCGCGCGACTGCAGCACGGCGTAGAGCGGCACGGAGAACGCCCCGCCGCACGCGGCCACCAGCAGCAGGTCGGCGAGCACCCGCCAGGCCGCCGGCGCCGCCAGCATCTGGCCCACGCTGTGCCAGCCCGTCTCCGGCGAGACGCCCATGCACAGCCGGGCGAAATCCCAGGCGAACACCGAAAGCAGCAGGGCGGCGAACGGCACATGGCGCGCCGACACCTCGCCCCGCAGCAGCCGGCCGGCGACGATCGAGCCCGCGCCGACGCCGATCGAGAACACCGCCAGCATCAGGGTGACGACATGGCCATCGGCAGCGAAATTTCGCGCCGCGATGACCGGGAATTCCGCCAGGAAGGTTGCGCCGAGGGCCCAGAACCAGCTCAGCCCGAGGATGCAGAGCCAGACCGGCCGGTTGTCCCGCGCCCGGCGCAGCAGGCCGAGCGTGTCGCCCGCCACGTTCCAGCCCATCCGCAGCTCCGGTGCCGCGGGGCGGGCCGGAGGCACGCGGAACCCGGCGGCGACGCCGGCCAGCGCCAGCAGCAGGCCGGCGACGGCCACCGCCGCCGGCCCGTGCGGGACGGTGATCAGCACGCCGCCGGCGATGGTGCCGGCCAGGATGGCGGCGAACGTGGCGGCCTCGATGAGCGCGTTCCCGCGCATCAGCTCCGCCGGGCCGAGATGGTCCGGCAGGATGCCGTATTTAAGCGGGCCGAAGAACGTCGCCTGGGCGCCGAGCCCGAAGAGAACCGCGAACAGCAGGACATGGCTGCCCGACAGGAACCCCGCCGCGCCGACCGCCATCAGCCCGAGCTCGCACAGCTTGGTGGCGCGGATCACCGCCGCTTTGTCGTGGCGGTCGGCCAGCTGCCCGGCAATGGAGGAGAACAGCACGAACGGGGCGATGAAGATTCCCCCGGCGAGCGCCACCAGGATCGGACCGGCTGGTGCCTGAAACAGCACCAGCACGACCAGCGCATTCTTGAAGAGGTTGTCGTTGAGCGCTCCGAGCGCCTGGGTGAGGAACAGCGGCAGAAAACGCCGGCTGCCCAGCAGCCCAGGGCCCCCGTTTGCGGTGTCAGCCTCGGGCGTCAGCGACGGAAGCCGCCGCCATCATGCCACCCGCCGCCGTCGCGCCACCCGCCATCATGCCAGCCACCGCGCCAGCCACCGCCCCAACCGCCGCCGAAGCCGAACGCGACTTCCGGCCCGTAATAGCCGGGGTAGCCGTAGTAGCCGGGGTATCCGTAATAGCCGTAGGGGGCATAGGCGTAGCCGCCATATGGGGCGGCACCGCCGGGTCCTGCCGTCACCCGGTCACCATGGGCCACCATGCACTGCGTGTAGCTCTGATCGTAGCGCTGCTGCAGCGCGCCGGCCGAGAGCTGGGCGTTGTTGGCGCCGACGGCGCTGCCGAGCAGTAGGCCGCTGCCGGCGCCGATCGCTGCCCCGGCCCCGGGGTTGCCGGCAGCGGCACCCAGCACGGCGCCGGCCGCCGCACCGATACCGGTGCCGACCGCGGCGCTGGCGATGCCGGCGTTGGTCGCCGCTTGT
Organism: Acidisphaera sp.; assembly: GCA_019240395.1. GTDB lineage: Bacteria > Pseudomonadota > Alphaproteobacteria > Acetobacterales > Acetobacteraceae > JAFAYA01. The sequence goes on along the minus strand of JAFAYM010000069.1, from coordinate 2,749 downwards.
GACGGGTTGGCATAGCCGGTCTGCGCCCCCGCATACTGCCGGCACGCGCCATCGTCCTGCTGGAAGGCGGCGAAATCCTTGTTCTGCCCTGGGAGCGCCATGACGCTCGGACCGGCGGGCGGGGGCACAGCGCAGGCGCCGAGGGCGAGCGCCCCGGCGAGAGCGATGAAGGGTCTTACAGGGTGCATGTTCGCCTGACTCCGGTGTCGATCGCGGGCAGCGCCGCAGCGCCGCCCATCCGCCTGCTCTATTTAGAAGCCGCCGACGCGCCGGCAATCACTGCCTGGTGCGACGCTGGTGAATCTTACACTTCGAAAAATTAACGTTTGAACTCTTCCTCCTGGGTGAAATCTTCGTGCCAGGTGCGCCCGTCGCGTTCGATCAGCGCGATCGCCGAGGTCGGCCCCCAGCTGCCGGCGGGGTAGGGTTTCGGCGTCTCCGGCGCCTCGCCCCACGCCTCGATGATCGGCTCCACCCATTGCCACGCGGCCTCGACCTCGTCGCGCCGCATGAACAGCGTGGTGTTGCCGCGCACGGCATCCATCAGCAGCCGCTCGTAGCTGTCGGGATAGCGCGTCTTGAACGCCTCCTCGAAGCTGATGTTCAGCCGCGCCGGGCGCAGCCGCAGCCCACCCGGACCCGGATCCTTGGTCATCATCTCGAGGTGGATGCCCTCATGCGGCTGCAGGCGCATGACCAGCTTGTTGGGCGACAGCTCGGCCACTTCGCGGGGAAAGATCGAGAAGGGCAGCTTGCGGAACACCACGACGACTTCGGAGAGCTTGTCCGCCAGCCGCTTGCCCGTGCGCAGATAGAACGGCACGCCGCCCCAGCGCCAGGACCGCACCTCCGCCTTGATGGCGACGAAGGTTTCGGTATGGCTCTGCCGCCCGAGATCCGCGGCGTAGCCCGCCACCGCCCGCCCCTCGACGGCGCCTTGGGTGTACTGTCCGCGCACGGTGACGGCGCCGATTTCGTGCGGCGCAATCGGCCGCAACGCGCGCAGCACCTTCAGCTTCTCGTCGCGCACCGAATCGGCGGAGAGCGAGATCGGGCTTTCCATCGCCGTCATGCACAGCAGCTGCAGCAGATGGTTCTGCACCATGTCGCGCAGCGCCCCGGAATGGTCGTAGTAGCCGGCGCGGCTTTCCACGCCCACCGTCTCGGCGACGGTGATCTGCACGTGATCGATCACGTCGGCGTTCCATAGCCGCTCGAATATCGAGTTGGCGAAGCGCAGCGCCAGGAGGTTCTGCACCGTCTCCTTGCCGAGATAGTGGTCGATGCGGAAGGTCTGGCGCTCCGAGAAGATCTCTCCGACCTGGTCGTTGATCGACTTCGCGGAGGCCAGGTCATGGCCGATCGGCTTCTCCAGCACGACCCGCGAGCCTTCGCTCGCCAGGTCGTTGGCCCGGATGTTGCGGCAGATCGGCCCGTAGAGATCGGGCGAGGTCGCCATGTAGAACACGCGCACCCGGTCGGGTTCCTGGCCCAGCAGGTCGTTGAGCCCGGTCCAGCGGTCCGGCGAGGAGCCGTCGAGCTGCACGTAGCTTACGCGCGCCAGGAAGTCGGCCGCCGTCGCGTCGTCCCAGTCGCTTTTGGCGACATGCTGGCGTGCCGCCTCGGCGACGTGGTTGCGGTAGGCTTCATCGGTGAAGTCCGACCGCGCCGCAGCGATGATGCGCGCGCCCTCCGGGATCTGCCGGTCGCGGAAGCGATAATAGAGTGCCGGCATCAGCTTGCGCAGCGTGAGGTCGCCGGTGGCGCCGAACACCACGCAGTCGAAGGGCGGGACGGGAATGATCTGAGCCATCGGGAGCCTTTCCGCGGCCACGCGCAATTCGGGATGAGGCGTCGGAGTCGGGGGCACCCTATCCGATCGTCCGGGGCTCTTCCACCACAACCCCCGTGGTACAATCCCTGGTCGGTGAACCAGGGCCGCGCTAGGCTTCATTGTCAGCGAGGAGGACGCGCTTTGCTCGAAGACCCCCCGGTCCTGCAGGTCCGCCGCAACCACGCGCGGCCGGACACCGCGACGCTCGCCCGTTTCGAAGGCGTGCCGACCGGCTTCGTCGTCGATTGCATGGACGGGCGCGGCGCGCTGGATTTCCGGGTCAAGCCGGTCGATCCGGCGCATGCCGATTTCGTCGGTGCGGCCCTCACCTGCTTGTGCGGACCCGGCGACAACCTGGCGGTCGTCGGGGCGCTGGCCTTCGTGCAGCCGGGCGACGTGATCATGGCGGCGACCGACCATTTCACCGGGCTGGCCGTGGTCGGCGACCGGGTGGCCGGCATGGCCCGCAACCGCGGCGCGGCCGCCCTGGTGACCGACGGGGTGGCGCGCGATACGCCGGGTATCGTCGCCGCCGGCCTGCCGCTGTTCTGCTACGGCGTCACGCCGAATTCCTGCGCCGCGTCCGGTCCCGGGGTGATCGGCGAGCCGGTGGTGGTCGGCGGCGTCGCCGTGCAGTCCGGCGACATCGTTGTTGGCGATCGCGACGGGGTGGTCGTCGTGCCGCAGGCGCAGATCGCCGCGGTGCTGACGCGCCTGGACCAGGTGCGACGTGCCGAGGCGGCGATGGATGCCCGCGTCGCCGAGGGGTTGGGCGTGCCGGACAAGATCACCGCGCTGCTGGGCTCGACGCGGGTGCGATTTCTGGATTGAGAAAAGGGCTTGCTGAAGTAAATGGGGTCTGGGGACGACGGTCCCCAGCGGGTCGAGGGCGGAGCCCTCGCCTTCCTTACGGCC
>JAFAYM010000057.1 GCA_019240395.1 Acidisphaera sp. | reverse complement strand
CTGCTCGCCACCGGCCACAGCCCGGCGGCGCTGCTCGCGACACTCGGCGGGCGGGTCCGCCTGGCCGCGCGCAGCGGCGCGCTGTCCGGCTTCGACCTCAGCCGGCTGCGCCAGTCGCTCGGCGAGCATGCCCCCGACGCGGCGTTGGCGGCGGCACTGGCCGGCGGCAGCAGCGGCTTCGACCGCCTCGATGTCGTCGCCACGGTGGACCACGGCGTGCTGACGCTCGATCCGTCGCGGCTGGTGGGCTCGGATGGCGACGCCGTGCTGTCCGGCAGCATCGACCTGCCGGACGGCACGGCGGCCTTGCGCGCCGCGCTGCACGCCGCTGTCCCGGACGCTCCCGAACTGGGGCTGTTGCTGAGCGGCAAGCTGGACGCGCCGCACCGGTCGCCGGAATTCGCCGACGTCGCCCGCTGGCGGACCGCCGCCGCTCCGTCGCCGCCCTGAGGGCCGGTTCAGGATTCGGCGTCGATTTCCGCCGCCGTCGGCAGGCTGCCTTGTGTGCCGCGTCTGGTGCAGCAGAGCCCGGCCGCGACGTTGGCCCGGCGTGCCGCCGCCTCCAGCGTCAGGCCGCGGTCGAGCCCGGCGGCCAGCACGCCGACGAAGCAGTCGCCGGCCGCCGTGGTGTCCACCGCCCGCACGGGATGCGCGGGCAGGCGCAGCTGCACATCGCCGGCCGCCGCCTCCACCCCCTCGCTGCCTTTGGTGCACACCACGCCGACGTCGAGCGCCTGGTGCAGCGAGGCGGCATTCACCCCGGTGCCCAGGTGACTGCCGAGCCAGGCCGCCTCCTCCTGGTTCACCACCAGCACATCGAGCGCCCGCAGCGCCTCGGGCGGCAACACCCCCGCCGGCGCCAGGTTGAGGATGATCCGCGCGCCGCCGGCGCGGGCGCGCAGGATCAGCGCGGCGGTCTCGCCCGCGTCGGTCTCCAGCTGCAGCACCAGCGTGTTGTCCGGCCGCAGCACCGCCGCCTCCACCTGTTCGGCGCGGGCCAGCAGATTGGCGCCGGAGGCGACGACGACGTGGTTGCGCCCGGCGCGGTCGACGCTGATGGCGGCGGTGCCGGTGCGGCCCCATACCTCCTCGACGCGGGAGAGATCGACGCCCGCCCGTTGCAGCCCGGTGACCGCCATCGCCGCCAGCGGGTCCGCGCCGACGGCGCCCGCCAGTGCCACGCTCGCCCCATCGAGCGCCGCCGCCACCGCCTGGTTGGCGCCCTTGCCGCCCGGCTCGAAGCGGCCCTCCGGGGTGAGCACCGTCTCCCCCGGGGCGGGCAGCGCCGGCACCGGGAAGATCATGTCGAGGTTGATCGAGCCGAAGACGATTATCATCGCGCGTCCCTTCTGAGCGCCGCCGTCAGTTCGCTCCATTCGCGCCGGGAAAGCCCGCTGCCGGCCTGGTCCACCGCCTCGCCGGCGAGCATCCGCCGCACCACGGCCAGCATCTGCGCCGACAGGGTGACGGCGTTCAGGCGATAATCCTCGAAGGCCTGGAACGCCATCGGCACCCAGGCGCGGACGGTCTGCATGATCGCCGCGGCATAGACGCGGATCTCGTGCTGGGCATGCGGGTCGGCCCTCAGCGCCAGGAAATGGAAGAGGTTGTGCAGGTCGGATTTCCAGTACCACTGGGTGTAGGTGTTCAGCGTCAGGTTCATCCGCGCCAGCTCGCGCGCCAGGCCGCTTCGGGCCGGGTCGCGCTCGGGGCCCTCGTTCAGCATCTGCGCATAGTGATCGTGGCAGCGCGCCGCGTCCTCGCGCAGCAGCGCCAGCACCCGCTCCGCCTCGTCCGCCGCCAGGGGGGCGCCGCTGCCCTGCCGGTTGCTGGCGGATTGTGCGGCGAGATGCCGGAGTTCGGGAATGTAGAACTCCCGGTCGAGGATGGAGTAGCGGGCGGAATACTCGTTGACGTTGGCGGTGCGGTGGCGAATCCACTGCCGCGCCACGAAGATCGGCAGCTTCACGTGGTACTTGATCTCGCACATCTCGAACGGCGTGCTGTGCCGGTGGCGCATCAGGTAGCGGATCAGGCCGGCATCCTCGCTGACCCGCCTGGTGCCGGCTCCGTAAGAGACGCGCGCCGCCTGCACGATCGCCGCGTCGTCGCCCATGTAGTCGATGACGCGGACGAAGCCGTGGTCGAGCACCGGCAGGGCGCGGAACAGCATGGCCTCCAGCTCAGGCACCGTCGGACGGCGCGTCTCCGCCCGGCGGCCGGCCTCGGCGTCCAGCTCGGCCTGCTGCTCCGGCGTCAGGCGCATCCTCGGCATCCCTTCAAAAATCGGCCGCCGCGTGCTATATTCCCTGCGCCGGCTTGCCGGCTATGGCGATAAACGATGCGTGGAATAAGCGTTGTGGACCCGGGGGCAGTGCCCGGCGCCTCCACCATTCCGCTTTCGGCAGCCCGGTCCGGGTTCCGGCAGCGGCTCACAGCATGGGGGCGAAACAGGCTCGACACGCGTGGTAAAGACCCATTTTTCGCTCGGCATGGTTCCGCCGTTATCGGGCCGTATCACAAGTGCCAATGACAATCATGAGGCGCTCGCTGTCGCTGCATAAGCGATAAGCGCGGTTCGGGGGGCACCGGGCAACAGAAGCCCCCCACTGAACCTGATCCGGCACTGCCGGAGAATCGGCACGGCCTCTCTGGCCCACCAATGGCGTCCCCGGGGCTTTTCCCTCCGGGCCCGTCCGGGCTAAGGGGGCGCGCAGCCTGAGGACCGGAATGGACGAGAACCAGGAGCAGCGGCCGCAAAGCATGCTGCCCTACGAGGATTGGGCCGAGGAGGCGCGCCGCCAGGTGGCGGTGCGCGCGCTCGAGCACATTGCCCGGGAGGGACTGCCCGGCGAGCACCATTTCTACGTGACCTTCCGCACCGATCATCCCGGCGTGATCATCCCGCAGCGGCTGCGGGCCCAGTACCCCCAGGAAATGACCATCGTCCTGCAACACCAGTTCTGGGACCTCAAGGTCGACGCGGAGGGTTTCCAGGTCGGCCTGTCGTTCGGCGGCGTGCCGGCGAGCCTCACCATCCCGTTCGCGGCGCTGGCCGGCTTCGCCGATCCATACGTGCAGTTCGGCCTGCGCTTCCGCCCGCCGCCCGCTGCCCCGCAGCCGGAGGTGGCGCAAGCCCCGCCGACGCAACCCGAGCCGCAGGAGGGTCCGGCGCCGGAGCCGGGCGAGGTGCCGCAGGTGGTTAGCCTCGACGCCTTCCGGCGCCGCCCGACGCCGAAGGACTGACCTCCAGGGGATTTCCGCGATGAACGCGCCTGTGCCCGCCAGCCCGAGCTTCCTGTACGCACCGATGTTCCCGCTCGGGCCGGACCGTACGCCGTGGAAGAAGCTCGACATCGCCGGCGTCACGACCCTCTCCTGTGACGGCCGTCCGGTGCTGCGCGTCGCGCCCGAGGCGCTGACCGAGCTCGCGGTGCAGGCCTTCAAGGACGTCTCGCATCTGCTGCGGCCCGGCCACCTCGCCCAGCTGCGCGCCATTCTCGACGATCCCGAGGCCTCGGAGAACGACCGCTTCGTGGCGCTCGAGCTGCTGAAGAACGCCGGCATCGCCGCCGGTGGCGTGCTGCCGATGTGCCAGGACACCGGCACGGCAATGGTGTTCGGCAAGAAGGGCCAGCGCGTCTGGGTGGACGGCGACGAGGAGCAGGCCCTGGCCTACGGCGTGCACCGCACCTACACCGAGACCCATTTGCGCTATTCGCAGATGGCGCCGCTGTCGATGTTCGAGGAGGTCAACACCGGCAACAATCTGCCCGTGCAGTTCGATATCATGGCGGCACCCGGCGAGCACCACGCCGACGAGTTCCACCTGATGTTCGTCGCCAAGGGCGGCGGTTCGGCGAACAAGACGTTCCTGTTCCAGGAGACGCGGGCGATCCTCAGCCCGGAGAAGCTGCTGGCCTTCATCGAGACCAAGCTGCGAACGCTCGGCACCTCGGCCTGTCCGCCCTACCACCTGGCCATCGTCATCGGCGGCACCAGCGCGGAACTCACGCTGAAATCCGTTAAGCTCGCCTCGACGCGCTGGCTGGACACCTTGCCGACCGCCGGCAGCCGCGCCGGCCATGCCATCCGCGACCTCGAGATGGAGCGCGAGGTGCTGGAACTCACCCGGCGGATGGGCATCGGCGCGCAGTTCGGCGGCAAGTATTTCTGCCACGACGTGCGGGTGATCCGCCTGCCGCGGCACGGCGCCAGCCTGCCCGTCGGCATCGGCGTCTCCTGCAGCGCCGACCGCCAGATCATGGCCAAGGTCACACCGGACGGCGTGTTCCTCGAGCAACTCGAGACCGACCCCGCGCGCTTCCTGCCGGAGGCGACCGAGTCTGTCCTGGGTGGTGACGTCGTGCGCGTCGATCTGAACCGGCCGATGGTCGAGATCCGCGGACAGCTCTCCCGCTACCCCGTGAAGACGCGGCTCTCGCTCAACGGCACCATGGTGGTGGCGCGCGATATCGCCCATGCCCGGCTCAAGGAGCGTCTCGATGCCGGCGAGGCGCTGCCCGACTACATCAAGGACCATCCCGTCTATTACGCCGGCCCCGCCAAGACGCCGGCGGGCTTCGCCACCGGCAGCTTCGGCCCGACCACCGCCGGGCGCATGGACAGCTACGTCGCGCAATTCCAGGCGGCGGGCGGCAGCCTGGTCATGCTGGCCAAGGGCAACCGCTCCAAGGCGGTGAAGGAGAGCTGCCGCGCCAACGGCGGCTTCTATCTCGGCAGCGTCGGCGGCCCGGCGGCGCGGCTGGCGCAGGACTGCATCCGCCGTGTCGAGGTGCTGGAATATCCGGAGCTCGGCATGGAAGCGGTGTGGCGCATCGAGGTCGAGGATTTCCCGGCGTTCATCGTTATCGACGACAAGGGCAACGACTTCTACGACGGGCTGGAATGATCGCGGAGGAGGGCGGCTCCGCCTCCACTACCAGTGACAGCCGCATCCTGGTCCGCCATTTCAGCGGCGGGCGGCAGCGTCAGCGCATCCTGGTCATCAAGCTCGATCATTTCGGCGATTTCATCACCGGCCTGCCCGCCCTCGAGCAGCTGCGGCTGGCGTTCCCGCGCGATCACATCCGGCTGGTCTGCGGGCCGTGGAATGTCGCCCTCGCCCGGGAGTGCGGCCTGGTGGACGAGGTCCGCAGCTACACCTATTTTCCGGAGAACGCGATCGGCTGGAACGGCGAGCCGATCGAGAGCCTCGAGCAGTTCCGCACCGCGGCCTCCGGTCATTACGATATCGCGATCGACCTGCGCGTTGACGAGGACACGCGCCTGCTGCTCGCCGAGGTGGACGCGAGCCTGCGCTGCGGCATCGGCGCGCGCGGGCGCTTTCCGTTTCTCGACATCATCCTGCCGCCCGAGCACGAGAACCGGGTCAATCCGGCGGCCAACGCGGCGGCGGGCACGCTGATCGCGCCGGATCGCTTCCGCTCGCAGATGCCGCTGCGCGCGCCGTTCTTCCACGAGACCGATTTCTCGGTGACTGACCAGTATCTGCTGGATGGCCCGAATATCTCCCTGCCGCGCGGCCGCTTCCGCATCACCTATGGCCTGCGCAGCCTCGGCGTGCCGAGCCTGCTCGGCGCCTCGGTGCAGATCGAGGTCACCCGCGACGGCACGCATCTCGTCGCCCGCGAGCACCTCAAGCGGCGCCGCCACCTCGGCATGGCGGCGCCGAGCCTCGAATTCGCCACCGAGAATGAGGGCTCGCATTACGAGTTCCGGCTGCACACCGGCGGCCGCGCGCCCGGAGCGCGGCTGCGCTTCACCGGCGTCTGGCTGGAGCAACTGGAAGAAGGCGGCGTGCCGGGCATTCATTCGCGGCTGCTGCCGTCCGAGCTGCATGTCGGGGAAAAGCTGGCACTGCTGGTCAGCCTGGTCGATGAGCGGACGCGGCAGCTCTACACTGATCGCATGCTGCCCGAGCAGCCGATCGCCGATCCCGATACCGCGGCGGCGCTGGCGGCGATTCCGGCGCAGGCCCGGCGGATAGTCGTGGCGCCGCTCAGCAACTCCAGGCTGCGAGACTGGCCGCTCCACCGCTACGCCGAACTGGTGCGCCGCATGCTGGCGGAGCTCGACTGCCGCGTCATCCTGATCGGCTCGCCGGCGCAGGCCGAGCCGATCGCCCGCATCGTCCGCGACAATGGCGGGGATGAGCGCATCCTCGATCTCGCGGGCAAGACGAAATGGTCGGACCTGCCGGCCATCCTGCGGCAAGCCGACCTGGTGATCTGCAACAATTCCGGGGTGGCGCATCTTTCGGCGGCGTGCGGCGCGCGCACCCTGGCGCTCTATTCCGGCAGCCATCAACCGCAGGAATGGGGACCGCGCGGGCGCGACGCGCACACGATCATGGCGGCGGTGCCCTGCTCCCCCTGCGGGCTCGACGAGCTCGAGAGCTGCCCGAACGGGCATCGCTGCATGCTGGAGATCACGCCGGAGTTTGTCATGGGGCAGGTGATGGCGCTCTTGAAGCCCCATTGACGCAGACCGCTCGCCTCTCTTGTTGCTGAAGGATTGCAGGCAATGCGCTTTACCGTCGATCGGCTCGACCACATCGTCCTGAACTGCCGGGATGTCGAGAAAACCGCGTCCTGGTATCAGCGCGTGCTCGGCATGGATCGCGAGGAGTTCGGCGAAGACCGTCGCACCGCGCTGAAGTTCGGCGGCCAGAAGCTCAATCTCCGTCCGGCCGACGCCGACACCGCACGCTGGGCGACCTCCGCGCAAGTGGCTCCGGGCTCGGCCGATGTCTGCTTCATCACGGCGGTCGCGCCGCCCGACGTCATCGACCATCTGCGCGCCTGCGGCGTCGCCGTCGAGCTCGGACCGGTGAGCCGGGCCGGTGCCCTGGGCCTGATGACCTCGGTCTACTGCCGTGACCCCGACGGCAACCTGGTCGAGATCGCCTGCTACATGACGGATTAGGCGGATGCGGGCGGCCGATTTCGATTTCGATCTGCCGCCGGACCGGATCGCCCAGCATCCCGCCCGGCCGCGCGATGCGGCGCGCCTGCTCGCGGTGGACGCGGCGGGGCTGCAGGATCGCACGGTCCGCGACCTGCCCGACCTGTTGCGCACCGGCGACCTGCTGGTCGCCAACGACACGCGGGTGATCCCGGCACAGCTGGCGGCGCGGCGTGGCGCGGCCCGCATCGGCATCACGCTGGATCGGCCGCTCGGCGACGGCGCCTGGCACGCCCTGGCGCGCAACGCCCGCCGGCTGCATGCCGGAGAAAGCCTCGAATTCGAGGGTGACCTTCGTGCAGAGATCCTCGCCAATGACGGGGACGGCAGCGTGCGGCTGCGCTTCGATCGGCAGGGCGGGGCTTTCGATGCGGCGCTGCGCCGGGCCGGCGTGCTGGCGCTGCCGCCCTATATCGACCGGCCATGCGGGCCGTCGGCCGAGGACGCCACGGATTACCAGACCATCTTCGCAGACCGCGACGGTGCGGTGGCGGCGCCCACCGCCGGGCTGCATTTCACTCCCGCCCTGCTGGCGGCACTCGACACCCGGGGAATAGAGCGGGTGACGATTACCCTGCATGTCGGCGCCGGCACCTTCCTGCCGCTGCGCGGCGAGGATGTCGCGCAACACCGCATGCACCCCGAGCGCGGTGAGATCACCGAGGCGTCGGCGGCGGCGATCGCGGCGGCGCGGGCGCGGGGCGGGCGCGTCGTGGCGGTGGGCACCACCACGCTCCGGCTGCTCGAGAGCGCTGCCGACAGCGACGGCACGGTGCACCGGTTCACCGGCGAGACATCGCTGTTCATGCGGCCGGGCCACGCGTTTCGCACGGCTGACCTGCTGCTGACCAATTTCCACCTGCCGCGCTCGACATTGTTCATGCTGGTCTGCGCCTTTGCCGGCACCGGGCGCATGCGCGCGGCCTACGCGCACGCCATCGCCGCGTCGTATCGCTTCTATTCCTACGGCGATGCCTGTCTGCTCGCCCGCGTGCTCTAGCTGGTTGGCTTGAGAGCGTGATTCAGACCTGCGGCGATTTCACCTTCGGTCATCACGCTCTATGAGCCTGGAACACACGGTGCTCGCCACGGACGGCGCCGCGCGCGCCGGGGTGCTGCACACGGCGCACGGCGCCGTCGAGACGCCGGTATTCATGCCGGTCGGCACCGCCGGCACGGTGAAGGCGATGAGCGCCGATGCGGTGCGCGCCACCGGCGCCCGGATGGTGCTCGGCAACACCTATCACCTGATGCTGCGACCGGGTGCGGAGCGCGTTGCGGCACTCGGCGGCCTCCACCGCTTCATGGACTGGCCGGGGCCGATCCTGACCGATTCCGGGGGCTATCAGGTGATGTCGCTCGCCGGTCTGCGCCGCATCGACGAGAGCGGCGTCACCTTCCGCTCGCATCTCGACGGCACCGCGCACCGCCTGACGCCGGAGCGCTCGATCGAGATCCAGCATCTGCTCGATGCGACGATCGCGATGGCGTTCGACGAGTGCACGCCCTTTCCGGCGACGGTGGAGGAGGCGCGGCGCTCGATGGAGCTCTCCATGCGCTGGGCGGCGCGCTCGCGTGCGGCGTATCGCGTGCAGGAGGGGCGAGGCCTGTTCGGCATCGTGCAGGGCGGCGTGCATCCCGAGCTGCGGGCGGCCTCGGCTTCGGCGTTGCGCGCCGTCGGCTTCGAGGGCTACGCCGTGGGCGGGCTGGCCGTGGGCGAGGGACAGGCGACGATGCTGGCGGTCCTCGATGCAACGATGCCGATGCTGCCTGACGACCGGCCGCGCTATCTGATGGGCGTGGGCACGCCGGACGACATCGTCTGCGCGGTGGCGCGCGGCGTCGACATGTTCGACTGCGTCATTCCCACTCGCGCCGGCCGCACCGCGCGCGCCTATACCTGGGGAGGCGTGCTGAACCTCAGGAATGCGCGCCATGCCGAGGATGCGGAACCGCTCGATCCGCGCTGCGCCTGCGCGGCCTGCACGCGGCATTCACGCGCCTATCTGCACCATCTGTTCCGCGCGCGCGAGATGCTCGGCCCGATGCTGCTCACCGCGCACAATGTTTCCTTCTATCAGGAGCTGATGCGCACCTTGCGCGCCGCCATCGTCGCGGGGCGTTTTGGCGCGTGCGCGGCGGCGCTGCGACAGGGCTGGGCGAAGACGGTTACGGAAAGCCCGTGCCCACCTGATAGGTGAAGTTCGGCTGCACCGGCAGGACCTGGCGGATGTACTGGTCGACGAACTGGTCCACTTCGGCGATCGGCGAGCGCGGGACATAGACGATGTCGCGCGGCTGCAGCAGCACATCCTGTTCGGGCGCCTCGCCCTTCAGCACCTTCTCAAGATCCACGACGTGCGCCTGGGCGTGGCCATCGGAAGTGCGGATGACGAGAACCTGCGAGCGGTAGGCGGTGTTCTTCAGCCCCTGCGCCATGGTGATGGCCTGGGACACGGTGGTCGGCGCGGTCAGCGGCTGCGCCCCCTGCTGCGTCACCTCGCCGGCGATGAAGATGCGGCTGCCGGCCTGGGTGCGCAGCAGCACGGTGATTTCCGGCGCCTGCAGCTGGCTCGCATAGGCGCGCACCAGCGCGCGGTGCAGCTGCGGCACGGTGAGGCCGGCGGCGGCGAGATCGTTGACCAGCGGCATGGAGATGCGGCCATCGGGGCGAATGGTCTGGCGCTCGTTCAGTTCGGGAGTGTAATAGAACTTGATCTCGATCTCGTCCCCCGGGCCGAGGGTCGGTTCCGGCTCCGGCCGGAGCGTGGCGATGTCGGCGGGGGTCGCCTGCGGGTTGACCGGGCTGCAGCCGGCGAACGCGAGGCAGGCGACGATCCACACGGTCTTCATCGCGGGGCGAGGTCGCGCAGCACGGCGCCGGGGAAGGCGACGGCGGCTCTGAGATAGCGTCCGGCCAGCCGTCGCGGCTCGTGCGCCAGGCGCCACAGCCATTCCAGCTGCATCCGCTGCACCGCGGTCGGCGGGGCGATGGCGACGCCGGCAGCAATGCGTAGCGCCTGGCCGACGCAGAGCGCCCAGCAATCCGGCAGGCTTGCCCGCTGCGCGGCGACGAAGATCTCGCTCTTCGGCGCGCCGACGCCCATCAGCAGCACGGTCGTGCCGTGGTCGCGGATGCGCCGCGCCAGGTCGGCGCAGGCGGCGGGATCGTTCTCGAAGCCGTGCCGCGGGACGGCGGCGGCGATCACCGGCGCGAGCCCGGCGCGGGCGGCCCAGGCGGTGATGCCGCGCACCGTGGCGGCGCTGTCGAGGACCAGGAACAGCCGATGCGTGCCGAGCCGTGACGGGTCGCGCATGAGCGCGCTGACGATGTCGCGGCCGGTGACCCGCCCGGCGATGTCGCAGCCGCGCAGGCCTGCGTACCAGGCGACGGGGAAGCCGTCGCAGGTCACCATGTTCGCCGTCGCATAGGCCGCGGCGAAGCGTGCGTCGGTGCGCAGCAGGCGGATGTGATCGATGTTCGCCGTCGCCACCAGGCCGACGCCGGGCGGTGCCTCGGTGAGCACGCGCTGGGCGATCGCTTCGGCCGTCAGCCGCGACGGGAGGAAGCCGAAGATGCGTCGCTCCGGCGGCGCGATCGCAGCGAAGAGGGCGAGGTAGCCGTCGGCGGCGCGGGCGGTCGAGAATTCGGTGGCGCGCCGGCGCAGCATCGCGGCCGGCCATGGTGTGCGGAGCGCCTCGTTCATGGCGGCGGCGAGTGCACCCGGATCGCCCACGGGGACCAGCCGGCCGAAGCGTCCGTCCTCGAGGATTTCCGCCGGGCCGTAGGGGCAGTCGGTACTGATCACCGGGGTGCCGCAGCCCAGTGCCTCGATGATGACGTTGCCCAGTCCCTCGTAGCGCGAGGCCAGCACGAGGGCGGCGGCGCGCCGGATGAAGGGGAGGGGATTGGGCTGGAAGCCGATGAAGCCGACCCGGTCCGCGATGCCGAGTGCTGCGGCGCGGCTCTGCAGCGCTTGCAGCAGCGGCCCGGTGCCGATGAGGAGCAGCCGAACGGGGCGAGGGATCAGCGCGAAGGCTTCGAGCAGGGTGTGCGGGTCTTTCTGCGGAGTCAGCCGGCCGACCGCGATGAAAAACGGCGCAGCCTCATCATCGAGCCAGGGGTGCGCGATGACGGCGTCGCACCGTGCGGCGAAGTCGGCTCCGATGACCGGGTTGTGGATGACGGTCATGCGGTGGCGGGCGATGCCGGTCTGGGCGGCGAAATCGTCGGCGACGCCGGCGGAGACCGCGACGATGCCGTCCGCCAGCGGCGAAAGCAGCCGATAGAGCAGCGGGAGCCAGCGGTATTTCGGAATGGCGCGTTCGGCGGAGAGGGCGTTGTGCTGGCAGATCACCAGCCGGGTCTTGCGACCCGTCAGCAGGCGCGCCAGCAGGGCGACGATGTTGTTGTGGTGCAGGCTGCTGACCAGGGTTTCGGGGCGGGCCTGGCGGACGTAGCGGATCAGCGGCAGCAGGTCCGACAGGGTGCGCCGGCCGCCGAGCACGACGGGTTCGACGTCGGCCTGCAGCGGACCGCGGCGCGCGTGCAGGAGCAGCGTGGTGCGATGGCCGCGGGCGCGCAGTTCGCGCATGAGCTGGAGCTTCATGGTCTCCACGCCTCCGCCGGAGAGGTCGTGCATGTAAAAAGCCAAATCTGAGTCATGGGGTCTGGGGTCCGCTGACCCCAGCGGGGTCCAGGGGCAGGGCCCCTGGCCTTCCTTTCTCCCTACGAGCGCCATGAGCGCGATACTGGAGAGCCCTCCGGCGAGGGCGTACAGCGCGATTGCTATGGTTGCGCTGCCGAGCAGATATCCCGCAAGCAGTCCCGCAGCGCGGCCGCTCAAGGAGCAGAGCTCGATACCGAGATAGGGTCGCTGGAGCTGCCTCACTGCGCTGGCGACGGCGCTGGGCATGGCGATGGTCTCCAGCCACCAGGACAGCGAAAGGATGGCGGCGTAGGTGCCGGCCTGTCGCCACTGGGCGCCGAACGCGGCGGCGAACAGCGACGGTCCGGCCGGCAGCAGCAGCAGGACGACGGGCGCGCAGAGCAGCCCCAGTCGTGCGGAGGTCCTGGCCAGTGCATCGTTCAGGGACTGTCCGCCGGCGTGCAGGTCGGCGGCGCGGCGGAAGAAGACGCTGCGGACGCTCTCGACGAGGATCTGGCTGGGCAGGATGAGCATGCGGTAGGCGAGCCAGAACAGGCCGGTCTGCACCGGTCCGAAGAGCAGCGGCAGCAGCAGCAGGGGGAGGTTTGTCGAGAGCAGGTGGCCGAGCGTCTGCGGCGCGCCATAAAGAGGGAACCGGCGATACTGTCGCGCGGCGGCGGCGACGCGATGACGGCGAAAGGCGCGGCCGAGCGCCGCGAGGAGCCGCCGCAGGTCGGCGCCGGCGAGCAATGCGGCGGCGAGGGATTGTCCGAGCAGCTGAGCGCCGACGAGCAGGCTGCCGCCCCGGCCGAGTGTGCTGGCAGCCAGTTGCAGCGCCACGGCGAACGCCGTGCGGCTGACCTGATAGGCGGCAAGGGGGTAGAAGCGCCGCCGGCGGGTGAACCAGAAGTTCAGGCCGTTGAACACTCCGATGACGAGGATCGCGGCTGGGCCGCAGGCGAGCAGGGTGCCGTGCTGGCCCGCGGCGGCGAACCCCGCCGCGCTCAGCAGCGCCGCCGCGACGGCGAGCAACAGGCACAGGAGCAGGAGGTCTGCCGCGACGTCTTCATCGGCCTCGATGACGATGGCCGGCTCGTATTTGAGGGTTGCGACGGCACCGATGGCGCTGGTGATCGCGCCGAACACGCCGAACACGCCGAACGCCGCAACGTCGTAGCGGCGGGTGAGCAGGGGCGCGGCGAGCACTGCGAGCGCCTGGCCGATCGCCGCGCCGCTGCCGAGCACCGCGACCTGGCCGGCCCGATCGACCGCCCGCCCGACCGGGCGGGCTGGCTTCAGCAGCCCGGTCAGCAAGGCGTGCAGCCGGTCGTTGTAGGAGCCGAGGGCGAATTCGGCGGCGTGGCGCTGGCGGCCGGCGGCGCCGAGCCGGGCCCGCAGCGCGGGATCGGCGACCAGCTCCTGCAGCGCGGCGGCCAGCGCGGCCGGATCGCCGGGCGGGACCAGCAGGCCGGTCTGCCGGTGGCGCACGGCTTCCGCGACCGCGCCGACCGGCGTCGCGACGACCGGCAGCCCGTGTGCCATCGCCTCGAGAATGGCGACCGGCAGGCCCTCGTCGTGCGACGGCAGGACGAGGAGGTCGGCGGCGGCCAGCATCCGGCTGACCTGGGCGGCATCCGTCCAGCCGTGGAAGGTCGTGCGCTCCGCCAGCCCGAGCGTCGCCGCCATCTGCCGATACGTGTCGAGGGCGCCATCGCCGGCGATGTCGAGGTGCCAGCGATGCGCCGTCATGCCGGGCGAGGCGACGGCCTGCAGCAGCTCGCTCATCCCTTTACGGGCGCCGACGAGGCCGAGAAAGAGCAGCCGGCATGGCCCCGCCGCGTCGGCGGGCGGCATTTGCGGCGCTGCCGGAACGCCGTTGGGCAGCACGGTGATTTTTCCCGGCGGCACGCCGAGCCGCTCGGTGAGCAGCCTACGGCTCGTCTCGCCAAGCACGATCAGCAGATCGGCCGCCCGCAGCAGGCCGCGCACCCGCGCCTGCAGCCAGGCCGGGAGGGCCTCGTGCCAGGCGGCAAACTCCGCTCCGTGCAGGTGCAGGACCACCGGGATGCCGAGCCGGTGGCCGAGATGCAGCAGGACGAATTTGCGCAGTACGCTGCCACGCTCGGCCATGTGCAGATGGAGCAGAGCGATCCGGCCGCGCAGCCCATCGCAGAGGACGCGCAGGCACGCCAGTGCGAAGACCCACGGCATGCGCCATTTCCCGTGCCGGCCGGCGCTGTCGATGACCGTCAGCCCCGGCCGCAAGCCGCGCGCCGCCCAGTCGCGCGCGATGTAGGCGGCCATCGCGCACATCCCGCCGGGGCCGGCGATGCCGCCGGGAACGACGGCGTAGATGCGCGGAGCCCGGTCAGGCCGCGAGACGGTGCGGCGCATCGGGAGCGGCGAGGGAGGCCGGTGCCAGCCCGGCCGGGGCCTTCGAGCCGAAGCGGTGGCGCAAGCGCAGCATCGGGCGTTCGATCAGGAAGAAGGACAGGGCGGAGAGCGCCGCCGTCAGGCCGACCGCGAGACCCGCCCAGCCCGGGCTCTCCGGGGCGAAGAGCCGATCGGCGATCATCAGCGCCCCCCAGTGCCAAAGATACATCGAGTAGCTCATCCGCCCGATCAGCACCGCCGGGGCGGTCTCCAACAGCCGGCGCGGCCAGCAATCATTGCGGATGATCACCGGCACCAGCACGAACAGTGCGGCACCCTGCGCAGAGTAGCGGAGCACCTCGCGAAACCAAGGCGAGGGCACGAGGAAGCCGAGCGCCAGAAGTGCGATCGCAATGGCGGCGGCAAACGTCGCTCGGGCAAACCGGACGGCCGGGACCAGGGCGAGCAGCGCGCCCCAGGCCAGCGAGTCCAACCGGGCGTCGGTCGCCTTGTAGAGCCGGTCGTCGACCCGCCAGCCACAGAGGGGAAAACCGGGATCAGCGCAGGCGTGGAACAGCGCAGCGCGCCAGGCGATCTCGACGACGCAGATGCCGGCGAGCAGCCACACCGC
>JAFAYM010000280.1 GCA_019240395.1 Acidisphaera sp. | reverse complement strand
GCTGGCCGGGCTGATGCAGCTGGCGCCGGCGCTGGCGCAGCCGGGGGCCAACTACGCCCCGCCGGGCGCCTTGCCGGCCGGGCCGGTGCCGGTCGGCCCGTCGGCGGTGCAGCCGACAGCGCCGGGCCAGGCGGGACCCGAAACGCCCTCCCCGGCCGCGCCCACCGCCACGTCCACACCGGCAACCCCTGCTCCGGCAGCACCCACGCCGGCGGCCCCGGCCGCCGCCTCCGTCGCGCCGGCGCCCGCCGCTCCTGCCCGCTCGGGCCGGGGATCGACGCGCCCGGCTCCGATCGCGCCTGCGAACGCGCCGGCAGCCCCCCCGCAAGCGCCGCCGGGCGGGGCGGTCGGCGTGCTGATGCAGCAGGCGAATTTCTGGCACAACCAGTACCAGGACGCGCGCGCCCTGGACTCGGTGAACAAGGTGCTGGCGCTCGACCCGAACAATGCCGACGCGCTGGCGCTCGGCGGGCAGATCCACGCCGACCAGGGCGACCGCGCGGCGGCGCAGGCGGCCATCGAGCATCTCCGCCAGATGAACGCCGGCGACCCGCGCATCGGCCGCATCGAGAGCGCGCTGCGCATGGGCGCCATCAACCCGCAGGCGCTCGCCGAGGCGCGCCGGTTCGCCCAGGAGGGCCGCAACGCGGAGGCGGTGCAGCGCTATCAGCAGCTGTTCCGCGGCGAGGCGCCGCCCGACACGCTGGCCGTCGAATACTACCAGGCGCTGGCCGGCACCGACGGCGGGTGGCAGCAGGCGCGCGACGGGCTCGCCGCCATCGTGCGGCAGAACCCGCAGGATCTGCGCGCGCAGCTCGCCTACGCCCAGGTGCTGACCTATCAGGAGGGTGCGCCGCGCGCCGACGGCATCGCCCGGCTGGCACGGCTGGCGGAAAACTCGTCGATCGGCCCCTCGGCGACCCAGGCCTGGCGGCAGGCGCTGCTCTGGCTGCCGGCCAACGCCGCGAGCGTGGCGCCGCTGAACGCCTATCTGCAGCGCCACCCCGACGACACCGGCATCCAGCAGGCGCTGGCGACGGCGCGGCATCCGCCGAACACCGGGGACGTCGCCGGCGACGATCGTGTCGAGGGCTTCCGGGCGCTGAATGCCGGGCGGCTCGGCGAAGCGGAGCGGCGGTTCAATGCCGCGCTGGCGCGCAACGCCAACGATTCCGACGCGCTCGGCGGCCTCGGCATCGTGCGGCTGCGCCAGGGCCGGGCGGCGGAGGCGCGCAACCTCTTGCAGCGGGCGATCGCGCTCGACCCGGCGAAGCGCGGCCAGTGGCAGGCGGCGCTGAACGGCACGCGGCCCCAGGGAACGAGCGGGGGGCCGAGCGGCTCGCCGACGACGCAGGCCGATGCCTTGGCACGGCGTGGCGACCTGGCCGGGGCCGACGCCGCCTATCGGGCGGTGCTGGAGCGCCAGCCGAACAACGCCAACGCGCTGGTCGGCCTGGCCGGCGTGCTGCAGCAGGAAGGCCGCACCGCCGAGGCGCAGGACATGCTGGCCCGCGCCGCCGCCGGCGGCAGCCGGCTGGCCGGGCAGGCGCGCGCCCAGCAGCTGCGCGACCAGGCGGCCGGCGTCACCGACCCGGGCACCCGCATCGGCCTGTATCGCGCGGCGATCGCCGCCGATCCCGCCAATCCCTGGGTGCGTCTCGATCTGGCGCGCACGCTGGCGGCGGAGGGGCAGCTCGCCGAGGCGCGGTCGGTGATGGCGCAGGTTACCGAGAGCCGGCGTGCCTCGCCGGACGCGCTGCGCGCCGGCATCATCTTCGCCAACGAGGCCAACCTGCCGGACGAGGCGGCAGCGCTGATCGCGCGGGTGCCGCCGCGCCAGCGCACTGCCGACATGATGGGCTCGATCGCCCAGGCGCGGGCACAGCGGGAAATCCAGGCCGCCGCCGCCCTGCCCCCCGAGCTCGCGCGTCAGCGCCTGCTGGCGCTCGCGGCCGCCCCCGATCCGGACGGCAATCGCGGTGCCGCGATCGCCCGGGCGCTGACCCGGATGGGCGACCCGGCCGACGCGCACTACGCCATCCTCACCGCCCAGGCCTCGAGCGGGTATCAGAACGCCAACGCCCGTGTCGCCTATGCCGGCGCGCTGATGGAGGCCGGCTATTCGCGCGACGCCCAGGCGATGCTCAGCGAGATTCCCCCGGGGACGCCGCTGACGCCGGCGCAGCGCCGCGCGGTGGACGACATGGATGCCGGGCTGGCGGTGCGCGCCTCCGACCGGCTGAACCGGGAAGGGCAGCAGGCCGCCGGCTACGACCAGCTCGCCCCGGCGCTGTCGCGCAATCCGGGCCGTCCCGACCTGAACCTCGCCCTCGGGCGGCTCTATCAGGGGGCCGACCGCCCGGGACGGGCGCTGGCGATCGACCAACAGGTGCTCCGGCGCAACCCGAATGACGAGCAGGCGCGCCAGGCGGCGGTGCAGGCGGCGCTGGCGGCGGGCGATCTGGCGGCGGCCGACCGGCTGGTGCGCGAAGGGCTGGCGGCGCACCCGAACGATCCGCAGGTCTGGATCACGTCGGCCAATCTGGCGCGGGCGCGCGGCGACAACATGCGGGCGCTGCGCGATCTCGAGCGGGCGCGGGCGCTGCGGGCGCAGCAGATCGGCTCGGATTCCGGCGCCGATTTCAGCAGCGATCCCTCCTCCAACCCGGCGATGGGGGGCGAGGCGGGGATCACCGGCGCCGGCTCGACGATGACCCTGGAGCCCAATGGATTGCCGATCCGCAGCGGCGACCTGACGCCACCGGTGCCTGGCTACGGCGCGCCAGGCTACGCCCCCGGCTACGGCGGGCGGGCAGCGCCGGTGCAGGCCCAGACCTTGCCGCCGCCGGCCCCCTCACCTTACCAGGCCCCCTATCAGGCCCCCTACCAAGCCGCCCCCTATCAGTCCGCCCCCTACCAGTCGGGGCAGTATCGGCCGGCGCCCTATCCGCCCTCGCCGTTCCGCAACGCGCCGCCGCGGGCCCCGGACATCTACCCCTACGAGCAGCCGTATCGCTCGGCGGACAACAATCCGCTGGCCCCCTCGCAACCGTATCAGCCGCCGCAGCCGGCACCGCCGCCGAGCCTGCCCGGCATCTACGGCAATCCGTTCCGGCGCAACGGCTCCGCCCCCGGCGCCTTCGGCGCCACCACCGAGCAGCCGGTGGTGCAGGACCCGATGACGATGCAGATCGAACGCTCGATCGCCGCCATCCGCGACGAGGTGTCGCCGGCGGTGCAGGGCGGGGTGAGCCTGCGCGCGCGCTCCGGCGAGGCCGGGCTCGACCAGCTGTTCGAGGCGGCGGTCCCGATGGAGGCGAGCTTCTCGCCGGCCGGCTACGGCCGGGTGCGTGTGCTGGCGCAGCCCACCTACCTGACCGCCGGCTCGATCAGCGCGGACGCGATCACGCAGGGGCGCTTCGGCACCCAGGCGCTGAATGTCACCCCGGCGGCGCCGGGCACCTTCGCGCCGGGCCTGGCCGGGCCGGTGGCGAAGGACCAGCATGCCTACGGCGTCGGCCTGGACGTCGCCTACAACTACCAATGGGTGGGCGCCGATGTCGGCAGCACGCCGCTCGGCTTTGACGTCTCCAACGTCATCGGCGGTGTCGAGCTGACGCCGCAGCTGGCGCCGGGGGTGCGGCTGCGGCTGACCGGCGAGCGGCGGGCGGTGACCGACAGCCTGCTGTCCTATGCCGGCACCAAGGACCCGCGCACCGGCACGACCTTCGGCGGGGTGACGCGCTCGCGCGGCTATGCGCAGCTGGAGCTGTCGGCCGGGGTCGCCGATTTCTATCTCGGCGGCGGCTATGCCTATCTCGACGGCCGGAACGTGGTGACGAACCGCGAGGGCGAGGCGGGTCTCGGCGGGTCGGTGCCGGTCTATCGCACGCCGACCGACGAGGTGCGCGTCGGGGTGGACCTGGTCTATTTCGGCTTCGACAAGAACCTGCGCTACTTCACCCTGGGCCAGGGCGGGTATTTCAGCCCGCAGACCTACTTCGCGGCCTTGCTGCCGGTGAACTACCGGGCGCATCTCAGCCCGGAGTTGGCCTATTCGGTGGGCGCCTCGGTGGGCGTGCAGACCTACAACGAGAGCCGCTCCCAGGTGTATCCCGGGAACTCGGCGCTGCAGGCGCAGCTCGACAGCATCGCCGCCGGGGTGCCCGGCCTGACCACCTCCTATGCCGGCAAGAACTCCACCGGGTTCACCGGCTCGGTGCACGGCGCCATCGAATACGCGGTGTCGCCGAGCCTGAAAGTCGGGGCGCGCGCCAGCTTCGAGCATGCCGGGGATTTCAACGAGGGCGTGGGCCTGGTCTATGCCCGCTATCTGTTCAATGGGATCGATCGATTGGGAGCTGAGTGATGGACACCCTGCAAGACACACAGCCGGCGCCGGTGCGTCCGCAGAGCTCCGGAGGTTCGCCGCAGTGGCGGTGGTTCCTGCGCGCGCTGATCGACGAGATCGACACCTTCGCCGAGGGCGAGTCGCGCGATGCGATGCTGCGCGGCGTCGGCACGCGGATGGCGCAGATGCTGCCGGTGCCGCAGGCCAGCTCCATCGAGACGCTGGAGATGGAGATGAACGACCTGCTCGGCGCGATGGGCTGGGGGAGCGTGAAGCTGGAGCTGAACGAGGCGGAACGCTGCCTGATGCTCAAGCATTACGGCCTGCCCAGGATCGGCGCCGCAGGCGACCCGCCCGGCAGCTGGCTCGCTCCGATTCTCGAGGGCTTGTACGAGGGCTGGATGTCCCAGCAGCCCGGTGCGGATGACTCGCTGAGCGCCATGATCCAGCCCGGCGGCGACCCCGGGGTAATAACGCTGCGATACGCGAGAGCCTGAGTCATGGGGTCTGGGGTCCGCTGACCCCAGCGGGGTCCAGGGGCGGAGCCCCTGGCCTTTTCTTGCTTAGGGCGGCGGCAAAGGCTGCTGCTGCACCGGTACCGGCACCGGGCTGGCAGCGGACGAGTTCTCCAGCCAGTCCGCGAGTGAGTGCCGGACCTGGTATTCCAGCTCGACGTTCATGTCGTCCATCATCTGCCGGGTGAGGCTGTAGAGCGCGGGCTGCAACGCCTCGGCCCCGCCCGGGGGCTCGGTCAGGGTGCGCGCCACGCTCGCCTCGGCGTAGGCGGCTCGGGTCTCGCCTGAGGTGTAGATGTCGAGGCGGACCTCGAAGTGCCCGCTCAGCCCGGCATAGGTCTGCACGATGGCGGCGTCCTCGATGGTGAAGACGGCGCGCCCGGAATTGCCGGCGGCGACCAGCCGGTCCTGCGCCATGCGACGCAGTGCATCGACCGGCGGCAGCGGCGACATCGGGGAGAGGTCGGCGCCCCCGGCCGATGGCTGCCAATCATCGCCGATCTCGATGGAGGCGACGCGCAGGCGCAGCGGCGTGAGGTAGGCGTAGGACGGCGGCACGTAGTTGGGCGGCGGCGGCGGCGCCTCGACGACGCAGCCAGCGGCGAGCAGCGGCAGCAGGAGGACGAGGCGGCGGCGCATGGCGCGGGAGGGTGCAGAACCCGCCGGTCGCGGTCAATGGTGCGGAAGAGTGCCGAAGACGCTCGACGGATGACCTGCTTCAAGTAAACATCCATCGGCTGAATTCGACCTTGAATTGAACTGCCGATCCGGCTAAGACTGATCGGTTCAAAGGCGCACTGCCAGCCTGGAGTGCTTTAGTTTCGAACTTCGCCGGTAGCGGCCAGATGCTGTTGTCTCCAGATAAGGAGCCTCATGATGAGAAGCATCTTACTGCTGATCTCGGCTCTGCTGCTCCCAGCAACGGCACTTGCATATACCGCAGATTTCAGTTGCACCGGCATAAGTGACGATACGGTAACTGTTCAGAGTGCGATTACTGCCGCCGGATCAGGCATCCTCTCATTCCCCGTGGGCAAATGCAATTTCAGCTCAACCCTTACTCTGCCAGCAGGCCAGAGATGGCGAGGCCAAGGCAAAAATATAACTACCCTGTTTTGGATAGGCGGTAGCAGCACCGATCTGGTAGCTACCACCAGCCTCGGGACATACGGCGGTATCGAAGACATGACCATTGATGCCGGTACATCCGCATCCGGGCTTACGCTAATTCACATAAAAGATGCCGCGTTTGGAACATATCGAAATCTTTTGCTGAACGGCAACAATGGCAGCGGAAATATCTGCCTCTATCTGCAAGCTGGTGTCAGCGGATCGGGTTCTAACTACAATGCTGCACTTAATAGCTTTTATGATATTAGAGGAAACGAGTGCCAGACTGGATTCCAATTCAATGGAACGTCCACATCATTCGCCACAGACAATAATTTCTATAATATCGACGTTGAAGGTCCGACCTCAGCAGCCGGCACATGCTTGAATGCCATCAATTGGGCTGACACCAACAATTTTTATTAGGGAGTTATCCCCTTGACGCAGGTATGAGGTTGGGGTAGGTTTGGCGTCAGAGAGAGGACGCCAGCCCATGTCGAGCAAGCTCACCGTCAAGCAGTTCTTCGCCAGGTTCCCGACCGACGATGCCTGCCTGGATCACGTCATGGAGGTTCGCTACGGGATGCGGCACGCCTGCCGCTCTTGTGGCAAGGACGCTACGTTTCATCGGCTGACTGGCCGGCACGCCTACTCATGCGCCCAGTGTGGCCACCACGTTTACCCGTGCGCCGGAACGATCTTCCAGGACAGCCGCACGTCCCTGCAATCATGGTTCTATGCGGTGTATCTGTTCGTCGCGACGCGCCACGGCGTGAGCGGCAAGGAGCTGGAGCGGGTGCTCGGCGTCAGCTACAAAACGGCTTGGCGGATGGGCCAGCAAATCCGCAAGTTGATGTGCGGCGCCGAAGGCTTCGGTCTGCTCCAGGGCCACATTGAGGTTGATGAGGCTTATGTCGGAGGTCACCGGCCCGGCAAGCGCGGTCGCGGTGCGGCGGGCAAGACGATCGTTCTCGGCATCAAGGAGCGTGAGGGACAAATCCGCGCCAAGGCGATCCCGGACGCGAAGAAGGAGACGCTTCGGGCCGCCGTCACCGGCAACGTAGAGCCGGGCTCAATCGTGTCTACCGACGAGTTCGTCTCTTATGGCTTACTGACGCCCGATGGATACCAGCATGGCGTCGTGA
>JAFAYM010000191.1 GCA_019240395.1 Acidisphaera sp. | reverse complement strand
CGGCCGGGCGATGCTCGTGCCCAGCAGATACTGGCCCTCATAGACCGCGTTGGCGCGGAACATCGGAAACACGAAGTCGCGCACGAACGTCTCGCGCAGGTCGTCGACAAAGATCTCCTTTACGCCGAACATCTCGGCCTTGCGGCGCGCCGGCTCCAGCTCCTCCCCCTGGCCGAGATCGGCGGTGAAGGTGACGACTTCGCAGCGATAGACGATCTGCAGCCAGCGCAGGATCACGCTGGTGTCGAGCCCGCCGGAATAGGCCAGCACCACTTTTCTTACGTCTTTCACGCGCATGATGCTCTCTCCGCTGCCGCCGCGAGGATGCGGCTTGCATCGGGCTCGTGCAACAGCCGCGGTTTACGCCGGCAGTCGTTCGAGAAGCGCCATCGCGGCGGCCGGCGCGCGCACCTTGGCGCCGCTGATGAAATAGACGAAGCAGTCCCGCACGCGGCGCCGCGGCTTGTGGAGGGAATCGGCGAGGGCAAGCTCGGTTACCGGCTCCCCGCCCGCCCATCGGCGAAAGCGGTCCGCCCAGAGGTCCAGCGCTGTGGCGGGATAGCCGGTCGGCTCCGCTTCCTCGGTGCGCTGCAGCCGGGCGTAGACGAAATCCGCGGTGACGTCGCCCGCCAGCGCGTGCTTGTCGGAGTCGACGAACGCCCAGGCGACGCCGAACCGCCGCAGCAGGGCCGGGAACGCCGGGTCGCAAAAGCTCGCATCGCGCACTTCCACGGCATGGCGCAGCGTTGTTCCCTGCCGCTCGCTGGGCAGCAGCGCCAGAAAAGTCTCGAACGCCTCGGCGTCGAAACGGCGCGTCGGCGGGAACTGCCAGAGGATCGGACCGAGCTTTTCGCCGAGCTCCAGCACGCCGGAGGCGAAGAAGCGCTCGATCGTCGGCGCCGCCTCCGCGAGTGCGCGGCGATGCGTCGCCACGCGCGGCGCCTTCACCGAGAACACGAAATGGTCCGGTGTCTCCGCGGCCCAGCGCCGAAAGCTCTCCGGCTTCTGCGAGCCATAGAAGGTGGCGTTGATCTCGATCGTCGTCACGTGCCGGCTGGCGTAGTCCAGCTCGCGCGCCTGCGGCAGGCCGACCGGATAGAACGCGCCGCGCCAGGGCGGAAAAATCCAGCCGCCGATGCCGGCCCGGATCGGTCGGGTCCCGGTGCGCGGCCGACCGGTCACCGAGGCCCGGCTTCCGTCGGGCGCTCAGGCCCGTCCGCAACCCTCTGCTTCAGCGCCTGCAGGGCCGCCTCATAGGCTTGCTGCCAGGACTGGCCGTCGCCGACGCTGACGCCGACGCGGCGAAGCAATCCGTCCTGCAGCCCGTAGATCAGGCCGGAGACTTCGATGCGCTGTCCGCGGTGCCAGGCGCGGCGAAGGATCGTGGTTCGGCAGAGATTGGCCACTTGCTCGATCACGTTCAGCTCCGAAAGCCGCGCTCCGCGTGCCTCATCGCTGATCGCGGTGGCGAGCCAGGCGGCGTGCTTGTTCGCGATGTCTTCGATGTGGCGCAGCCAGTTGTCGGCCAGTCCGGTGGAGCGTCGCTCGGCGACCGCCTGCACGCCGCCGCAGCCATAGTGACCGACCACCATGATCGTTTCGACGTTCAAGACTTCCACGGCGTACTGGAGCACCGACAGGCAGTTCAGGTCCGAATGCACGACCAGGTTCGCCACGTTGCGGTGCACGAACACCTCTCCGGGCTGCAGGCCGACGATCTGGTTCGCCGGCACACGGCTGTCGGAGCAGCCGATCCACAGATACCGAGGCGACTGCTGGCCGGCCAATCGGGTGAAGAACTCCGGATCGTCGGCGACGCGGGAGGCCGCCCAGGCCCGATTGTTCTCCAGCAGCTGGTGCAGGCCGCTCATCGCGCGCTGGGATATGTCTAGGCCGCCCGCGCCCGCCGGCTCTCTGTGCGCAACTGGCCGCACGCCGCAAGGATGTCGCGGCCGCGCGGCGTGCGCACCGGGGAGGCGAAGCCGGCGTCCATGACGATTTTTGCAAACCGCTGCAGCGCCTTCGGCGTGCTCGGCTCGAAGCGGCTGCCCGGCCAGGGATTGAACGGAATGAGGTTCACTTTCGCGGGTATGCCGGCGATCACGCGTACCAGCTCCTTTGCGTCCGCCTCGCTGTCGTTCACGTCGCGCAGCATCACGTATTCAAATGTGATGCGCCGGGCGTTGGAGGCGCCGGGATAGCGGCGGCACGCGGCGATCAGTTCGGCCAGCGGATATTTGCGGTTCAGCGGCACCAGCTCGTCGCGCAATTCGTCGCGCACGGCGTGCAGCGAGACCGCCAGGTTGACGCCGAGCTCCGCGCCGGCGCGGTCCATCATCGGCACGACCCCGGAGGTGGAGAGCGTGATGCGGCGACGCGACAGCGCGATCCCCTCGTGGTCCATGACGATGGTCATCGCCTTCGCCACGTTGTCGAAATTGTAGAGCGGCTCGCCCATGCCCATCAGCACGATCGTGCTGAGCAGGCGCGGCGTCTCGCCCTTCGGGCTCGGCCACTCGCCGTAGGCGTCGCGCACCGCCATGAACTGGCCGACGATCTCCGCGGCACCGAGGTTGCGCACCAGCGCCTGCGTGCCGGTGTGGCAGAACCGGCAGGAGAGCGTGCAGCCGATCTGCGAGGAGAGGCACACCGAGCCGCGATCCTCGACGGGATCGGGGATGTACACCGTCTCCGCCTCCTGGCCGTCGCGGAAGCGGAACAGGAATTTTCGGGTGGCGTCCGCACTGGTCTGCACCGCCGCCGCGTGCGGCCGGCCGATGACGAACTGGCCCGCGAGCTTTTCCTGCAACGGCCGCGCGATCGAGGACATCAGGGAAAACTCGGTGGCGCCCTGGTGGTAGATCCAGTGCCAGAGCTGGCGCGTCCGGAACGGCTTTTCGCCAAGCTCCGCCAGCGCCTCGGCCAGTTCGTCGCGGCTCAGTCCGACCAGGTCGCGCCGCCCGTCCGGCAGCACCGCCGAGGGCGGGGCGAAGACCGCCGACTTGGCGAGGATGCGGGCCCGCTCGGCCTCGCTCAGCGCCTGGCTCATCGCCCCGCGCTCATCTTGCCGGGCAGACCTTGTTGATGGCCGCGTATGCCGCCTCGAAGCCGCGCAGGCTGAACGTGTCGGTCACCGCCGCGCCCCGCGGCCCCGGCGAATGCGCGACCGCCTGGCGCCCCTTCTGGAACGCCGCTACCGCCGCGTGGCCGTCGCGCGCGAAGGCGTTGCGGGTCGCGGTGTAGAAGTCGAGCTTGGCCTGATCGACGTCGACCCCGACGGCGGCGTTGGGCGGATAGGCAAACCCGGCGCTGATGGCGACCGCGTCGCGTCCGCCCGGCCGCTCCGTGACGGTCAGCACGGCGTCGCCCCGGTCGGGCGCGGGGCCGGCCGGCGGAACCGCGCGGGTGAAGGCATAGCAGACGGTCTGGCGCGCCTCGATATGCGTCGCCGCCGTCCAGTCCTCGAACCGCCCGAGCGCCTTCGGGCCCTCGGGCCGCGCCGCCTGATGCGCCGGGGCACGCGACGCCGCGGCGGCGTGCGGCGGGGTCCGGGTCTCGGCCGCCCAAGCCAGGCAGGGCAGCAGCACGAGCGAGAGCAGCAGGAAGGCGCGCATGGGCCTGCTAGATACGGGCTGGCCCCGCGCCCCACAAGCGCCGGCGCCTTACTCCCCGCCCCGGCCGAGCCAGTCCGGCCGGGTCCGGCGGAAGCGCGGATGCCCGTGGGAAGGCCCGGGCGCCGGTTCGGCCTGCGGCGCCCCGCCGCTCGCGACCGGCCGTTCCGCGAACCGCCCGTGCTGCAGCAGCCGGTCGTACAGCACCAGCGCGCCCGCCACCGCCAGGTTGAGCGCGAAGCGCGTGGGAATGCGCACCACGTGCCGGCAGCGCGCCAGCAGCACCGGCGACAGCCCGGCCCGCTCGGGCCCCAGCACGTAGGCGGCGTTCAGCGGATGACGGAAGGACGGCAGGTCGACGGCCTCGTCCAGCAGTTCGACGCCGATCAGCACGCAGCCCTGCGGCAGCCTCACCTCCTCGGGCGTGGCAAAGTGCCAGAGCGGCACGTGCGCCGGGGTCTCCGCGGTGTCCGCCCGCCGGGCCGCGCGCGCATCCCAGCCGGCGCCGATTGTGAAGCAGAACCCGGCGCCGAAGGCATGCGCCGTGCGCAGCAGCGCGCCAAGATTGGCGGACTTCGACACCCCCTCAGCCCCCAGCCCGAAATAGCCGCGCGTCCTGGCCTGCGCCATGCGCGCGGTCTATGCCCGCCCGATGCAGCCGACAAGCCGCGCCGGTAGACGAGCCGTCCTATTGCGGATGCCCGAGGCTCTGCTCGAGATGCGCGCCCACGCGGGACAGTCCGAAGCAGATGCAGAAATACAGCACGGCCGCGACGATGATCGGGCTGAGGTCGAAGATCGTGTTGCGCACGTTGATCGCCGTCTGCATCAGCTCGATGAAGCCGATGATGCTGGCCACCGACGAACCCTTTATCAGGTCGATGAACACGCCGATCCCCGCCGGCAGCATGACCCGTATCGCCTGCGGAAAGACGATCAGCAGCATGATGCGCGCGTAGCGCAGCCCGAGCGCCCGCGCCGCCTCCCATTGGTTGCGCCCGACCGACTGGATGCCGGAGCGGACCACCTCGGACATGTACGCGCCGCCGTAGATCGACAGCGCACCCGTCGTCGCCGCGTACGGAGAGATGTTGACGTTGGCGAGGACCGGAATGGCGTAGTAGGCGAAGAAGATCAGGACGAGCAGCGGGATCGACCGGATCAGCTCGACATAAAGACGCGTCAGGGCGAACGCGGGGCGAAGGCCGGAACTCGCGAACAGCCCGACCGCGGTGCCGATCACGACCGAGAAGGCCAAGGCGAGCAGCGAGATTTCGACGGTGACGGCGGCGCCCCGGAGCAGCACGGCCAGATAGGGGATGACGGCCTGCACGTCAGCGCCGGCTCCGCCAGCGGCCGAACCACCGGCGATCGGCCGCCTGGAACGCCTGGCTGAGGAGTTGTGCGAGGATCAGATAGGTGACGGCATCCATGCTGAACACGCTGAAATACTGGTAGGTCGAATCGCCGATGATCTGCAGCCGATAGGTCAGCTCGGGCACCGCGATCACGCTGGCGAGCGCGGTTCCGAGCAGAATCGAAATGACCTGGTTGCCCAGCGCCGGGAACGCCACGCTGAACATCTGCGGCAGCTCGATGAGCAGCAGCGACTGCCAGTGCCGCAGGCCGAGCGCGCGCGCCGCCATGCGCTGGTCCTCGGCGATCGCCGCATAGGCGCCGCGGATGATCTCCGTCACGTAGGCGCCGCCCTGGATGCCGAGCGCCAGGACCGCATAGACGAAGGCGCCGAGGTGCAGGCCGATCGCCGGCAGGCCGAAATAGAACAGGTACAGATAGACGAGGGTGGGGGTGTTGCGGAACAGCTCGACATAGCCGAAGCCGACCCAGCGCAGCGGTCGTCGGGCGGATGCCCGGCACAGCCAGCCGAGCAGGCCGCATGCCAGGCTCAGCGCCAGCGCCGCGCTGGCGAGCGCCAGCGTCTCCATCGCCCCCCAGGCGAGTGCCGCGCCGTTGCGCAGCAGCAGCGCCGGATCGAAGAACTGCGGCACCGGAGCGTTCCTGCCGGTTGGCGCTCAGCGTTGCCGCGCGGCCATTCCCGCCATTTCGGGAACCGGCGTGGGTAGCGCCTCGCCGCGCAGAAATGCGCGGATATTGGACCGCACGATCTCGCCGGTCTCCTTCCAGGTCTCGAAGCTGCCGCCGGCGGCGTGCGGCGTGAGCACGACCGTGTCGAGCGAGCGCAGCGCCTCCGGCACCTCCGGCTCGTTCTCGAAGACGTCCAGGCCGGCGCCGGCGATCCGCCGCTCGGCCAGCGCGCGCACCAGCGCCGCTTCGTCGATGATCGTGCCGCGGGCGATGTTGACGACGATGCCGTCCGAGCCCAGGGCGTGCAGCACCCGCTCGTTCACGAGGTGGCGCGTCTGCGGGCCGCCGGGACAGGCGACGACGAGATAGTCCGAGGCGGCGGCGAGCGCCTCCGGGCTGTCGCAATACGCGAAGCCGACATCGGGCCGCCGGTTGCGGTTGTGGTAGCTGACCGTCATGTCGAAGCCGGCGGCACGCCGGGCGATCGCCGAACCGATCCGGCCGAGACCGAGAATGCCGATGCGCCGTCCGCTGGCCCGGCGCACCAGCGCAAAGCCGTGGCCCGGCCAGTTGCCTCCGCGCACGAAGCGGTCGGCCGGCAGCACCCGGCGCGCGACGGCGAGCAGCAGGGCGAACGCCATGTCGGCGACACAGGCATCGTTGGCGCCCGGCGCATTGCTGACGAGGACGCCGCGCTCGATCGCCGCCGCGACGTCCACCCGCTCATAGCCGGCGGCCGGATTGGCGATCAGCCGCAGCCGCGGCAGGGCCGCGATGAAGTCGCGCCGCACCGGGCCGCCGCTGACCACCACCTCGAGCCGCCCAGCCAGCCCGCGCGGCAGCGCGGCGGGATCGGCCGTCGGCATATGGTGAACCACGAACTCCGCGTCGTATTCGCGGAGATACCAGTCGGGCGCCTTGCCGACGTGAAGGATCTCCGGTCTGTCCATCGCTGCATCCTCCCCACCGGCTCGTTTCGCTCTTGGAACGGTTTGCTTGTCCGGATAGCGATACCCTCCTAGGATGGGCGGCGCCAGTGATCGCAAACTCGGCGACGATCCGTTCCCAGGGAGGGAATTCATGAAAGCTCGGGCGCCCAGTGCGCAGGGTCCGCTACGCTGCCTCGGACTCCTGGGCATCCTTGCGCTCTGCGCGGCGTCGCACCCGGCCATGGCACAGAGCGAAAGCATCCTGCAAAAAGTGCTGCGCACGCACGTCCTGACGGTCGGCACGATCAGCGGCAATCCGCCTTGGGAGTTCACCACGCCTGACGGCCAGCTCGACGGTTATGACGTCGGCATCGCCAAGGCGATCGCCGCTGATCTCGGGGCCAAGCTCGAGTTCGTGCAGACGTCGGGCGCCGGC
>JAFAYM010000001.1 GCA_019240395.1 Acidisphaera sp. | reverse complement strand
GCAGGAGCTGACCCTCGCCAACAACCGCGCCGCCGCTGTCATCAATGGCGTGCGCGACCGGCTGCGCGTGCTGCTGGTCTCCGGCGAGCCGCATGCCGGGGAGCGCACCTGGCGGCGGCTGCTCAAGGCCGATCCCTCGGTTGACCTCGTGCATTTCACCATCCTGCGCCCGCCGGAAAAAGACGACCTGACCCCGCTGAACGAGCTCGCACTCATCGCCTTTCCCGTCCGCGAACTGTTCCAGGTGAAGATCAAGGAGTTCGACCTGATCATCCTGGACCGCTTCCAGAACCGCGGCATCCTGCCGCCGGTCTATCTGCGCAACATCGCGGATTACGTGCGCCAGGGCGGCGCGCTGCTGATGAGCGTCGGCCCGGAATTCACGGGCATGGCGAGTCTCGCCGCGACACCGCTCGGCAGCGTGCTGCCGGCGCGGCCGACCGAGCTCGACGGCGGCGTCGTCAACGGGCCGTTCCGGCCGCTGGTCACCGCGCTCGGCGAACGCCATCCCGTCACCGCCGACCTGCCGGGCTGGCACGCCGGCGGGCCGCCGAGCTGGGGCGACTGGTACCGCCGCATCGATGTCGGGGATGTTTCCGGGCAGGTGGTGATGAGCGCGCCCGAAGCCGGCGGCGGCCAGGCGCCGCTGCTGATCCTCGACCATGTCGGCGAGGGCCGCACGGCGCTGCTGCTCTCCGACCAGATCTGGCTATGGTCGCGCGGCCACGAAGGCGGCGGGCCGCAGGCCGAGCTGCTGCGCCGCGTCGCCCATTGGCTGATGAAGGAGCCGGAACTCGAGGAGAACGCGCTGACCGCGCGCATCGAGAACGGCCGGCTGGCCATCGAGCGGCGCACCACCGACCCCGGGCCGCCGGGCGAGGTCACCATCATCGACCCGGACGGCCAGCGCCAGCGCCTCGCCCTGACCGCGCTCGGACCGGGCCACGGCACCGCCAACCTCCCGGCACTCACCCCCGGGGTGTGGCAGGTGACCGACGGGGTGCGCAGCGCCTACGCCGCCTCGGCCAACGCCAACCCGCTGGAATTCGCCGATCTGCGGGCCACCGCGACGAAGCTGCTGCCCCTGGTGCGGGCCAGCGGCGGGGGCGTGCACTGGCTCGACCCGGCCGGCGCGCCCGAGTTGCGGATGGTCGAGCCGGAGCGCGATTTCTCCGGCACCTCCTGGATCGGCCTGCGGCGCAACCATGACCACCTCGTCACCGGCATCGCCGCCCTGCCGCTGCTGCCGCCCTGGCTCGCTTTGGCGTTGCTGCTCGGCCTGGCGCTGGTCGCCTGGCGACGGGAGGGCGCTTAGCTTCCTTCACGGGCGGGCGCTGTGCTAGGCATCGGCGAGAACGCAGGAGGGACGTGCCTTCCAGAAAGCCGGCTCTCCCGGCCGCGGCAGCTCGCCCGGCTCTTCGGCCTGGTCCTCGCTGCTGGCGCTCGTCGGCTTCGTGGGTCTGTGCCTGCTGGTCGGCGCCGCCGAGGGGGCGGTCACCGCCGGCAGCCTGCGCAGCTGGTATCTCTCGCTCACGCCGCCGCCCGGCACGCCGCCGAGCTGGGTCTTCGGCCCGGTATGGAGCACGCTCTACGTCCTCATCGGGGTCTCGGCCTGGCTGGTCTGGCGGCAGGTGGGGGCGGCGAGCGCACTGCGCCTCTGGGGCTGGCAGCTGCTCCTGAACGCGCTCTGGGCTCCGGCCTTCTTCGGCCTGCACAGCACCGCCGCAGGGCTGGCGGTGATCGTGCCGCTGCTCGCCCTCATCCTGCTGACCATCGCCGCCTTCGCCCGGGTGCGCGCCGACGCTGCCTGCCTGCTGGTGCCCTACGCCGCCTGGACCGCCTTCGCCGCCTACCTCAATGCCGGATTCTGGTGCCTGAATTGAGCCTGGAGTAGCCGCATGACTCTCCGTTGCCGCGTTGCCCCCCTGCTCTTCGGCGCCCTGCTGGCCGGGCTGATGCTGAACTCGCCGGCACACGCCCAGAATCTGAGCGCGGGCGGGCTGCACCCGGTGGCGCCGCCGCCGGACCAGGCGACGCGCACGGCGCCGGCGCCCCCGGCCCTGCCCGGCGCGCGTTCCACGCCCGCCGAGGTGGCGCCGCCGGAACGCCCGCCCAACGACATGCCGCCCACCGAGGCGCTGTTCGACGCTATCAACCGCGGCGACCTCCCCGCCGCCCGCGACGCGCTCAACCGCGGCGCCGACCTGCACGGCCACAGCGTGCTTGGCCTGACGCCGCTCGAACTTTCGGTCGACCTCGGCCGGAACGACATCTCCTTCCTGCTGCTGTCGATGCGCGGCGGCGGCCCCGGCGAGGGCAGCGGACCGCCCCCGGCCACGGTCGCCGCCGCTCCGGCTCCTCCCCCGTCGCGCGGCCGACGGGCGCCGGCGCCGACCCCGGTGGCGCAGGTGCGGCCGCCACCGGCACCGGCACGGCCTCAGCTGTTCGCCGGCAACGGCGGCGCGCCGGTGCCGCAGGCGGGCTTCCTGGGGTTCGACGCCGGGCGGCCCGGGACGCCATAAAAAGGGTTCGGCGACCCTCTAGAGTCCGGCAGCGCTGTAACCGCCGTCCACGACGATCTCCGTCCCGGTGATGTAGGCGGCCTCGTCCGACGCCAGGAACAGCACGGCGTGGGCGACATCCCAGGCGGTGCCCATGCGGCCCATCGGCACCGCCGCGTTGCGCGCGGCAATCAGCGCCTCGGCGTCGTTGCCGGCGAGCTGACGCAGCAGCCGATGCTCGACAAGGGGCGTGTGCATCAGGCCGGGCACCACCGTGTTGCAGCGTACGCCGCGCTGCGCGTAGCTGCCCGCCGTCGAGCGGGAGAACTGGATCACCCCCGCCTTGCTGGCGCTGTAGCCGACATGCGCCCGACCGCGGATGTTGCGCAGCCCCGCCACCGACGCGACGTTGACGATCGCCCCGCCGCCTTGCCGCTCCATCAGCGGCAGCACGTGCTTGCAGCCGAGGAATACGGTTTTCAGGTTGAAGTCGATCTGCCGGTCCCAGACCGCCTCCGGCATCTCCGCCGCATCTCCCGGCTCGGAGCCCCCGACATTGTTGACCAGGATATCGACCCGACCGAAACGATCGATGCACGCCTGGACCATCTCCTGCACCTGCGTGCCGTCCAGCATGTCGCAGCATCGCACGGCGCAGCTATTGCCCTCGGCCTCGATGGCCGCCCGCGTCTCGTCCGCTGCCGCCTCGTTCACATCGACCAGCAGCACCGCCGCCCCCTGACGCGCCAGCAAGGTCGCGGTGGCCCGGCCATTGCCCCAGCCCGGACCGACCGAGCCGGCTCCCGTCACGATCGCCGTCTTTCCCGTGAGATCCAGCATGCGCGTCGCCTCCTGACGATCCCCGCCTGACGCGGTAAGCTAGCTGTCGAAACGGCAATCGGAAAAGCGCCATGGCAGACAGCGTGCAGGCGAGACCCGAGGAAGTCGGGCTGTCCTCCCGGCGGCTGGCCCGCGTCGAGGACTGGATGCAGCGCCTGGTGGAGGAGAAAAAACTCGCCGGCCTCTCGACACTCGTGGCGCGGCGCGGGCGCGTCGTGTTCCACCGCTGCTGCGGCCTCGCCGACCAGGCGCGCGGCATCGCCATGGCGCCCGAGACCATCGTGCGCATCTATTCCATGACCAAGCCGCTCACCAGCGTCGCCGTCATGATGCTCTACGAGGAAGGGCGGTTTCAGCTCGACGATCCGATCACCCGATTCCTGCCCTGCTTCGCCGACATGCGCGTCTGCATCGGCGGCAGCCGCGGCAAGCTCGACACCGTGCCGGCGGCGCGCGACATCACGTTTCGCGACCTGCTGACGCACACCTCCGGCCTGACCTACGGCTTCATGGAATCGAGCCCGGTGGATGCGCTGTATCGCGAGCGCGGCGTCGATTTCCAAACCCAGGAGGCGAGCCTGGCCGAGGTGGTGGAGCGCGCCGCCGCGCTGCCGTTGCTGGCGCAGCCCGGTCAGGCCTGGAACTACAGCATCGCCACCGACGTGCTCGGCCATCTGGTGGCGGTGATCTCGGGGCAGAGCTTCGAGGATTTCATGCAGGAGCGGGTGCTCGCGCCGCTCGGCATGACCGACACCGGCTTTCATGTTCCGCCCGACCGGCACCATCGCTTCGCCGCCAATTACGCACGCGGCGCGGACGGCGCGCTGGCGCTGCTCGACGACCCGGGAGAGAGCCGCTATCGCACGCCGCGGAAACTGTGTTCGGGTGGCGGCGGCCTGGTGTCGACCGCGGGCGATTACGTGCGTTTCTGCCGGATGATGCTGAACCGCGGCACGCTCGACGGCACGCGCCTGCTCGGCCGCAAGACCGTCGCGCTGATGACGGCGAACCATCTGCGCGGCGACATGGCCGACATGGGCCAGCCGCGGTTCAGCGAGTCCACCTATGAGGGGGTCGGCTTCGGCCTCGGCTTTTCCGTCATGCTCGATCCGGCGCGCGCGCAGATCCTCGGCACGCCGGGCGAATACGCCTGGGGCGGCGCCGCCAGCACCGCCTTCTGGGTCGATCCCGCCGAAGAGATGGCGGTGATCCTGCTGACCCAGCTGATGCCCTCCTCCACCTACCCGCTGCGACGCGAGCTGCGCGTGCTCACCTACGCGGCGATCGAGGACTGATGGCCACCGCCTTCATCTGCACGACGTGCGGCACCCAGTATCCGCCCGCCGACGCGCCGCCGGACACCTGCCCCGTCTGCACGGAGGAGCGGCAATACGTGGCACCGGGGGGCCAGTCCTGGACCAGCCTTGCAGCCCTCCGCCACACCCACCTCAACGGCTTTCGCACGCTGGAGCCGGGGCTGCTGGGAATCGGCACCAGCCCGCATTTCGCCATCGGCCAGCGAGCCCTGCTGCTGCGCACGCCCGCGGGCAATGTGCTGTGGGACTGCATCAGCCTGATCGACGACGCCACCGTCGAGCTGATCGGCGGCCTCGGCGGCATCGCCGACATCGCCATTTCGCACCCCCACTACTACACGACAATGGTGGAGTGGGCGCATGCCTTCGGCGCCACGGTGCACGTGCACGCGGCGGATCGCGCCTGGATCATGCGGCCGGACCCGGCCGTGCAGCCGTGGGAGGGCGAGACCAGGCGGCTCGGGGCGGGCCTGACCCTGATCCGTGCCGGCGGCCACTTCCCCGGGGGCGCCGTGCTGCACTGGGAGGCCGCTGCCGAAGGGCGGGGCGCCCTGCTGAGCGGGGACATCGCCCAGGTCACGCCGGACCGCGCGCATGTCAGCTTCATGCGCAGCTACCCCAACCTGCTGCCGCTGGGGGAGGCGGCGGTGCGCGGCATCGCCGCCCGGCTGGCGCCCTGGCGCTACGACCGCATCTACGGCGCGTTCTGGGACCGGGTGATCGCACGGGACGCCGAGGCGGCGCTGGCCGCCTCGGTGGCTCGCTATCTCGCCTGGATCGGCAGCCCCGACGCCGATCCTGCCTGACCCGCCCCGTGCGGTGGCCCGCAGCCGCGAATTGCGATCGTCGCGCGCGAAAATCCTGCAACGACCGGCCGTTGCAGCATTTTCTCCCGGACTGAATGCCGATCGCACGCGCCTGGACAGACAGGCTTGCCGGCATGGTGGCGCGCGTATACGAGTGATCCGCACGCGCAACGCTTGTTCCGTACGGTAGCGCCACAACTTAGCGCGAGGAAGCTCATGCAGGTCTGATCTGAACCGGGCGTCCGCAGCAATTTTCAGTGGCGTTTGCGGCTCGCCGGAACCGGAAAGCGACGTAGCGGTTACAACCCGCTATAAACCGCCGTCCTTGTCTGCCCCATTCATGCCTTGGAGCGTGCCGACGCGCGGGAACGCGGTCGAGCCCGGTCGTCATTGTCTCGGAGACGGATTGTGCAGAACCGCACCTCAGATGCCTGTCATCCCTCGTTCCGGTATCGCCGCCCCGGAACCGGCCGATGACGGTCGTGCCTTTCCCGACGGGCGACCTGCTCTGCTTCTCGCATCTGCGCTGGCATTTCGTCCTGCAGCGGCCGCAGCATCTGCTTTCCCGCTTCGCCCACTCGATGCGCGTGTTCTTCTGGGAGGAGCCCAGCTTCGCCGATGTCGCTCGACCGACGCTTGATGTGACGGTGACGGAGGAAGCGGTCACCGTGCTGCAGCCACGGCTGCCGCGGGGCCTGGACGAGACGGCCGCGACTCTCGCAGAGAAGGCGTTGCTGGACGGGCTGCTGCGGAGCGAGCGCGTCACCGACCCGGTTCTCTGGTACTATACGCCGATGGCGCTGGCTTTTTCTGGCCATCTGCGCGGACATCCCATAGTCTATGACTGCATGGACGAGCTGTCGCTGTTTCGCGGCGCGCCGGCGGCGATGCGCGAGTGGGAAAGCCGGTTGCTGGCGCGCGCCGATCTGGTCTTCACCGGCGGTCACAGCCTGTTCAAGGCCAAGCGCGCGCAGCATCGTGCGGCGCACCTGTTTCCGAGCGGCGTCGATATCAGACACTTCCGCGCGGCGCGCGGCGGCCTGACCGAACCTGCGGACCAGCGCGACATTCCGCACCCGCGGCTCGGATTCTACGGCGTGCTGGACGAGCGCCTGGATCGCGAGCTGCTCGCCGGGGTCGCCGAGGCGCGCCCCGACTGGCACTTCGTGATGATCGGCCCGGTGGTGAAGATCGACCCGGCGGAGCTGCCGCAGCGGCCGAACATCCACTATCTCGGCAGCCGCCCCTACGCCGATCTTCCCGGCTACAGCGGCTCGTGGGATCTGGCGACGATGCCGTTCGCGCAGAACGAGGCGACGCGCTACATCAGCCCGACGAAGACGCCCGAGTATCTCGCCGCCGGCCTGCCGGTGATTTCCACGCCGATCACCGACGTCGTCCGGCAATACGGCACGTTGCAGGCGGTCGGCATCGCCGGCTCGCCGGAGCAGTTCATCGCGGAGGGCGAGCGGCTGCTGGCGCTGCGGCGCGGCCCGGGCGGCTGGCTCGAGGAGGCCGATCGCGCGCTCGCCGACATGTCATGGGATCGCACGTGGTCGCGCATGGCGCGGCTGGTGGCCGAGCATCGCGCGCCACGGCCGTCGCGCGCGCCGGCGGTGCTGGGGCGGGCGGCGTTCGACTATCTCATCGTCGGCGCCGGCTTCGCCGGATCGGTGATGGCGGAGCGCCTGGCCGCCGGCTCGGGCAAGCGGGTCATGCTGGTGGATCGGCGCCCGCATGTCGGCGGCAACGCCTATGACCATCACGACGGCGCCGGCATCCTGGTGCATCGCTACGGCCCGCACATCTTCCACACCAACTCCGCACAAGTCAGCGAATATCTGTCGCGCTTCACGCAGTGGCGCCCGTACCAGCATCGCGTGCTGGCGCAGATCGGCGAGCAGAGGCTGCCGATCCCGATCAACCGCACCACCATCAACCGCTTCTTCGGCCTCGATCTCTCGGCCGACGAGGTCGACGCCTTCCTGGCCTCGAAGGCCGAGCCTGTAGCCGCCATCCGCACGGCGGAGGACGTCGTCCTCGGCCGCGTCGGACGCGAGCTCTACGAGGCGTTCTTCCGCGGCTACACACGCAAGCAATGGGGCATCGACCCCTCGGAGCTGGACAAATCCGTCACCGCCCGCGTGCCGACGCGCACCGATGACGATGACCGCTATTTCGGCGACAGCTTCCAGAACATGCCGCTGCACGGCTTCACCCGCATGTTCGAGACCATGCTGGACCATCCGAACATCGAGACGTCGCTCGGCACGGAGTGGCGCGATGTCGCCGAGCGCGTCCGGTACGGGCATCTGATCTTCACCGGGCCGGTGGACGAGTTCTTCGACTTCCGTTTCGGCCCGTTGCCCTATCGCTCGCTCCGCTTCGAGCACCGCACGCTGGAGCAGGAGTGGCTGCAGCCGGTGGCGGTGGTGAACTATCCCTCCCCCGAAGTTCCCTGGACCCGGGTCACCGAATACAAGCACCTGACCGGACAGAGCCACGCCCGCACCAGCATCACCTACGAATTTCCGACGGCGGAGGGCGATCCGTATTATCCCGTGCCGCGGCCGCAGAATGCCCGGCTCTACACCCGCTATCAGGCGCTGGCGGACGGCACCGCGAACGTCTCCTTCGTCGGGCGGCTGGCGACCTACCGCTACTACAACATGGACCAGGTGGTCGGGCAGGCGCTGGCGCTGTACGCGCGGCTCAGCGGCCGACGAAGCCAGGTTGCCTCCGGCTCAACTCTGGGGCGTGCCGCGGCCGAGGCGAGACTCGCGCCGCAGGATTAGGCAACCGGCGGTTGGGCGCACGCCGTTACACGCTTCTCTCCGAATGTAACGTTTTTTGCGATGATCTTGACCGGCCGGGGCAGGTCCATATCTCGCTGGAACGGCCAGCAATGTCTGGCTCCATGTTCTGGAGGAAGGTCGTGACCAGCACAGCGCCTCGTTCCGCCCGGTTCCGCCTGCTGAAAGGAGCCGCGGTTGCGGCGGCACTCCTGCTGCCGCTGACGATTTCGTCTCACGCCAATGCCTGGTGGCGCGGCGGGGTCTGGATCGGCGTCGCCCCGGCTCCCTACTACTACGCGCCACAGCCGGTCTATGTGGCGCCCCCGCCGGTGGTCTACGCGCCCTACCCGGCCCCGGGTCCGCGGGTCTGGGTCCGGCCGTTCTGGAACGGCTGGCGCTGGGTGCCCGGGCACTGGCGCTACTGAGGCTCGCAGCTCCGGCGGCCGGAACGCTCGGCCGCCGGGTTTGCGGAGGTCGGCCGATCCCCTATCATCCCTGAGTGGATGGCACGCTGATCACCGACACGCTGGTCGTCACGTGCGACGACCGGCGGCGCGTTCTCGATCACGCCGCGGTGGCGGTGCAGGGCAACCGCATCGCCGCGATCGGCCCGACCGCCGCGCTCGAGGCGGAGTTTCCGGCGCTTCAGCGCGTCGCCGGACGCGGAATCGCGGTCTTCCCCGGCTTCATCAACGCCCACACCCACACCGTGCTCACCGTGCTGCGCGGCACCGTCGAGGATTTCGACGGCAATTCCGTCTACGCCTACATGTCGCCGGTCTCCTGGGAAATGTCGGATGCCGAGCGGGCGGTGATGGCGAGCCTCGGCTGCCTGGAGGCGATCCGCAGCGGCTGCACCACGCTGGTAGATCCGTTCCGCTTCGTCGCCGGCTACGCCGGGGCAATGGCGTCGACCGGACTGCGACTCTGGCTGTCGGAGAACGCCGCGGACATCAACACGCTGCGCATCCGCGCCGGCGACTACACCGTGGACGAAGCCTTCGGCCAGGGCTTCCTCGATCGCACGACCGGCATCATCGAGACGCTGCATGGCAGCCACGGCGACCGTGTGCGCTGCCAGGTCGCGGCGCACGCCCCGGATAATTGCTCGCCGCGCATGCTGGCCTCGCTGCTCGACCTGGCGCGGCGCCACGGCCTGACCCGGACGGTGCATCTGTCGCAGGGACTGGACGAGCAGCGTGCCGTCAGGGCGGCGCACCGTGCGACACCGGCCGAGTATCTCGATCGCGAGGGCTTTCTCGGTCCCGACCTGGTCGGCGCACACTGGACGTTCTGCAGCCCGTCGGATGTCGACCTGCTGGCCGAGCGCGGCGTGCAGATGGCGCATTGCCCCGCCAACTCGTCGCGCCGCGGTCCGCACCGCGCGCTGATCGGCCGCATCCGCGACGCCGGGGTCAACATCGCCCTCGGCACCGACAACATGACGGAGGACATCTTCCATGCGCTGAAGATCGGGCTCATCGTGCATCGCGGCGGCCGCGGCCGCGAGCGCGAGGACGGCGTCGATCCGCAGCCCGAGGCGATGCTGGACACCATCACGCGCAATGCGGCGCGCTCGGTCGGCGCGGCGGCGGAGATCGGCTCGATCGAGACGGGCAAGAAGGCGGACCTCACCATGCTCGACCTGAACACCCCGGTGATGCGGCCGATCGTGCGGCTGACCAGCAACCTCGTGCATTACGGCCATCCCGGGATCGTCCACTCCGTCATGGTGGACGGCGCCTTCGTCATGCGCGACCGCCGCGTGCTGACCATCGACGAGCCCGCCTTGCTGCGCGAGGCCCAGGCGGTGACGCGCGGCGTCTGGCAGCGGATGCTCGCGAACAACCCCGACATCGCGCCGCCGCCGGGCGGCCTTGCCTGGCTGGACGCCTGAGCGATGCGTCGCCGCACCCTGCTGCGTGCAGCCGCGCTCTCGCCGGCGCTGGCCGTGCCGCGGATCGGGCGGGCGGCGGCGGACACCACGCTGCACTTCATTCCGGTCATCGACCTGGCCTTCACCGACCCGATCTTCGCCGCCTCGGCACAGGTGTCGCGCACCCACGGGCTGATGGTGTTCGACATGCTCTACGGCATGAACACCCGCCTCGACGTGTCGCCGCAGATGCTCGAGGGACATCGCATCGAGGATGACGGACGGCGGTGGGAGCTGGTGCTGCGCGAGGGCCTGCTCTGGCACGACGGCGAGAAGGTGCTGGCGCGCGACTGCGTCGCCTCGATCCGCCGCTGGGCGCGACG
The DNA here is from genome assembly GCA_019240395.1 of Acidisphaera sp. Classification (GTDB taxonomy): domain Bacteria; phylum Pseudomonadota; class Alphaproteobacteria; order Acetobacterales; family Acetobacteraceae; genus JAFAYA01. The sequence goes on along the minus strand of JAFAYM010000001.1, from coordinate 28,756 downwards.
CGACGGCTTCGGCGACGCGCTGATGCAGGCCACCGACTCTCTCGAAGCCGCCGACGACCGGACCATCCGATTCCGGCTGAAGCGGCCGTTTCCCCTGCTGCCCTATGCGCTCGGCAAGGTCGCGGTGCCGGCCTGCTTCATGATGCCGGAGCGCCTGGCGCAAACCGATCCGTTCAAACAGATCCCCGAGGTGATCGGCAGCGGCCCGTTCCGCTACAAGGCGGACGAGCGGCTGGCCGGCGTGCGCAACGCCTATCAGCGCTTCGAGGCCTATCGCCCGCGCGAGGGCGGCGTCACCGACTGGACCTCCGGGCCGAAGATCGTGCATTTCGATCGCGTCGAGTGGACGACGATGCCGGACATCGGCACGGCAACCGCATCGCTGCAGGCGGGCGAGCAGGACTGGCTGGAGAACGCGCCGCACGATCTGCTGCCGGTGCTGAGCCGCCAGCCCGACATCGCGATCAAGGTGCTCGACCCGCTGGGCTTCATGGGCTCGCTGCAGGTCAACCATCTGCAGCCGCCGTTCGACAAGCCGGCGGTCCGACGGGCACTGCTGGGGGCGATCGACCAGGCGGCGTTCATGACCGCCGTCGCCGGCCGCGACCCCGCGTATCAGCACACGCCCACCGGCTATTTCTGTCCCGGCACGCCGATGGCCAGCGACGAGGGGCTGGCGGTGTTCACCGGACCGCGCGACGACGACAAGGTCCGGCAGGAGCTGGAGCGGGCCGGCTACGCCGGCGAAACGATTGTGCTGCTGGTGCCGGCGGACAGCGTCGCGCAGAAGCCGCTCGGCGACGTCGCCGCCGACATGTTCCGACAGGCCGGCATGAAGGTCGACTACGTCGCCCTCAGTTTCGGCAACGTGCTGACGCGGCGAACCAGCAAGGCGCCCGCTGCTTCCGGCGGCTGGAACGCCTTCGTCGGCAATCCGCAGGGCATGGACTGGCTGAACCCGGTCGGCGAATTGCAGCTGCAGGGCAATGCCAGCTATCCCGGATGGGCCACCAGCGAACGCATCCCGGCGCTGCGCGCGCAATGGCTGCAGGCGGCGACCTTGGACGAGCAGCAACGGCTCTGCCGCGAGATCCAGCGCGTCGCCTTCGAGGAAGTGCCGTTCTTTCCGCTGGGCCAGTACAAGCAGCCCACGGCCTATCGCAAGCGCATCACCGGTGTGCTCGACGGCACAGCAACGTTCTGGAACGTGCGGCCGGCGTAAGAGAGAAAGGCGAGGGCTCTGCCCAGGGGACCCCAGACCTCATTTACCGGCTTTCCAGCTTGTCTCGCAGCCGACGCCATGCCGCAACCAGCGGCACGAACCACGGCCAGCCGCGGTACAGCGGGAAGGGCGGAAAATCCGCGCTGTCGAAGGCGCAGGGGCGGTTCTGCGTGCCGAGGATCTTGCGCGCGGTCTGCTGACCGAGATAGCTCATCATCGCGACGCCGCTGCCGTTGCAGCCGAGCGCGTAGTGGATGCCGTCATGCACGCCCATATGCGGCAGATGGTCGACGGACATCGCGACATTACCGGTCCAGCAATGGCTGATGCGCACGTCGGCGAGTTCCGGCCAGACGCCGGCGAGCATGCCGTGCATGCTCCGCGCGGCGGTTTGCGTGTCGGTGTCGACCAGATGCGGCCGTGCGCCGAAGATCATGCGCGTGCCGTCCGGTGAGAGCCGTATCCAGTAGAGCTGCCGCTTGGTGTCCGAAAGCATGCGCCGGTGCGGGATCAGCTTCTCCGGGAGGCCCGGCGGCAGCGGTTCCGTTGCGATGACGTAGGCGGTGACCGGCACCACCCGGCGCTGGAGATGCGGGATCAGTGGTCCGGTGTAGCCGTTGGTGCCCACCACCACGGAGCGTGCGCGCAGGACGCCGCGTCCGGTGACCACCTCGAAACCCTCCGCCAGGCGCCGGATCGCGCCGACCGCCGCGTGCGAGGCGAGCACCGCGCCACGATCGCACGCCGCCCGGCGCAGCGCACGGTGGTATTTCGCGGGATGCAGGCCGCCGTAATCCTCGATCAGCAGGCCGCCGTGATACCGCGTGCCGCCGACCTCGCCGGCGAGCGCCTCCCGCGAAAGCAGCGACACCGCGGATCCGGCGCGCCGCAGCAGCTCGGCCCAGCGCACCAGGCGCTCGTAGTGCCGCGGAATGTGCGCCAGAATGAGCCTGCCATACCGTTCGTACTCGGCATCGAGCCGGTAATCGGCGATGCGCTGCTCCAGCATGGCGAGCGATTCGTGGGCGTCCTCGAGCAGCCGCGCCCGGCGTTCCGGTGCAATCCCGTGCGTGGCGCCGGAGACCACCAGCTTCTGGCCGCCGGTCACCATCCCGCCGCTGCGCGTGCTGGCGCCGGCGCCGAGATCGCCGGCTTCGAGCACCACCGTTCCCACGCCATGCCCGGCCAACTCGATGGCGCAGCACAGGCCGGTATAGCCGGAGCCGATGATCGCGACGTCGGTGGCTTCCGGGATCGCCGCGGCGGCGGGTTCCGGCGGAGCGGCGTCCCACCAATAAGGGGTCTGCCGGAAATCTTCCGTGAGCACATCGATCATTCCCGCAGGATGCGCCGGTGACGCAGGCCTGCGCAAATGCTGCGGGCCGAACCGCGATGCTGCCGGCCGGCACTCCCCTCGCCGGGGCTAGCCGGTTTTGCCGCCTTCCCTCGCAGGCCATACTGTCGGCTTGACAAACCGCCAGCGGCTTGACCCGATTGCCAGGTTTCAGCCGGCGAAAAGACCGTTCGGGAGGAGACTCAAATGGCCGACCTCAGGGATGCTGAACCGCACGGCGGCAAGCAGTCGGAAAAGGCGGCGGCCAGCGGATGGATCGGTTCGGCGCTGGAATACTATGACTTCTTCATCTATGCCACGGCGGCGTCGCTGATTTTTCCGCAGATTTTCTTTCCCTCGGGAAATCCGACGGTCGCCATCGTCGCCTCGCTGGCGACCTACGGTGTCGGCTACGTCGCCCGGCCGATCGGCGCCTTCGTCCTCGGGCATTTCGGCGACACGCACGGCCGCAAGCGGGTGCTGCTGGTCTGCATGTTCCTGATGGGCGCCTCGACGATGGCGGTGGGCATCCTGCCGACTTATCAGCAGGTCGGCATGCTGGCGCCCATCCTGCTGGTCACCGTGCGGCTGATCCAGGGCTTCGCCGTCGCCGGGGAAATCTCCGGCGCCAGCTCGATGATCCTCGAGCACGCGCCGTTCGGTCGGCGCGGCTTCCTCTCCAGCTTCACGCTGCAGGGTGTGCAGGCCGGGCAGATCCTCGCCGCCGCCGTGTTCCTGCCGCTGGCGCACTACATGTCCTCGGATGCCTTCCACTCCTGGGGCTGGCGGATCCCCTTCCTGCTCAGCGTGGCGGTCATCATCGCGGGCTACATCATCCGCCGTAAAGTCGACGAAACGCCGGCCTTCGCCGCCGAGAGCGCGCATGGCCAGATACCTCAGTCGCCGATCGCCCAGGCCTTCGCGCTCAGCTGGGACGACATGCTGCGCGTCATCTGCATGGCGTTGATGAATGTGATCGCCGTGGTCGCGACGATCTTCGGCGCCGCCTACGCGGTCCAGCCGGCCTACGGCATCCGCTTCTCGGCCGACGTCTATCTGTGGATTCCGGTCGTCGGCAATATCCTGGCGGTGCTCATCATTCCCTATGTCGGCAAGCTTTCGGACGCGATCGGCCGGCGTCCGCCGATCATCTTCGGGGCGCTCAGCGCCGGGCTGCTCTCCTTCGCCTACCTCTATTTCATCAGCATCCATAACGTATGGCTGGCGATCGCCACGTCGCTGCTCATGTGGGGCGTCGTCTATCAGGGCTACAACGCGGTCTTCCCGAGCTTCTTCCCCGAGCTCTTCCAGACGCGCACGCGGGTCTCGGCGATGGCGATTGCGCAGAACGTCGGCACCACCATCACCGCCCTGCTGCCGGCGCTGTTCGCGGCGGTCGCGCCGCCGGGCTCGACCAACGTTCCGCTCACCATCGGCGCCATCACCTTGGCGGTAACGGTGATCGCCGCGGTCGCGGCCTGGAGCGCCCGGGAGACCTATCGCATCCGGCTCGACGATCTCGGTCACCGCGACGCGATTCCCGTCGAGAAGTCGCTGTACGACCGGCTTCGCGCGCAGGGCATCGGCGAGGCCGGGCTGGCCAAGTCGTGAGGGCGCCATGAGCCGCCTCGTCTTCCTGCTGAACGGACCCAACCTGAACCTGCTGGGCAAGCGCCAGCCGCACATCTACGGGCACGAGACCCTGGCCGATGTCGAGCGTGACTGCCGCGCGCTCGCGACGGAGCTGGGGCTCGAGCTGCGCTTCCACCAGAGCAACCGCGAATACGAAATCGTCGACTGGATCCATGAGGCGCGGGAAAGCGCCGGCGGGATCGTCATCAACCCGGCGGCGTTCACGCATTATTCCGTCGCCATCCTGGACGCGTTGAACGCCTTCGATCACCCCGTCATCGAGGTGCACATCTCCAACGTCCACAAGCGGGAGGAATTCCGCCACCACTCCTTCGTCTCCACCCGCGCCGACGGGGTGATCGCCGGCTTCGGCACGCAGGGCTACTTGTTGGCCCTGCGGCGTCTGGCTAGGCTGATGGACGAAAAGGCGACCTAGTGGTGCGATCGATGCAGATGGCTCCCCCAGCATTGTTGGATCGCAACAACGGCCGGTGCGCCATCTGCATCGTGAATCGCACCACCAGTTATTTTGTTTGTGGGCCGATTCACGCTGCAGTCGGGAACCGACTGCAGCGATCGGACCACTAGATAGCCATGCTCCGCAAGTCGATCGCCACCGTCGCGCTGAGCGGAACCCTCGCCGACAAGCTGGAGGCCGCCGCACGGGTCGGCTTCGACGGCGTCGAAGTGATGGAGGCCGACCTGCTGGCCTTCGACGGCTCGCCCGCCGAGGTGCGGAGCATCGCCGACGATCTCGGGCTGGCGATCGAGGTCTATCAGCCGTTCCGCGACTTCGAGGCGATGCCGGAGCCGCAGCGCGCCCGCAATCTCGACCGGGCAGAGCGCAAGTTCGACATCATGCAGGCGCTCGGCACCGACCTGCTGCTGGTCTGCAGCAACACCCAGGCGGCGGCAATCGACGATGACGCGCGCGCCGCCGCCGACCTGCACAACATGGCCGAGGCAGCGGCCAGCCGCGGCTTGCGCATCGGCTTCGAGGCGCTGAGCTGGGGACGCCACATCCGGCGATGGCGTCACGCCTGGCGCATCCTGCAGAAGGCAGCGCACCCGGCGCTCGGCCTGATCGTCGACAGCTTCCACACCCTCGCCCTGAAGGACGATCCCGCCGGCTTGGCGGAGGTGCCGGGCGATCGCATCTTTCTCGTGCAACTGGCCGATGCGCCGCGGCGCGACATGGACGTGCTGTCCTGGAGCCGGCATTTCCGCAATTTCCCCGGCCAGGGCGACTTGCCGGTGACCGAGTTCGTGCAGGCGGTGCTGGCGAGCGGCTATGCCGGACCGCTGTCGCTCGAAGTGTTCAACGATCATTTCCGCGCATCGCCGTCGCGACGGATCGCCCGCGACGGCTTGCGCTCGCTGATCCTGGCGGAGGCGCAGGCGCGCGGGCCCGAGGCGCTGCCGGCGATCGCCGAAACGGACGGTATCGAGTTCCTGGAATTCGCCGTCGATGCCGAGGCCGGCGCGGCGCTGGCGTCGATGCTGGAGCGCCTGGGGTTCCACCTGGCGGGGCGGCACCGATCCAAGGACGTGACGCTGTATCGCCAGGGACGGCTGAAGCTGGTGCTCAACGCCGAGCCGGACAGCGCCGCCGCCGAGCACTTCCAGCTGCACGGACCAGCCGTGTGCGCCATGGCGCTGCGCGTCGATGACCCCGGTCGCGCCGTCGCCCGCGCGCGCGCCCTGCTGATCCCGGATTGGCGCGAGCCGGCCGGCGAGGGCGAGCGCGAGATCCCCGCGGTGCGCGGTCCCGACGGCGAGCTGATCTATCTCGTGGAGCGCGGCGAAGGCGAGCTGGATTTCTGGCAGGACGATTTCCACCTGCTGCCGACCGGGGCGAATGACGGCGCGCTGATCGGGGTGGATCATCTGGCGATCGCGCTGGCGCCGGGCCAGATGGACTCCTTCCTGCTGTTCTGGCGTTCGCTGTTCGGCCTGCAGCCGCAGCCCGTCATGGACGTGCCGGATCCGTACGGCCTGATCCAGAGCCGGGCGATGGCGAACGCCTCCGGCGCGCTGCGCCTGACCTTCAACGAATCCGAAGCGAAGGAAACCACGACCAGCCGCTTCCTCTCGACATTCGCCGGCGCCGGCGTGCAGCACATCGCGCTCGCGACGGACGATATCGCCGGTTTCGTGCGGCGCGCCGAAAGCGCCGGAGAGAGGCTGCTGTCGATCCCGCCGAACTACTACGAAGATGTGCAGGCGCGGCTCGACCTGGACGACGCCGCGACGGCAGAGCTGGCGCGGCTCGGCCTGCTCTACGACCGCGACGCATCCGGCGAATTCCATCACACCTACACCGCCGCATTCCAGGACCGCTTCTTTTTCGAAATCGTGCAGCGCCGCGGCTATGCCGGCTTCGGGGCGGCGAACGCGCCGGTGCGGATGGCGGCGCAGGCGCGCGCCCGGCAGGCTCGCGTTTGAGGAGACAGCAGAGATGTCCGAGCAACCTTTCGAGTTCTTCCAGCGTGACCGGAGCCAGCAGCCGCCCGCCTTCACGCCGGATTACAAGAGCACGACGCTGCGCTCGCCGCGCCTGGCGCTGTGGTCACTGCAGAACTCTCTCTCCGAGGTCACCGGCCCGGTCTTCGGCCAGGACGAGCTCGGCCCCTTGGACAATGACCTGATCCTCAACTACGCCAAGAATGGGGAGCCGATCGGCGAGCGCACCGTCGTGCATGGACGGGTGCTGGACGAGAACGGCCGGCCGGTGCCCGGCGCCCTTGTCGAGGTATGGCAGGCCAATGCCGGCGGCCGATACCGCCACAAGAACGACACCTATCTCGCCCCGATCGACCCGAATTTCGGCGGCTGCGGCCGCATGGTCACCGATGCCGATGGCTCCTACCGGTTCCGCACGGTGAAGCCCGGCGCCTATCCCTTCCGCAACTTCGTCAATTCCTGGCGGCCGGCGCACATCCACTTCTCGCTCTCCGGCTCCGGCTTCGCGCAGCGGCTGATCACCCAGATGTATTTCGAGGGCGACCCGCTGATCCCGAAGGACGCGATCCTCAACACCATCCCCGATCCCGCCGCCCGCCGCCGGCTGATCGCGGCCCTCGACCTGAACCACTCCATACCGCTCGACAGCCTCGCCTATCGCTTCGACATCGTCCTGCGCGGCAAGCGTGCCACGGTCTTCGAGAACAAGCTGGAGGGGAACTGAGGCGATGCTGGACACCATGCAGTATCTGCAGGAAACGCCGTCGCAGACCGCCGGGCCGTATGTCCATATCGGCCTCATCCCGCACCAGGCCGGGTTCGACATCTTCGAGCGCCCGTTCGGCAATGTGCTGGCCGGGCCGCAGACGCCGGGTCAGCGCATCCGCATCGAGGGCCGGGTGTTCGACGGCCTCGGCCAAGTCTGCCGGGACATCATGCTGGAGATCTGGCAGGCGAACGCCGCCGGCCGCTACAATTCGCCGGCCGACCGGCAGGAGAAGTCGCTCGACGCGGGCTTTCGCGGCTGGGGCCGCACCGGCACGGCGTTCGACACCGGCGTCTATGTCTTCGAGACCGTCAAGCCGGGTCGGGTGATCGGCCGGCACGGCCACAAGCCGATGGCGCCGCACGTCAATGTCTGGCTGGCGGCGCGCGGCATCAACATCGGGCTCGCCACCCGGATGTATTTCGGCGACGAGGCGGAGGCGAACGCCGGAGATCCCGTGCTCAACATCATCGAGGCCGAACGCCGCGGCACCTTGATCGCCCGACGCGAGGACCGCGACGGCGGCCCGGCGTATGTCTTCGATATCCATCTGCAAGGCCCTGCTGAAACCGTGTTCTTCGACGTGTGAGGTGTTGCCATGAACCCCGTCGTCATCGCCGTCGCCATCACCGGCTCGGTGCCGCGCAAGAAGGACAATCCCGCCGTGCCGACCACGCCGGCCGAGCAGGTGGAAAGCACGCAGGCCGCGTTCGAGGCGGGCGCCAGCCTGGTCCACATCCACGTCCGCAACCCCGACGAGAGTCCCTCCAGCGACCCGGCGCTGTTCGCCCAGGTGCAGGAAGGCGTGCGCAAGCACTGTCCCGGCATGATCGTCCAGTTCTCCACCGGCGGGCGCGGACGCGATCCGTCGGCGCGCGGCAATGCGCTTGACCTGCGCCCGGACATGGCGTCGCTGTCCACGGGGTCGGTCAACTTCCCGACCATCGTCTATGAGAACGGCGCCGCCCTGGTGACCGAGCTCGCCACCAGGATGCAGACATTCAACGTGCGGCCGGAGATCGAGCTGTTCGATCTCAGCCACATCCACGGCGCCCGCCGGCTGATCGATGCCGGGCTGATGGACGAGCGGCCGCACGTGCAGGTCGTCATGGGGGTGAAGAACGCGCTGCCCGCCGAGGAGCATCTGCTCGACATGATGCTGAGCGAGATCCGCCGGGTGCTGCCGAAGGCGACGTGGACGGCGGCGGGGATCGGCGTCAACCAGTCCCGGGTGATGGAGTGGGTGCTGGCGCGCAACGGCGACGGCGTGCGCACCGGTCTCGAGGACAACATCCGGATCAGCCGCGACCGGCTGGCCGGCAGCAATGCCGAGCTGGTGGCGATGGCGGCCGAACTGGCGGGGCGGCACGGCCGCCGCCCGGCGACGCCGGCCGAGGCGCGGGCGGCCCTGGGCATCGCCGCCCCGGGCCTCGCTGCATGATCACCGGGCGCGGCCAGGTCGTCGCCCACCTCGGCTACCCCACGGCGTCGTTCAAGGCGCCGATGATCTACAATCCGTGGTTCGAGCAGCAGGGCATCGACGCCGTCGTGGTGCCGCTGGGCGTGCTGCCCGAGGACTACGAAGGGCTGTTCCGCAACCTGTTCCGCATCACCACGCTGCACGGCGCCCTGGTGACGATGCCGCACAAGGTGACGACGACGCGGCTGGTCGACGAGCTGACCACCACGGCGCGGATCGCCGGCTCGTGCAACGCGGTGCTGAAGCGCCCGGACGGCTCGCTGCTCGGCGACATGTTCGACGGCAGCGGCTTCGTGCGCGGCGTCGAGCGCAAGGGCCAGAGGGTCGCCGGCGCGCGGGCCCTGGTGGTCGGCGCCGGCGGCGTCGGCTCGGCGATCGCCGCGTCTCTCGCCGCGTCGGGCCTGGCGGCGATCGGCCTTTACGATGTGCACGCCGCCTCGGCGGAGGGGCTCGCCGAGCGGCTGCGGGCGCACTATTCCGGGCTTCAGGTGGTGACCGGATCGGACGATCCGGCGGGCTACGACATCGTCGTCAACGCGACGCCGATGGGCATGAAGGAGGGCGACCAGCTGCCGGTCGACATCGACCGTGTGGCGCCCGGCACGTTCGTCGGCGAGGTGGTGATGAAGGAGGAGTTCACCCCGCTGCTGCGCGCCGCCCGCGACAAGGGCTGCCCGGTGCAGGTCGGCGCGGACATGCTGTTCGAGATGATCCCGGCCTATCTCGAATTCTTCGGCTTCGGCACCAGCACGCCCGAGGAGCTGCGCGCCGTCGCTCGGCTGAGCTACTGATCGATTATCGCTTCAGCCTGGGGTCGAGCGCGTCCCGGAGGCCGTCGCCGATGAGATTGAACCCCAGCACGGTCAGCAGGATGGCGGCGCCGGGGAAGGTCACCACCCACCAGGCGCTCTGCACGAATTGCAGCGCATCGGCCAGCATGGTGCCCCATTCCGGCGTCGGCGGCTGTGCGCCGAGGCCGAGGAAACCGAGGGCGGCGGTGTCCAGGATGGCGGTGGAGAAGCACAGGCTGGCCTGCACGATCAGCGGCGCCATGCAGTTGGGCAGCACGGTGCGGAACATCAGCCGCGCCCGGCCCGACCCGACCATGCGCGCGGCGGCGACGTATTCCCGGCGCCGCTCGGCGCGCACCGACGCCCGGGTCAGCCGCACGAAGGCCGGCAGCTGCACCACGGCGACCGCCAGCATCGCGTGCTGCAGCCCCGGCCCCAGCACCGCGACGATGGCGACGGCCAGCAGCAGGGTCGGCAAGGCCAGCAGCACGTCCATCAGCCGCATGACGATGCCGTCGACGAGCCCATCGGAGAAGCCGGCCAGCACTCCGAGCAACGTGCCGGCCAGCGACCCGAGCGTCACCACGATGACGCCGACGGCGAGCGACAGACGGGCGCCGTAGAGCAGCCGGGCCAGCACGTCGCGGCCGACATCGTCGGTACCCAGCGGGTACGGCCAGCCCGGCGGCCGCAGCAGGGCGTCGCGCGCCTGCACCAGCGGATCGTGCGGCGCCAGCACCGGCGCCAGGGCGGCCGCCAGCAGCAGCAGGCCGACCAGCAGCAGCCCGATCATCCCGCCCTGCCCGCTCGCATAGTGTCGGCAGAAGCCGCGCAGCTGCAGCCGCAGCGCAGCGGCCGTGGTCGCGCTCATCGGAGCACCCCCGCGCAGGTCCACGCGGCACATGGATTCCCGCTTTCGCGGGAATGACGGCTGTGACTCGGCGCGCCCGAGACCTGGTACGACCTGACGAACGTTCCTTGGTTCGGCTGCAAGCGCCGTTCCTTCGTCCCGGCCGCACACTCTAACGGCGGGGCGGCGCGGCCGGGGTCAAGGATGGCCGAAGGCCACCGGCGAAGCCGGCGCGCAGCGTCCTTGAGGCCAGCCGTGCCGCCCCGCCACGCTGCCGGAGCCGGCGACCTTGACGTACGCCGCCTCACGCCGCGTGCCGGATGCGCGGATTGATCAGCCCGGAGAGCAGGTCCACCAGCAGGTTGACCGTAATGATGATGGCGGCGATCAGCAGCATCCCCCCCTGCAGGACGGGGTAATCCCGGCGGTTGACGCTTTCGATCAGCCATTTCCCCACGCCGGGCCAGGCGAAGATGGTCTCGGTCAGCACGGCGCCGCCGAACAGCGCGCCGACCTGCAGGCCGATGATGGTGATCACCGGGATCAGCGCGTTGCGCAGCGCGTGCAGCCCCACCACCCGCGCCGGCGACAAGCCCTTGGCGCGGGCGGTGCGCACGTAGTCCTCGCCTAGCACCTCCAGCATCGCCGAGCGCGTCATCCGCGCGATGACCGCCATCGGGATGGTGCCGAGCGCCAGTGCCGGCAGCACCAGGTGCGACAGGGCGGAGCGGAAAGCGCCGGGCTCGCCCGAAAGCCAGCTGTCGATCAGCATGAAGCCGGTCACCGGTTGAATATAATACGCGACGTCGAGGCGCGAGCTGACCGGAGTAATCCCGAGGGTCACCGAGAACAGCAGGATGAGCAGGATCGCCCACCAGAACACCGGCATGGAGTAGCCGGTGAGCGCCAGGCCCATCAGGCCGTAATCGGTGGCGGTGCCGCGGCGGATCGCGGCGACGATGCCGGCGGGAAGGCCGACGAGCACGGCGACCAGCATGGCGGACACGGCGAGTTCCACCGTCGCCGGGAACAGCGTCAGGAACTCGGTCAGCACGCTCTGGTGGGTGACCAGGGAGCGGCCGAGATCGCCATGCAGCACGCGCGCGAGATACGAGAAATATTGTTCGAGCAACGGCCGGTCGAGGCCGAACTGCGCCATCAGCTGCGCGTGGCGCTCGGGGTCGATGCCGCGCTCGCCGAACATCAGCTCGACGGGATCGCCGGGCAGGGCGTGGATGAGCGCGAAGGCGAGGATGGTCACGCCGAACAGGGTGATGGCGACCATGCCTAGGCGGCTCAGGACGAAGGTCGGCATATGGCCTCCGCCCGGTGGAACCGTCGCTAAGGAAGCAAGGCGAGGGCTCTGCCCCACCCGCTGAAGTATGGGACCCGCTGGGGCCCGTCGGCCCCAGACCCCAGTACTTCAAGCACGCTAATAGTCGAGGAAGGCGCGGTAGGCTTCCACCATGTCTTCTACGGCCGCGCGGTAGAGCTGCTCGCCATGCTCCGGCGAGGAGAGCGAGGGGTCGGAACCGATGCGCCCGTCCGGGAAACGGCTGCGGTAGTCCGCGGCCTCGAAGAAGCCGCCGCTTTTCGGCGCGACCTTCGGACTCATCTGGGCGTGCTTGATGGCACCGGGCTGATAGAACTGCGACAGCGAGACTTCCGCCGCCGTCGCGTGGCTGCCGTTGCTGTCGCCGTAGAATTGCTCGGCCAGCTGCTTGGCGCGCGGGCCGGACGACCAGAAGGTCATGCGGCACTTCACCGGCGGCCGATCGGCGCCGAGCGAGGTCTCCGCGTAGATCTCGTCGAACGCCGCGGTCACCGTCGCGACATTGCCGCCGTGACCGTTGATGAAGAAGAATCGCTCGAAGCCATGCCGCGCCAGCGACAGCACGACGTCGCGCACCACCAGGATCAACGTCGAGGGGCGCAACGTCGCCGACCCCGCGAACCCGAGATGATGCTGCGACATGCCGTACGCCAGGGTTGGCGCCACCATGCAGCCGATACTGTCGCCGACACCCTTGGCGACGAACTCCGCGTCGAGGTGGTCGGTGCCGATCAGGCCGTTGGGCCCGTGCTGTTCCACCGAGCCGATCGGCACGATGCAGCCGCGCTGCCTGCGCAGGTAGTCCTCGACCTCGTGCCAAGTGGCGAGAGCGAGCTGCATGAAGAACTCTCCTATTGGGTCAGGCTGACGCCGCCGAAAGGCTGGCCGCCCAGGAAGTGCAACTTGAAGCCCTGCACGGTGCTGCGCAAGGCGACATAGGCGCGGACATCGGCGAACAGCAGCCCGGGCATCTCGTCGTAGAAGGCCTGCTGCGCCTGCTTGAAGAATTTGGCCCGCCCGGCCTGGTCGGTGACCAGATTGGCCTGCCGCAGCGCGTCGCTATAGGCCTTGCTGCACCAGAACGCGGTGTTGCGCCCGCTGGCGACCGCATCGCACCCCCAGACGAGCATGAGCTGGCTCGGGTCGGGGTAGTCCCACGTGCCGCCCAGCATGGCGACCGTCGCCTCGCCGCTGCGCACCCGGCGAAGATATTCGCCCCATTCGTAGGTGACGATATGCGCCTTGACGCCGATCGCCGCCCAGTCCGCCTGGATCATTTCGGCGGCCCGGCGCCCGTTCGGCATGTAGGCGCGCGCTACCGGAATGGCCCAGAGATCGGTCTCGAAGCCCTGGGGATAGCCGGCTTCGGCCAGCAGCTGCTTGCCCCGCTCGGGATCGTGCGGGCGCGGCTTGAGGCTGTCGTCGTGCCCCCAGAGCGCCTGCGGCACCATGGACGCGGTGGGCGTGCCGCTTCCCTGATACACCGCACGCACCAGGCCATCGAGATCGACGGCGATGCTCAACGCCTCGCGCACCCGGCGATCATCCATCGGCTTGCGGTCGGTGCGGAACGAGATGTAGCTGATCGAGGCGATGGCGTTGTCCTGCACCCGCAGCTGCGGGTTGGCGCGCATCGCCTCGAGGTCCGCCGGATTGGGATAGCGCGCGATCTGGCATTCGTTGGCGCGCAGCTTGGCGTAGCGCACCGAGGCGTCAGGCGTGATGGCGAAGATCAAATTGTCCACCTTCGCCGTGCGCGGCGAGCCGGCGGCGCGGCCCCAGAAATCGGCGAAGGCGCGGAAGCGGACGACGCTGTCCTTCTGGTACTGCACGAGCTGGAACGGGCCGGTGCCGATCGGGTTCTGGTCGAGCTGCTCCGGCGTGCCCGCCTTCTGCATGGCGTCGGCATATTCGGCCGAGCTGATCGAGAAGGGCTGCACCGTCAGCACGTTCAGCAGCGGCGCATAGGGCTGCTTCAGCTCGATGGCGACGGTGTCGTCGTCCAGCTTGCGGATCGCCTTGAACGCCGGCTCGATCAGCACCTGGAATTCCGGATAGGCGCCGCCCACCGCGTAATAGGGCGAGGTCTTGTCCGACATGCGCCTGAAGGTGAACAGCACGTCGTCGGCGTTGAAGTCGCGGCTGGGCTTGAAGAGCGCGTTGGATTGCCACTTCACGCCATGCCGCAGTTTGAAGGTGTAGGTCAGGCCGTCATCGGAAACGGTCCAGGACTCCGCCAGGCCGGGAACCAGCCGGGAGCCGCCGACCTCCATGCCGACCAGCCGGTCCGAGGTCTGCTCGGTGACGTCGAAGCTGGTGTTGGCGGTGCTCAGCGCGGCGTTCAGGAAGTCCGGGCTGCCCTCGGTGCACACCACCAGGGTGTCCGCCCGCACCCCCGATGCGGCGGCCAGCACGGCCGCGAACACCAGCGCCATGATCCGCTTCGCCATGCCACCCTCCGCGATCGGGCAAGTCTCGGGCGAGCCGGGCGGAGGGTCAACTACTTCCAGGCCGACGCGCAGGCAGTGGAAAAATCCGCCGGGGGCGGCGCGGGCGCGCCGACCACCTTCAGATACTCGCGCAGCCCCGGACTGAGCAGCACCAGGGTCCGGCCCATGGCGATGAGTGCCTGCACCGTCGCGGGCGGCAGGTTCCAGCTCGTCGGCTGACTCCAGAACCATTTCCGGCAGACGGCGTCAGGTATGAATTCGAAATCGACCGTCACGAGGTCGGCGCGCGATGGTGTGGCGGAACCCGCGGGTGTGGCGGAACCCGCGAGCCTCGGTGCAACTCCCGTTGCTACCTGCAATTCTGCGCTGAGCAGTGTCTGGGTCTCCAGCACCGCGTTGCTGAGCGGGGTGTCGACGACCCGCAAGGCGGTGGAAAGCTCGTCCGGCGGATAGACGCTCGAATCGATGCCCGTCGGATCCTTCGTGCGTGCATTCACCACCACGAAGAGCAGGTGCCGGATGTTGGCGTAGGCAGCCGGACGACTTTCGCCGATGCGCCGATCGAGCCCCGGTTCCGCGCCCGGAGTGTCCTCCAGATCCAGCACCGACTGGATGCCGAGATTGTCGACCAGCCCTCCGTCCAGCAGGTGCAGCACGCGATCGCCGGCCACCGGAACGAGATAGGATTCGGCGATGCGCGCCTCGCGCAGCCCGCGCAACTCGCCGGTGCCTGGGAGCCGGGCCTCGGCGTCCGGGCGAGCACTGGTCGCCAGGTCGAAACGGGCATAGCGCTGCAGCCAGGCGGGTGGGCCTTCCTCGGCCCAGCTCGGGAGGCGCTGGGCAGCGCAGGGCGAGCGATTGCGCAGCCCGACCGCGGAGAAGGCAAAGGGAAAATCGGCGGAGGCAGCGACGCCGTCGGCAAGCCGCACCGGCGCGAGGTCGGAGCAGAGCCAGTCGAAGCGGTTCTGGATGAACGGGAATCGCGTTTCGTGACCGAGATCGGACGCGTTGAGGACGACGAAGCCCTGCGTCTGCGGGTTGGCGCGATAGCGGGCCTCGACATCGGCGAAGGTTGCGCCATGGAACAGCAGCTGGTCGAAATAGCTCGCCAGGACATCGCTGCGCTGATACGGCGTGATCGCATAGGCGGCGAGCGCGAGCGGGTTGTAGGTGCGAAGCGCCAGCGCCAGCGTGCCGTTGCCGGTCAGCGCGGCGCGGAGCGGGGCATCCGCCGGCGCGCTGAATCCCGCCGGTCCGTGCAGTGCATACCATGCGGCGGTGACCGAACCGCCGGAAACCGAGGACATCATATCCACGCCGTCGAGCAGGCTGCCCGTCCGTGTCTGGTCGGCGGGGAGGTTCGCCAGTGCGGACAGCGCGCCATAGGCCAGCGCGGCGGCGCGCGTACCCCCGCCGGACAGGGTCACCATCGTTAGCGTCTGACGGTCGGGTTTCCACTCGGGATGAAAGCGATAGCCGATGGCAGGGTCGTAGGTGCAGGCCTCACCGGAACGGCAGAGCGCCGTGCCGATGGTGTGGGCGCAGGACGTTGCGGACAGGATAACCAAAAGGGCCAGAGCCTTGATGCCCCACATAAGGCGATTCTGGAGAGCGTTGTGATCGAGCCGGAACATGATCGCTCTAGAAACGCGCCGACCAGCGGTCGGTGAACAGCGGAAGAAAGGCGTCCGGCTCGAAG
The DNA here is from genome assembly GCA_019240395.1 of Acidisphaera sp. GTDB lineage: Bacteria > Pseudomonadota > Alphaproteobacteria > Acetobacterales > Acetobacteraceae > JAFAYA01. Next base: position 12,737 of record JAFAYM010000001.1, on the reverse strand, counting down.
GGATGGGCGCGGGCCGCTTCGGGCAGGAATTCACCCACCCCGAGCCCGGGACGCTCGGGGATGTCGTAGTGCCCGCCGACCGGGCGGGGCGCATGCTCGACAAGGTCGAAGCGATGCGCGACGTCGTACTCGCAGAAAGATTCCTGCATGATGAAATTGGTCGTGCAGGCGTCGAGCTGCACCGCCGCCGCCGTCGCCACCGGGCCGAACGGGTTGTGAAACGACACCGGCGTGTACGCCGCGTCCGCCATCGCCGCGATCTTCTTGGCCTCCAGAATGCCGCCGACATGGATGATGTCGGGCTGCAGCACGTCGACCTCATGGGTCTCGAGCAGCCCCGCCGCGAGATGGCGGCTGGCGCAGCGCTCGCCGGTGGCCAGCCGCATCGGAATGCTGCGCCCGACCGCCGCCAGCATCGCGGCGTTCTCGGGATCGACCGGCTCTTCCAGCCAGAACAGACGGTGCGGCTCGAGCTCGCGGGCGATGGCGATGGCCGAGCCCGGACTGAAGCGGCCGTGCGCGTCGATCATCAGGTCGACATCGGGGCCGACTGCGTCGCGCACCGCCGCCACCACGTCGAAGGCACGGCGGAGCGCGGCCGGCTCGGGATCGCGTCCGGCCGCCTCGAACGGATCGAACTTCAGGCCGCGATAGCCCTTCGCCGCCGCCGCCCGCGCCGCCTCGCCGATCTCCTGCGGGGCGGCGCCGGCGCCGTACCAGGCATTGGCATAGGCGGGGAGCCGGTCATGCACCCGCCCGCCGAGCAGCTGGTGCACCGGGCGGCCGAGCGCCTTGCCGACGATGTCCCAGAGCGCGATCTCGATCGCCGCGGCGGCGCTGTTGATGATCGGCCCGCGGGCGAACTCGTTGCGCAGGATGTCCCACCAGAGCTTCTCGATGGCGAAGGCGGAGCGGCCGATGGCGTAGCGCGCCGCCAACTGGTCGATGGCGGCGGCCACGGCCTGCGGCTGGTATTCCAGCGAGCCCTCGCCGACGCCGGTGATGCCGTCATCGGTCTCGACATGGGCGAACACGCAGTTGCGCCAGCGCATGCCCACGACATAGGCGGTCACCGCGGTGATCCGGCAGTCCGCGAGGGACGCCTTCGCCATCAGAAGCTCGGCAGCTTGCCGGCTTTCTCGCCCGTCCATTTCTCGCTGATCGCGTCGAGCTCGCCGTTGTTGCGGATGGCATAGACGAAGGTGTCCAGCCAGCGCAGCAGGTCGATCTGGCCGCGCCGGACGCCGATGCCGAAATGGTTCTGCACCAGCGTGATCTTGCGCTCGTACTGCTTCTCGGCACCGCCGCGGTTGATCACCCGCAACGCCGTGGTGCTGCTGCCGAGCGCGTCCACTTGGCCGGTGACGAGCGCCTGTATCGAGGTCGCCTCGTCGTCGAACCGCACGACCTGCGCATCGGGCGCCATCTTGGTCAGCAGCATGTCGGGAATGGTGCCGCGCGGCACGCCGACCCGCAGCCCCTTGAGGTCGGCGATGTCCTTGATGGCCTTGTCGCGGCGCGCCGTGACGATGGTGCCGACCGCGGCGTAGGGATCGGAGAACCAGACCTGCAGCGCCCGCTCGGGGGTGATGGCGAAGAGCGAGATCACCATGTCGACGCGGTTGGTCAGCAGATAGGGAATGCGGTTCGTCGAGGTGACCGGCACCAGCTCGAGTTGCACGCCCATGTATCTGGCGACCAGCTTCGCGACATCGACGTCGTAGCCGTCGGGCTGGCCGTCCGGACCGGTGGTGCCGAACGGCGCGCTGGTCGGGTCCACGGCGACCAGCACCTTGCCGCGCTTGATGATGTCATCGACGGTCTGCGCCTGCGCGGCGCCCGCCACGAAGGCGATCAGGCCGGCCATCACCCAGCCCAGCAGTCTCGGCATCGCTTCCCCCATGTTCTTCGTCCGGCACCGCGTGCGCGGGTTGCGCGCCTGGCTGCACGCAGGCACGTTATCCCCGACATGGCGCTGGTGAAAGTGCAGACGCGCAGGCGCGCGGCGGGAGGACGCGGCGGCGGTGGACTACGTCTTCCAGTTCGGGACGGTCTGGCAGGACTGGCCGCTGCTGCTGCATGGCCTGTGGGCGACGATCCGGCTTTCCGCGCTGGCCATGGTGCTCGGCCTGGCGATCGGCGTCGCCGGCGCCTGGGGCGACACCGAGGGGCCGCCCGCCCTGCAATGGCCGATCCGCGCCTATGTCGAGCTGATCCGCAACACGCCCTTTCTGGTGCAGCTGCTGGTCATCTATCTCGGCCTGCCGGAGATCGGGGTGCGGTTCGATCCGGATGCGGCGGCACTCGTCGCGCTGACCGTCAATCTCGGGGCGTATGCGATCGAGATCGTGCGCGCCGGCATCGAGGCGGTTCCCGAAGGACAGACGGAAGCCGGGCTGGCGCTCGGCCTGCATCCCTTCCAGGTTTTTTGCCTCATCGTGATACGGCCCGCTCTGCGCGCGGTGTATCCCGCGCTCGCCAGCCAGTTCATCCTGCTGATGCTCGGCACCAGCATCGTCTCGGTGATCGGCGCCGAGGAGCTGACGGCGGCGGCGAACTCGATACAGGCCCGCACCTTCCGCGCCTTCGAGATCTATTTCACCGTCCTGGCGCTCTACCTCGCGCTGTCGCTGGCGTTCCGCGTGGCGTTCGCGGCGGCGGGGCGGCTGATCCTGGCGCGCGTTCCGTGATCCGCGGATTTTCTCTGGGTGATGTGTGGCTGCTGATCCTGGCGGCGCGCTGGACGGTGTTGCTGTCCGCCGTCGCCTTTCTGGGCGGGGGCGTGGTCGGGCTGGTCGTCGCCGTCCTGCGCACGGCGCCGGTGCGCCCGCTGCGCTGGGCGATGAGCGGCTACGTCCAGCTCTTCCAGGGAACCCCGCTGCTGCTGCAGCTGTTCGTCGTGTTCTTCGGCGCCAATCTTCTGGGCTTCACCGTCGATCCCTGGAGCGCCGCGGCGCTCGGCCTGACGCTCTACACCAGCGCCTTCCTCGGCGAGACCTGGCGCGGCTCCATCGAGGCAGTGCCGGTGACGCAATGGGAGGCCGGGCGCAGCCTGGCGCTCAGCTACGGCCAGCAGCTGCGGCTGATCATCCTGCCGCAGGCCTGCCGCATCGCCCTGCCGCCGACCACCGGCTTCCTGGTGCAGGTGGTCAAGAGCACGTCGCTGACTTCGGTGATCGGCTTCGTCGAGCTGACGCGCACCGGCCAGCTCGTCAACAACGCGACCTACCGGCCGCTGCTGGTGTTCGGCGTGGTCGGCGGCATCTATTTCGTGCTGTGCTGGCCGCTGTCGCTGACCAGCCAGTTCCTCGAGCGGCGCCTCGATCTGCGCCGTCCGCGCCGGCGCCGGCGCGGACACCGATGAACGGGAGAATGCGATGAGCGCAGCGGCAAGCCCGGACAGCCCGCCGCTTCGTGCCCTCGTCACCGGGGCGGCCGGCGGCCTCGGCCGCGCCGTCGCGCTGGGCCTGGCGCAGCGCGGCGTCGCCGTGGCGATCGTCGATATCGATCGCGCCGCCGGCGAGGCGACGCGGCAGGACTGCGCCGCGCTCGGGCCCGACGCCGTCTTCCTGGAGATCGACCTGCTGGCCGCCGATGCAGCGGAGCGCGCGGTACGGGCGACCGTGGAGCGCCTCGGGGGCCTCGACATCCTCGTCAACAACGCCGGCTACGGCACCGGCGAGGCATTCCTCGAAATGACCGCCGCCACCTGGGACCGCACGCTCGGCCTGAACCTGCGGGCCCTGGCGCTGGCCTGCGCCGCCGCCGGGCGCCACATGGCGGCGCAGGGGCGCGGCCGCATCATCAACGTCACCTCGCCGGCCTCGCGCATGGCGCTGCCGAACTACACCGCCTACGCCGCGAGCAAGGCCGGGGTGGACGCCGTGACCCGTGCCGGCGCGGCCGCACTCGCGAAACACGGCGTGCTGGTCAACAGCATCGCCCCGGGCATGATGGACACGCCGATGCAGCGCAGCACGGAGGCGCTGTTCGCCCGGCTGGACGGGCGCGACGACATGGCGGCCTATCTCGCCGAGCGCACGGCGCGCATCCCGCTGGGCCGGCGGACCTCCTGCGAGGAAGTGGCCGAGGGCGTGGTCTGGCTGGCCCTCGATGCGCCCGCCTATCTCACCGCCGAACGGCTGAACCTCTCGGGCGGCCTGGACAAGGACTGACGCATGGCGGTCCGCAACACCCCGGTCGACGATGCGCCGATCGGCTTTCTCCGGGACAAGGCGAAGCAGCTGCGGCGCCACATGCTGGCGATGGCGAGCCGGCTGGGCCAAGGCTATATCGGCCAGGGCCTCGGCATCGCCGACCTGCTGGCCGCCCTCTATTTCCACGAGTTGCGCTACGACCCGGCCGATCCCGCCTGGCCGGAGCGCGACCGGTTCCTGCTCTCCACCGGCCACTACTCCCTGGCACTCTGGGCGGCGCTGGCCGAGGCCGGCGTGCTGCCGATCGAGGAACTCGCGACCTACGGCGCCGATGCCAGCCGGCTCGACATGAGCACGCTGGACACCACGCCCGGCGTCGAGGTGATCGGCGGCTCGCTCGGCCACGGCCTCGGCCAGGGGATCGGCATGGCGCTCGGCCTGCGGCTCGACGGCCGGCCGGCGCGCGTCTTCGTCGAGCTGTCGGACGGCGAGATGCAGGAGGGCGCGACCTGGGAGGCGGCGATGGCGGCGCCGCACTTCCGCCTCGACAGGTTGGTGGCGCTGATCGACTGCAACGGCATCCAGGCCGACGGCGCGATCGTGCTCGACCTGGAGCCGGTGGCCGAGAAATGGCGCGCCTTCGGCTGGGAGACCGCCGAGATCGACGGCAACCGCATGGACGAGATCGTCAACGCCCTGCACGGCGCGCGCAGCGCCAACGGCCGTCCCAAGGCGATCGTGCTGCGCACCCTGCCCGGCAAGGGCGTCCCCACCCTGGAGCGCCGGGAGAAGGCGCATTTCGTCCGCGTCGAAGCCGACGAATGGGGCGCGCTGGCGGCCGAGCTGGAGGGCGATCATGTCTGAGCCCGGCCGCACCCTGGCGATGGGCGAGGCCGAACGAGTCGCCGGGCACTCGGTCGACGCGCCGTTCGGACGCGCCCTCGTCGAGCTCGGCCATGCCAGGCCGGACATCGTCGGGCTGACCGCCGATCTCGGCAAATACACCGACATCCACCCGTTCCGCGACGCCTTTCCCGAGCGCTTCTTCAACGTCGGCATGGCCGAGCAGAACCTGGTCGCCGTCTCGGCCGGCCTGGCGCGCGCCGGCAAGACGCCGTTCTGCACGACCTACGGGGTGTTCGCGACGCGGCGCGCCTACGACTACATTGCCATCGCCTGCGCCCACAGCCGGGTGAACGTGAAGATCATCGCCGGCCTGCCCGGCCTGACCACCGGTTATGGCGGCACCCACCAGGCGATCGAGGATCTGGCGCTGATGCGCATGGTGCCCGGGCTGGTGGTGATCGATCCCTGCGACGCGACGGACATCATGCAGGCGACGCACGCCATCGCCGCGTATGACGGTCCGGTCTACATGCGCCTGCTGCGCGCCAGCGTCCCGGTCATCCTCGATGCCGCGCAGTACCGCTTCGCCATCGGCGAGGCCCGGAGGCTGCGGCAGGGCGGCGATGTCGCGCTGATCGGCACCGGGTTCATGACCGGCCGCGCCCTGCAAGCCGCCGAAGCCGTCGGGCGCGACGGCATTGCGGCCGCGGTGCTGCACGTACCCACGCTCAAGCCCTTCGACGCGGATGCCGTCGCCGAGCTGGCGAGCCAGGTGCGCTGCGTCATCACCGTCGAGAACCACGTCGTCACCGGTGGCCTGGCGAGCCTGGTCGCGGAAACCCTGTTCGAGCGCGGCATGACCCGCCCACTGGTGCGTATCGGCCTGCCGGACCGCTTCATCGAATGCGGATCGGTCGGCTTTCTCCAGGAGAAATACGGCCTGACCGCCGAGCGCATCGAGCAGGCGATCCGCGCCGCGTGCGGCTGACCGCGGTCGCGTCTCACCGCCGCCGCAGCACCTCCAGCAGCGCCAGGCCGACGCCGCGCAGCGAGCGGTTGAGGTAGCGGCGCCACAGCCGCCGCGGCTCGCGGGCCAGGCGGAACAGCCAGACCAGGCCGTTTCGCTCCATCCAGTCCGGCGCCGGCGGCGTCAGCCCGGCCAGCGTGTCGAGCGAGCTGCCGATGCACAGGCCGACGCCGACCGCCCGCCCCGTCTCGGCGATCATCCGCGCCAGCATGTCGGAATGCGGCGGACCCATGGCGATGAAGACGAAGCGTGCCGGGTTGGCGATGACGTAGTCGATGGCCGCCTGCACGGCCTGAGGCTGATTGATGAAGCCCATCGGGGGCACGTGCTGCTGGAAGCCGCGCATGCCGAAGCGCTCCGCCAGGATCGCCAGCGCCCTCGGGTTGCCGCCGAGCACGGTGAGCCGGTCGTCCCGGGCGATGACGCCGCGCAGGAACATCTCGCGGACGATGTAGGCGCCGGGGGTGAAGACGATGGCCAGCCCCGCCCAGGAGGCGATGCGGCGCAGGATGCGGCTGTCCAGCGTCGACAGCCAGGCCTGCTCGATGACGTCATCGACGCTCGGATGAACACGCCGCAGCCAGACGAACTCGGCATTCAGGGTGGAGACATAGGCGAACGGCAGGTCCGGCGAACGCGCCGCGATGCGGTCCACCGCCTCGGCCACCTCCACCTGGTCGAAGGCGAGCCCGGCGAAGCGCACCCGCTCCGCGTGCTCGGGGTGCCCCGCACTGCCGTCCATGCCCTCTGCCTCCGGTGGTGCCCTGCAAGGGATCGTTATAGGATAGGGGTTACCATTGCCTACCGATGGGATCGAAGGGCGGGCACGGGATGGATGTGAGCCGGGGCGCGCTGCTGCCGGGCCGGGACATGCGGCTGGGGATCAAGCGGGCGTTCGATGCCACCGTGGCGGCCATCCTGCTGGTGGTGCTTTCGCCGCTGCTGCTGGCCATCGCCATCGCGGTGAAGCTGAGCTCGCCCGGGCCGGTCTTCTACGTCTGCCACTGGGTGGGCGAGGGCGGACGGCGCTTCGACGGCTACAAGTTCCGCACCATGGTGGCCAACGCCGCCGCCATGGAGGCCGAGCTGCGGGCGCGCAACGAAATGACCGGGCCGGCATTCAAGATCACCGACGACCCGCGCGTGACGCCGCTCGGCCGGGTGATCCGCCGCTACAGCCTCGATGAGCTGCCGCAGCTGTGGAGCGTGCTGGTCGGCGATCTGAGCCTGGTCGGGCCGCGGGCGCCGCGGCTGCACGAATACCAGCGCTTCACCGAGTACCAGAAGCAGAAGCTGCAGGTGAAACCGGGCATCACCTGCCTCTGGCAGATCGAGGGCCGTCATCGCATTTCCGACTATGACGAATGGGTGGCAAAGGACCTCGAATACATCCGCAACTGGTCGCTCATGCTCGACCTGAAGATTCTGCTGCGCACCATCCCCGTGGTGTTCCGGGGCACCGGCGTGTGAGCGAGGCCTACGACGTCTCGATCGGCGTGCTGAGCTATGACCGCGTCGACCTGCTGGAACGCACGCTGCGCGCCGCTGTAGCGCAGCGTGTCCCCGACGGGCTGCATTGGAAAATAATCGTCGCGGACAACCATCCCGATCGGCTGGCGGAGACGCTGGTGCAAAGCCTCGCCGCCGCGTCGCCGGTACCGCTGCAGTACGTCGCCAATTCCGTGCGCAACATCTCGGTGATCCGCAACACCGCCATCGATGCCGGGCGTGACAGCCGCTACATCGCCTTCGTCGATGACGACGAGGCGCCGGAGCCCGACTGGATCGGCAATCTCGTCGCCTGCCTCGATCGCACCGGCGCGGATGCCGCCTTCGGCCCCAAATACCCGGAATTCGAGACCGGCGCGCCGCCGGACTGGGACCCCGAGGGCTGGTATTTCACCCTCGATTTCCGCATGCCTCGCGACGCCCCGATCATCATGTTCGGCCGCCTGCGCCGGCGCGGCAAAGGCCTCGGCTCCGGCAACGCCATCTTCCGCATGGAAACCTGCTTCGCCGACCCGCAGCCCTTCGACCCCGCCTTCGGAAACGCCGGCGGCGAAGACACCGAGCTGCTATTCCGCCTGGCGCGCGCGGGAAAGCGCTTCGTCTGGTGCCCCGACGCCCGCGTGCGCGAATACATGCAGGCCTCGCGCACCCGCTACGACTACATCCGCACCCGTCTGATGCGAGGGTCGCAGCACTACGCCGCCAGCCGCATCGCCAACAGCGACAGCGCGGCGCTCGCCCGGCTGAAGGTGGCGACGATCGGTCTCGGCCAGATCGTCGTGCACGGCGCGCTCTATCTCCTGCACGGTGAGTTCCTGCGCCGCGACAAGGTCGGCAACCGCATCGGCATCGCCAAGGGCCTCGGCAAGCTCACCTATGCGCGCACGCCGATCGGCTTCATCCGGGAACGATGATGCCCACTCCCGATATCAGCATCCTGATCGCCACCTACGACCGGCTGGAGCCGCTCGAGCAGACGCTCCGTTCCGTGCTGGCGCAGCGCAACACGCTCGACCTCGGCTTCGAGATCATCGTCGTCGACAACCACCCCACGGTGAGCGCCCGCGACGTGGTCAGGCACATCGCCGGCCAGGCGCCCTTTCCCGTGCGCTACCTCCAGGACACCAGGCGCAACATGTCGACGCTCCGCAACACCGGCATCGCCGCCGCGCGGGGCACCTACGTCGCCTTCATCGACGACGACGAGGTCGCCGACCCCGGCTGGACCGACGCCCTGGTCTCCGCCCTGCGCCGCACCCGGGCGGACATCGCCGTCGGCCCCCGCCTCGCCGTCTTCGCCGATGGACGCGCCCCAGCCTACGATCCGCAGGGGCGCTTCTTCGCGCGCGACCTGCAGCTGCCGGCCGATGCCGAGCTGCGGCTGCTGAACGATCTCGGCAAGCCGATGATGGGGCTCGGCACCGGCAACTCGATATTCGTCGCCGCCACCTGCTTCGCCGCCGCCGAGCCGTTCAGCCTGGCCTTCGGCGACGCCGGCGGCGAGGACCAGGAGCTGTTCTGCCGGCTCTACCGCGAGGGACGCCGCCTGATCTGGGTGCCGGATGCCCGCGTCACCGAGACCGTGCTGCCGCACCGCACCGCCATCGCCTACCGCCTGCTGCGCACCCGGCGCGAGGCCCAGCACTACGTGACGATCCATCTCGAGAACACCGAGAGGAAGCGGCTGGTATTTGCCATTCTCACCGCCAAGGGGCTGATCCAGACCGTCGTCGGCGCGACGCTCGCGGCACTCACCTTCGAGTTCGCCTCCCAGCGCCGCATCCGCTTTCGGCTGATACTGGCGAACGGGTTGGGCAAGCTCAGCTGGCGCCGGCCGGTCGGGTATATCAAGGAGCAAGGCGAGGGCTCCGCCCTCGACCCGGCAAGGGCCGGCGGCTCTTGCATCCCGTGACTCAAGCGCGTCACACGGTCGGGACGGAGCTCCACTCGGCCAGCGCGCAGCTGAAAATCGGCTGGCCGATTTCGCACTCCAGCGTGTCGCGATTGATGCGGATCGGCTGGTTCGGTGCCCGGTCGCGGTCTCGCCGTAGATCTTCGCCAGCGCCATTACCTGCAGCACCGCCCACGCCCCGCCGCCGTCGAATGTCAGGATCCGATACGCCATGGCCGCGGCCTAATGCAGTTTCACCACCGGTTCGCCGCGGCGCGAGAGCCCTCTGGCCAGACTGCCGAGCGCCGTCTTTCGCACCCCCTGCACTGCCACCTCGTGCATCTTGTAGAGCGAGCGGTACATCAGCCGCGCAAAATGCCCCTCAATGAACAGCCCCTTGCCGGTCAGCAGCCCCATCAGGTTGCCGACCGTGGTGTACTCGCCGAGCGATACCAGCGAGCCGAAATCGCGATAGACGAACGGCTCCGGCGTCTCGCCGCGCAGCCGCCGGCGCAACTGCTTGCGCAGATGCGACGCCTGCTGGTGCGCCGCCTGGGCGCGCGGCGGCACCGGCGCGGGATACCCCGCACGCGGGCACGCCGCACAATCGCCGATCGCGAAGATGTCGGGATCGCGGCTGGTCTGCAGGGTCGGCATCACCACCAGCTGGTTGTTGCGGTTGGTCTCCAGGCCATCCAGGTCGCGCAGCACCTCCGGCGCCTTCACGCCGGCGGACCAGACGACCAGTTCGGAGGGAATCACCTCGCCACCGGCGAGCCGCACCCCCGCCTCTGTGACTTCCTCGACACGCGCACCGGTCCGCACGTCGACGCCGAGCCGGATGAGCAGCTGGCGCGTGGTTTCCGAGATCCGCAGCGGCAGCGCCGGGAGGATGCGCTCCGCCGCCTCGATAAGGACGATACGGATGTCGCGCTCCACATCCACGCGATCGAGGCCGTACGCCACCACCTCGCGCGCGGTCCGGTGCAGCTCGGCCGCCAGCTCGGTGCCGGTGGCGCCGGCGCCGATGATGGCGACGTGCAGCTGTCCCGGCCGGACCGCGCCGGCCTGTGAATGCGCGTGGATGCAGGCATTCACCAGCCGCCGGTTGAAGCGGATCGCCTGCTCCGTCGTCTCCAGCGGCACCGCGAACCGCGCGACGCCCGGCGTGCCGAAATCGTTGGTAATGCTGCCGACGGCGATCACCAGCGTGTCGTAGCGGAAGGCGCGCGGCGGCGTGATCTCGCGTCCCTCCTCGTCGTGCGTGGCGGCGATATGGACCTGCTTCTTCTCCCGGTCCAACCCGTCCATCTCGCCGAAGCGGTAGCGGAATTGGTGCCAGTGCGCCTGTGCGAGATAGTTCAGCTCGTGCTCGCCCGGATTGATGCTGCCGGCCGCCACGGCATGCAGCAGCGGCTTCCAGAGATGGGTGCGCGTCTTCTCGATGAGCGTGATCTCGGCCAGGCCGCGCTTGCCCAGCGTATCGCCGAGCCGGGTTGCCAACTCCAGCCCGGCCGCGCCGCCTCCCACGACGACGATGTGGTGCTTGCCCGGCGCTGCAGCGTCAGCACCGGGCATGGCCTGGTCTCATTCCTGCACCCCCGCCTCGACCGCAGTCAGCGCGGTCATGTTGACGAGGCCGCGCACCGTGGTGGTCGGCATCAGGATGTGCACCGGCTTGGCGGCTCCGAGCAGGATCGGGCCGACCGTCACTCCCTGGCTGGAGACCACGCGCAGGCAGCTGAAGGTGATGTTCGCGGCGTCGAGGTTGGGCATCACCAGCAGATTCGCCACTCCGGTAAGCCGCGATCCTGGGAATACCCGCTCCAGCACCTGTATCGACAGCGCGGCATCACCCTGCAGCTCGCCTTCCACCTCCATTTCGGGCGCGCGCTGCGCCAGCAGCTCGGCAGCGTGGCGCATCTTCACGGCCGACGGCGTCTCCTCGCTGCCGAAGCTCGAATGCGACAGCAGGGCGACGCGCGGCATCTGCCCGAAGCGGCGGACCTCCTCCGCGGCCAGCATGGCGATGTCGACGAGCTGCTCGGCGCTGGGCTCCTGATTGATCTGCGTGTCGCAGACGAACACCATCTGCTCGGGCAGCATCAGCAGGTTCATCGCCGCCAGCGTCGCGACACCAGGCCGCAGCCCGATGACCGAGCGAAGCAGCCGGAGATGCTCGCCGTAGCCGCCGGACAGCCCGCACAGCAGGCCGTCGGCACGGCCCTGACGCACCAGCATCGCCCCGAGCAGGGTCGGATCGCGACGCGTCTGCAGCTCGGCCTGGGCGCGGGTGACGCCGCTGCGGCGGCCGAGCAGGTAATATTGCTCGGCGGCATCGCCGATCGCCGCGGAGCCGTCCACCGAGACCACCTCGAAATCCCGGTCCGGCGTGATCCGCAATCCGAGGTCGCGGACCATCTCGCCGATCACCTCCGGCCGGCCGACCACGATCGGCTGCGCCAGCTTCTCGTCGACGACGATCTGCACGGCGCGCAGCACCCGCTCGTCCTCGCCCTCGGCATAGACGAGGCGATGCGTCGCGGTGGTCGCCGCAGCGAATACCGGCTGCATCACCGCGCCGGAGCGATAGACGTGCCGCTCGAGCTGATCGCGATAGGCCTTCATGTCCTCGATCGGCTGCGTCGCCACGCCGCTCTTCATCGCCGCCTCGGCGACCGCCGGTGCCACGGTGCTGATCAGCCGCGGATCGAACGGGCGGGGGATCAGATGCTCCGGGCCGAACCGGTCGTGCACGCCATAGGCGCTGGCGACCACGTCGGACTGCTCGGCCTCGGCGAGAGCGGCGATGGCGCGCGTCGCCGCCAGCTTCATCTCCTCGTTGATCGTCGTCGCCCCGACATCGAGCGCGCCGCGGAAGATGAAGGGGAAGCAGAGGACGTTGTTGACCTGGTTCGGATAGTCCGAGCGGCCGGTGCAGATCATGGCGTCGGGACGCACTTTTCGCGCTTCTTCCGGCATGATCTCAGGCGTGGGGTTGGCGAGCGCCATGATGAGCGGCTTCTCGCCCATGGCCTGCGCCATCTCCGGCTTGAGCACGCCGGGTGCTGACAGACCGATGAAAATGTCGGCGCCGCCGATGACGTCGCCGAGCGTGCGCTTGTCGGTCTTCTGCGCATAGAACGCCTTCCAACGGTCCATCGTTGTGTTGCGGCCCTCATGCACGAGGCCGTCGATGTCACAAACCCAGATGTTCTTGCGCTGCGCGCCCATCGACACCAAGAGATTCAGCGTCGCGATCGCCGCAGCCCCCGCCCCCGACGCCACGATCTTGACGTCCGACAGC
>JAFAYM010000211.1 GCA_019240395.1 Acidisphaera sp. | reverse complement strand
TGATGGCGTGTGGTCCGCCCGGGTGATCCGCACTGCTACCCCCATCTGATCCCTCCGCTACGGCGAATCGCCGCTCACCAAAGGGAATCAGACTTCCCGCGCCCTGGGAATCACCCCAGAGTCAGAGACCGGGGCGGTTGGTATTAGTCTAGAATCCTCGAGGCGGTTGATACGCTCATCGGTCAGCTTTCACGAGCCGGGCGCGCACTCGGCAGTGGACGTTTGACCGGCTCGTATCTTGGGTGGTGCTATGTTCCTTCCGTCGGCACCGAGTTTCCCTGATGCCACCGGAACTGCAGGACCTCGGGGGCTTTGTCAAACGCCTCGTCCGCCCTTTCGCCGGAGAGCAGCCGAACCGCTGGCTCAATGATTAGGCCCTTGAGCGCATCCGTGTTTGAAATCGCCGTTAGAGGAACGACATAGTGCCAAGCCGCGATCTTAGGATGTAGCGCCCGATTTCGCTTTGCAATCGCATCGCTTTCATCACTGTCGCGCAGCCACCAGAACAAGCGTCCCGCCCGAATCTCTTCGCACTGCTCAGACCTAGGCCAGACGTACTCTGGAGTGCCGAAATCCCACTCGTCGTTCGGAGTAGACCACGCTACGAGCAGACAAGGAAATCCGAGCGCTAAAGCCGGCCAGTTTGGCCGTCCGATGTCACAGACTACGTGAAGTTTCCCTAGCATCGTAGTTTTGCGACCGCCCGGTCTCTTGCCTTTGGCTGGATACCCCCAGCACCATCCGAGCAAAATCCAACCTTCCGGTGAGTAAAAGTCGTCCTCGTCAGTTTTATCCTCCCCACCCTGGAACCGAAGCCCTATAGTTAAAGGGACTTTTTTTAGACGAGTCTCCAGCTCCTCTTTAAAGGATTCAATTTCAACTTCAAAAAGTTTGAGCACTTCTGTAGCCCGAAGGACGTTCTCACCGCGATGTTGCAGGACCATGGTATCTTCCATCAAAGCTGATGCGGAGGGCCAAGTTTGGTGTCCATTGGACATCCAGGGTAGGCCACTTGAACTGGCGACCGTGGCGTCCGAAGACAATGCGGTCTGCCGGCACTGTGACGGCTGCCGCGGCGTGGGTTCGTCCGAAGCCGTCGAAGGGCCGCTTTCCTAGAGCGCGGAGTGTCCTGAGCACATCCTCCGCGAGTCGCTCGAGTGCGACCCGGTCAGGCTGCTTCCTGCGCTGCTGAAGCGCCCGCGCTACATCGTGCCACGAAATCACAACTCGTGACTTTCTCCAGATAGAGACGTCTTTCGTGCTTCCCCATGCCGCCTCATCGTGCTCGATCTGGTAGGTTGCCTTGTCGATCTTATCGACGACAAAGGCGTGGACGGGTTCGATTTTGCCGATCTGAGGGAGAATGAACCCTCGCCATTGGTCAATGGCCTGCTGCGAGTCCAAAGTGTATCCCCCCCACTTAACTTCGATCAGCACGCGAACCTTAGCGCCATTCGGTTTTCTGCATTGGAGCAAGGCGTCGGGCTCGCGCCCATTTTGTCGGGGAGGCCACAGCTCAACCGTCTCCACATCCACATCTTCGATGGCTGAATGCGGGATAATCCAGTGTAAGTAGACTCCAGCGTCCCTCGGATCGAGATATCTGAGAGCACCGAACACACAGTCCGTTACGGCATCTTCAGGGGTCTTTCCAAGGAACCGTGTGAGTTTCCCTCTTCCAATAGCTTGGAGCACCTTTCCTCCCTTCCGGCTTCTCCAACGATGACGCAATGCTGCAGCTCAGCAGGGACTATAGGACGTGTTAAATCACTGCGGCGCGAGGGTTGCTTCAGCGCCGTTCTCAGCCAATCTGACGCTCCAGCCAGAGTGGCGCAACAGCTCTGCCCGAAGGATCGAAGCCTTCTACGAACGCTGTTCAACCCTGAAGCCGGGCAGCGCTTGGCTGTTCGATCGTCAAGGCGCTTGACACGCTCATCAGCAGTTTCCACGAGCCGGGCGCGCTATCGGGGGGAGACGCTATGAGGTGGCGATCGCACCACCCTATATCGTCCGGTATCGCCTGAGCGGCGACACCGTCCAGATCATCCGAGTCCGCCACGGCGCTCGGCAGGCAGAGGGCGAGCGCACGCGCTGAGGGCCGTACCTCAGACTTTCCGCCAACCCGGCGTGGCCGGGTCGAGCCATTTCTGTCCGACCGGGGCCATGCCTGAGATGGCGATCACCGCGGGCTCGCGCCCGTCGGCGCGGACGCCGTCATAGTGCGGCGTGCGGGCGACGCGATGCACGAAGCTGCCGGCGGGGACGGGAACGGTGCTGGCCGGGTCGAAATCGGCGCCGCTGTTCACCCACCACGTCCCGGACACGACGACGCATAGCCGGTCGGTCTCGTAGGTGTGCGGCGCGCTCATGTAGCCGGGGTGCCAGCGCACCAGCGTCAAATAGAGGCCGGGCTGCGTCGTCGTGCCCCAGAGCGGCGCCATGTCGACGCTCTGCGGGGGAAAGCCGGCCTGGCTATTCCAGTCGATTTGGTTCGGCAGGCGAATGATGGTCTGCGTGGGATCCAGCTTGCCGGCTTTCGCCAGCGTCCCGCCCAAGGTCAGCGGCAAGGCGGCGAGCAGTGGTGCCAGCAGCACGTCTCGGCGGAATGCCTGGGCATCGTCGGTCATCGGCAGCCTCCCTGGATCAGATCGTCCGCAGCCGCTCGAGCAGCCCCTGCGCATCATGCGGCGCGTGGCGTTTGTCGGTGTTGTCGAAATAGAGAAAGACGTCGCGCCGCTGCCGCCGCGCGGGATGCGCGACATGCGGCAGGTCCTCGGCCTCGTGCCCGGACAGCCAGGCGCGGATGCGGGCGGACCAGCGGTCGAGGGCTTCGGCGTCGTAGCCGCTGCGATAGAGCTCGGTGGAGCCGTGCAGGCGGCAATAGACGAAATCCGCGGTGAGATCACCCAGCAGCGGCCAGTCCACGGTGTCGGCGCAGACCAGCGCGACCCGCTGCCGGCGCAGGAGCGCGATGAAGTCCGGCGTGCGGAAGCTTTCGTGACGGATTTCCATGGCGTGGCGCAGCGGGCGGTTGGCATCGGTGTGCAGCCAGGCGCGGCCGGCGAGGCGGTGATCGTGCTGCCGCGCGAGCGACGCCGCGGACTGCGTGTCGCGCGGCAGCATCTCGAGGAATTCCTCAATCTTGCCGGCATCAAAACGGAAGTTCGGCGGCAGCTGCCACAGCATGGGGCCCAGTTTGGCGCCGAGACGCAGCACGCCGGAGGCGAGGAAGTTGGCCAGCGGCACCTTCGCGTCGCGCAGCCGTTTCATGTGGGTGATGAAACGCGGACCCTTCACCGCGAAGACGAAGTCGTCCGGGGTCGCTTCGGCCCAGCTCGCGTAGTTCTCCGGACGCTGCAGCGAATAGAAGCTGCCGTTGATCTCGACCGAGGTCAGCGCCCGGCTGACATGGCGCAGCTCGTCCTTCTGCCGCAGGCCCTTGGGGTAGAAATCGCCGCGCCAGGGCGGGTAGCGCCAGCCGGAGACGCCGATCCGCGCCTCGGTCAGGCCGCCGCCTCGGGGATGTCGGGCAGGGGAACCTCCTCCCAGCCGGACAGGCGTTCGATGCCGCGCGCCACCCGCAGCACCATGGCCTCGTCAAAGGCGCGGCCGACCACCTGCACGGCGAGCGGCATGGCGTTGCGCGCCAGGCCGATCGGCACGCTCATCGCGGGATGGCCGGTGACATTGAACGGGATGGTCTGCATCGGCGAGGACGCCATGGTCAGCGCGTCGGTGACATCCTCGAAGGCCGGGGCGGTGTCGAGCGCGCAGGCGGTGAGCAGGGCGTCGCAGCGCGACAGCACGGTCTCGGTCGCGTCGGTCAGCTCGCGGCGCAGGCGGAAGGCCTGCACCAGGTCGGCGGCGGTCAAGCCGGCGCCGAGCACGATGCGCTGCATGGCCAGCGCGCCGAAATCGGCGGGGCGGGCGCGCAGATCCGCCTCGTGGATGGCGAAGGCCTCGGCGGACAGGATCACCCGGCCGCAGGCGGCGTAGAGCGAGTATTCCGGCAGCTGCAAATCCTCGACGACGGCGCCGGCGCGGCGGAGCGCGTCGGCGACGCGGTCGATGCCGGCGAGCACCTCCTCGCTCAGCAGGCGCGCGGTGGCGAACAGGTTGCGCGGGATGCCGATGCGCAGGCCGGCGACCCCGGCCTCGAGTTCGGCGCAGTAGTCCGGCACCGGGAGGTCGACGCTGGCGGGGTCCTGCGGATCGTGGCCGGCGATGATCTGCAGGGTGATCGCGGCGTCCTCGACGCTGCGGGTGAGCGGGCCGCAATGGTCGAGGGTGTAGGAGAGCGGAAAGACGCCGCGCCGGCTGACCCGGCCGTAGGTCGGCTTGATGCCGGCGGTGCCGCAATAGGCGGCGGGGCCGCGGATCGAGCCGCCGGTGTCCGATCCCATGGCCAGGCGGGTGATGCCGGAGGCGACGGCGGCGCCCGAGCCGGAGGAGGAGCCGCCGGTGAAGTGCGCGACGTTCCACGGGTTGCGGGCCGGCGGAAACGGCAGATCGAAGCTCGGGCCGCCGATGGCGAATTCGTGGGTGGCCAGCTTGCCCAGCAGCACGCCGCCGGCCTCGGCGAGACGGGCGGCGACGACGCTGTCGGTCTCCGGCACGTTGTTGACGCGCAGCTTGGAGTGGCAGGTCGTGGTGATCCCGGCGGTGTCGTAGATGTCCTTGAGGCCGTAGGGGATGCCGTGGAGCGGGCCGCGGTCCAGCCCGGAGCGCAGTTCCTCGTCGGCGCGCATGGCGTCGCCGAGAGCGCGGGCCTCGACGATGTTGATGAAGGCGTGCAGCACGGGCTGCAGTGCGGTCATGCGCGCGAGTGCCGCGCGGGTCAGTGCCTCGGAGGAGGTGCGGCCGCTGCGCAGCTGGCGCCCGGCTTCGGCGATCGAGGGCGCGTTCACAGCGCACCCGGATGCGGCAGGCGGAAGATGTTGGAGGGTTCGGCGGCGGCGCTGCGCGGCTGGCGCAGCAGGGCGGTCTGCTGGCGCAGTTCGACAAAGGCGGCCAGGGCCGGGCCGCGCCGTTCCGGCGGGATGGTGATGCCGGCGCGGCTCAGCATGCAGTCGAACTCGGCTTCGAGTGTGGGGCTGTCTTCCGGGCTATCGGACATGGGCTGCTCCTCGGTTGCGGTCACATTCGCCCGCCTTGCTTCCTTAGTGAAGGGGTCTGGAGCCGACGGGCCCCAGCGGGTCGAGGGCAGAGCCCTTGCCTTCCTACCGCTGCGTTCGCGAGCAGTAGAACGTGCTGCGCCCGGAATGCACGGTGCGGCGGATGCCCGGGCAGACGGGCGGTCCCGGGCAGTGCTCGCAGGCAAGTCCGGCGCGGCCGTAAACCTTCCATGCATGCTGGAAATAGCCGAGCTCACCGTCGGGCTGGACATAGTCGCGCAGGCTGGAGCCGCCCGCGGCGATCGCGTCGGTGAGGGTTTCGCGGATCGCCGGGACGAGGCGGGCGGCGCGGGCGCCCGGCACGGTGTGGGCGGAGCGGTTCGGGCTGATGCCGGCGCGGAACAGGGCCTCGCTGACATAGATGTTGCCGAGGCCGGCGACGACGCGCTGATCGAGCAGCGCCGTCTTGATGGGCGTGCGGCGTCCGGCGAGGGCGGCGGAGAGGCCGGCTGCGGTGAATTGGTCCTCAAGGGGCTCCGGGCCGAGGGCGGCGAGCAGGCGGTGGGTGGTTTCGGCGACGGTGGGCAGCAGGTCGATGGCGCCGAAGCGGCGGGGATCGACGAAGCCGAGCCGCCAGCCCTGCTCGGTTTCCAGCACGAAATGCTCGTGCGGCGTCGGGAGGTTCGGCCGGGCTGGGCCGAGCAGCAGGCGGCCGGACATGCCGAGATGCAGCAGCAGGCTGCGGCCGCCATCGAGGCGCATGAGGATGTATTTGCCGCGCCGGCGGAATCCGAGGATGCGCGCGCCGCGGAGCTGCGCCTCCAGCCCCGGGGGGAACGGCCAGCGCAAATCGGCGCGGTGCAGCACGGCGCGGGCGATGCGTCCGCCTTGCAGCCGCGCCGCCAAGCCGCGCATCACGGTCTCGACTTCGGGGAGTTCCGGCATCGGCGGGCGGCAGGCTATATCTCGCCCGGCATGGGCGACAACCTGGACACCACCGATTTCGGCTATCGCACGGTGCCGCGGGCGGCGAAGAAGCCGCTGGTGCGGGCGGTGTTCGAGAGCGTGGCGCCGCGCTACGACCTGATGAACGATCTGATGTCGCTCGGCATCCATCGGGTGTGGAAGCGGATCTTCGTCACCGCCTTGCGTCCGCGGCCCGGGAGGACGCTGCTCGACATCGCCGGGGGCACCGGGGATGTCAGCTTCGGCTGGCTCGGCGCGGGCGGCGGCGCGGCGGTGCTGTCCGACATCAATCCGGTGATGCTGGAGGTCGGGCGGGAGCGGGCGCTGGCGCGCGGCATCGTCGCCGGGCTTTCCCTGCTGGTGGCCGATGCCGAGAAGCTGCCGCTGCCGGAGGGCCGTGTCGATGTCGCGGCCATCGCCTTCGGCCTGCGCAACTGCACGGACAAGCCGGCGGTGCTGGCCGAGGCGCGGCGGGTGCTGCGCCCGGGCGGGCGGCTGCTGTGCCTGGAGTTTTCCCGCCTGCAGGTGGCGGCGATGGCGCCGCTCTACGAGGCGTGGTCGTTCCGGGTGCTGCCGCGGCTCGGCCAGGCGGTCGCCGGCGATGCCGAAAGCTATCGCTATCTCGCCGAGAGCATCCGCACCTTCCCCGACCAGGAGGTTTTGGCGGCGATGTTCCGCGACGCCGGCTTTTCCCGGGTGTCGGTGCGCAATCTCTCGGGGGGGATCGCCGCCATCCACCAGGGGTGGCGGCTCTGATGCTCGCCGGGAAACGGGTGCTGCTGATCGTCAGCGGCGGGATTGCGGCCTACAAGGCGCTGGAGCTGATCCGGCTGCTGCGCCGCGCGGAATGCGGCGTGCGCTGCGTGCTCACCGACGGCGGCGCGCAGTTCGTGACGGCGCTGTCGCTGCAGGCGCTGACCGAGGAGCGGGTGCACACGACGCTGTGGTCGCTCACCGACGAAAGCGAGATGGGGCATATCGAGCTTTCCCGCTCGGCCGACCTGGTCGTGGTGGCGCCGGCGAGCGCGGATATCCTCGCCAAGATGGCGGCGGGGATCGCCGACGATCTCGCCTCCACTCTGCTGCTTGCGACGGACAAGCGCGTGCTGGCAGCGCCGGCGATGAACGTGCGGATGTGGCTGCATCCGGCGACCCAGGCGAACATGGCGGTGCTGCGCCGGCGCGGGGTGGCGATCGTCGGGCCGGACGAGGGCGCGATGGCGTGCAACGAATACGGCCCCGGCCGGCTTGCCGAGCCGCCGGACATCGTCGCGGCGATCGCGGACCTGCTGGCGCCGGCGACGCCGCTGGCCGGGCGGCATGCGCTGGTGACCAGCGGGCCGACTCACGAGCCGATCGACCCGGTGCGCTACCTCGCCAACCGCAGCAGCGGCCGGCAGGGTCACTCCATCGCCGCCGCGCTGGCCGCACTGGGTGCGCAGGTGACCCTGGTGAGCGGCCCGGTCGGCATTGCCGATCCGCCCGGGGTGGCGGTGCGCCACGTCGAGACCGCCGAGCAGATGCTCTCGGCCTGCCAGGAGGCGTTGCCCGCCGACATCGCCGTCTGTGCCGCAGCCGTCGCCGATTGGCGGGTCGCCGAGGCGGCGACGGGGAAGCTCAAGAAGGTGCCGGGGGCGGCGCCACCCGGGCTTGCCCTGGTGCCCAATCCGGACATCCTGGCGACCTTGTCGCGGCCAGGGCCGTCGCGCCCGCGCCTCGTCGTCGGCTTTGCCGCGGAGACCGACGAGCTGCGCCGCCATGCCGAGGAGAAGCGGGTCCGCAAGGGCTGCGACTGGATCGTCGCCAACGACGTCTCGCCGGCGACTGGCATCATGGGCGGCGAGGAGAACGCAATCCATCTGATCACCGCGGAGGGTGTCGAGGACTGGCCGCGGCTGCCCAAGCCGGAGGTGGCGCGCCGGCTGGCCGAGCGCATCGCCGCGGCGTTGGAGGAATGAGCACTGCCGTCACCGTGCGCCGGCTGGCCGAGCGCATCGCCGCGGCGCTGGCGCAATGAGCGTCGCGATCGCCGTGCGCCGGCTGCCGCACGGGGCGGATCTGCCGTTGCCGACATATGCGAGCGCCGGCGCGGCCGGGCTGGACCTGCTCGCCGCGGTCGCCGAGCCGGTCGTGCTGCCGCCGGGCGGCCGGGCGCTGATCCCGACGGGGCTCGCCGTCGCCCTCCCGGCCGGCCACGAGCTGCAG
>JAFAYM010000081.1 GCA_019240395.1 Acidisphaera sp. | reverse complement strand
CACCGGTCGCGCACTCGCGGTGCGCGTGGCGCGTCTGGATGCCGGTTCGGCTGCCGCCGAGGCGCCGGTCAGTCTGACGGCGCAGGGCGCCTTTCGCGCGACCCCGTTCAGGCTCTCGGCGAACCTGCCGCCGTTGCGTGACCTGCTGGTCTCGGCAAAACTGTCGGCGCCGTCGGCGGTGAGTCTGCAGGTCGGCGCCGCCGATCTCGCGGATTACGCGCCGGGCCTGAAGCTGACGCGGCTGGATGTGTCGGCCCCCGCCATGGATCAGCCGCTGCAGACGGCGCTCGAGGGCAGCTATGCCGGCGCGCCGCTCAGTCTGACGGCCACCCTGTCCCCGGCGACCGCATTGCTGCCGGGGGCCGCTTCGCCGCTTGCGCTGAAGGTGTCGGCGGGTGCTGCCGGGGGGACGATGATGATGCAAGGAAGCATCGCGCATCCCGCCGCTCTCTCCGGGATCGATCTGGCCGTCGCCGCCACTGTGCCCGACCTCGCCGGACTCGGGCCGCTGCTGCACCGCGCGCTGCCTCCTTTGACGGACATCAGCTTCCAAGGCGGATTGACCGACTCGGGGGGCAGCCTGCGCACCGGCCTGACGCTCGCCGGCGCCAGGCTGAGCCTGCCGCAAGGCGATCTCGCCGGCGATGTGACGCTCGGGTTCGGCGAGACGCCGAGCCTGCGCGCGGCCCTGGCGGCGACCAGGATCGACGCCGACGGGCTGCTGAAGCTGCTCGCCGCACGGCAGGCCGCGCCGCCGGCGGTTCCGGTGGAAGTCGCCGCCCCCGGGCCGCGGCCGTCGCCGGAGCGCGTGATCCCGGATCGCCCGTTGCCGTTCGACGCGCTGCGGCGCGGCGACGCCGATCTGCAGCTCGGCGCGGCGACGCTGACCCAAGGACGCCTCACCTATCGCGACGTCTCCCTGCATCTCGTGCTTGCCGGCGGGCATCTGCACGTCGAGCCGATCTCCGGGCAGATCGCCGGGAGCCGGGTCGATGGCCGGCTCGATGTCGATCTGTCCCGGCAGCCGCCGCCGGTTTCCCTCGTGCTGCAGGCGCCGGGCGTGGCTTTGCAACCTCTGCTCGCCGAGCTCGGCCTGCCGGGCGAGGCCACCGGGAGCCTGGCGGTGGACGCCGATCTGCACGGCGCCGGCGAGACGCTGCACCGCATCGCCGCGCGGCTCGACGGGCATCTCGGCCTCTCCATGGTGAACGGGTCGGTGGACAACCGGCTGCTCGATGCGCTGTTCGGCGCCTTGGTGCGCAGCGGCCAGCTGCCGCCGGGGCTGCTGGGCAAGGACGGCCGCAGCGATGTCCGTTGCCTGGCGGCGCGGCTGGACGCGAGCCATGGCGTCGTCGCGGCGCGCGCCTTGCTGCTCGACAGCACCCGCTTCCGCGCGGCCGCTTCGGGCCTGGTCAACCTGGACGACGAGGCGCTGGCCCTGCGGCTGCGTCCCTTCGTGAAGGTCGGGGGCAGCGGGCTGGTGGTTCCCTTGCGCGTCGGCGGCACGCTCGCCGCTCCCCTGCTCGAACTGGACCCGAGTGCAGCCGAGGGTACGGCGACTGCGCCGCCGCCCGGGCATGGTCCCGGCGACGCCCTGCTCGGCGCCGCCGAGACCGGAGACTGTGCTCCGGCGCTCGCCTTGGCGCGCGACGGCCGGCCCGGCCCGACGCCCGCGCCCGAGAAGCCGGCTAAGGGCGCCGACCTGCTGCGCGGCCTGTTCCATTAGGCCATGCTCCGGTTCTGGGATCGCGCCGAGGCTGCCCGCGAACCCGAGGGCTGGCGCATCCTGCTCGATGGCAAGCCGATGCGCCTGCCGGACGGCACGCCCCTGCTGGTCGCACGCGAGACGCTGGCCGAGGCGATCGCCGCGGAATGGCGGGAAGCCGGCGGGACCAAGGGCGGAAAGATGTCCTTCGCCGACGTGCCCCTGACCCGGCTCGCCGGCACCGCCCAGCAGCGCATCGCCCCTGATCCGGCCCCGACCGCGGCGGCCCTTGCCAAATACGCCGAGGCCGACCTGCTCTGCTACCGCGCCGAGGCCCCGGAGGCGCTGGTCCGCCGCCAGGCCCGCGCGTGGCAGCCCTGGCTCGACTGGGCCGCCCGCGAGCTCGACGCGCCGCTGCGGACCACCACCGGCATCATCCACGTCGCCCAGCCCCCCGACACGCTGCGCGCCCTGCGCGGCGCCGTTGCCTCTGCGACCCCCGAAATCCTCGCCGGCCTCGGCATCGCCGTGCCTGCCCTCGGCAGCCTGGTGCTCGGCCTGGCCCTCGCCCGGGGACGGCTCGACGCCGCCGAGGCGCACGCGCTCGCCGCGCTGGACGAGCTGTTCCAGGCCGAGCTCTGGGGCGAAGACGAAGAGGCGGCGGCCCGCCGCCGCCACATCGCCGCGGAAATTGCCCTCGCCGCGCGGTTCATGGAATTGTGCGGGGATCCATGAGCGCCAAACGTCTGGTCATCAGCGGGCGGGTGCAGGGCGTCGGCTTTCGCGAGTGGCTGGTCGCGGCAGCACGCAAGCTCGGCGTGTCCGGCTGGGTGCGCAACCGCTCGGACGGCGCCGTCGAGGCGCTGGTCGCCGGCGACACCGACGCCGTCGAGGAGCTGCTCCGCGCCTGCCGCCGCGGTCCGCGCGGCGCACAGGTGACCTCGATCGAGGAGGAGCTTGCCGAGCAACCCGAGGAGATGGGGTTTTCCCGGTTGCCATCGGCGTAGAAAGCAAGGCGAGGGCTCTGCCCTCGACCCGCTGGGGTCAGAGGACCCCAGACCCCATTTACCAAAAGATATCCGGCCAAGCTTGCCGCAGTGCCACATCGGCATCAGCCAACGTCACGGCGACGCCCAATCCTCGCATACTGGTGACGCCGTGCTCCGTGATGCCGCAGGGCACGATCCCGTCGTAGTGGGAGAGGTCGGGATCGACGTTCAGGGAAATGCCGTGCCAGCTCACCCAGCGCGTCACGCGCACGCCGATCGCCGCGATCTTCGCCTCGCCATGCCGATCGGCGACCCAGATGCCGATCCGGCCCTCGCGGCGCTCGCCGCGAACGCCGAGGTGCGCCAACGCCCGGATCACCCATTCCTCCAGCGCCGCCACATAGGCTCGCACATCGCGCGCCCGAACCGCGCCGTGCGGGCGCGCCAGGTCCAGCATCACATAGGCCGTGCGCTGCCCCGGTCCGTGATAGGTCCACTGCCCGCCGCGGCCGGCAGCGAAACTCGGGAAGCGGTGGGGGTCGCGCAGATCCTCGGGCCTCGCCGAGGTGCCTGCGGTGTAGAGCGGCGGATGCTCGAGCAGCCAGACCTGCTCGCCCGCCGTCCCGGCGCGAATCCCCGCCACCCGCGCCTGCATCGCCGCCAGCGCCGCCGGATACTCGGTCAGCCCGTCGCTGACCCGCCACTCCGGGGCGATTGCCGCCTCCACCGCCATCCGCTATACCCCGCCGCCTGCCGCGTTGCGGTCGTGGCGGAATGGTAGACGCGCAAGCTTGAGGTGCTTGTGGGGGCAACCCCGTGGAAGTTCGAGTCTTCTCGACCGCACCATGCTCTTCGCCTGATCAGGGATGCACCCGGGCATCCGGAACAGTGTTTCATCTGGTGTTCGGCGGCCGCTATGCGATGGGCCAGCGGCGATTCCGGGCGCCCGGCGGCATGGCCGGGAATGATTCGTGCGGGTCGAAGTCGATCTGCTACGGGCTGATGGTTTCATCCTCGACGTGATGGCGACGATGCCCCGATCGTCGGGAGATGGAGTCGCTGCCGCCACCATAATGCGATTGCGAAATTAAATCGAAGGTGATACAAAATGCCGAGATGACAGGAGGCGGCCCATGCCCTGCTACTTCTTCTCCGGCAACCAGTACATCCGGGTGACGCGCGGCTATGAGGGGCCGGGAACCGTGGATGCCGGCTACCCCGCGCCGATCTCCAACTGGGGGTGGGGCAATTTCGGCAAGAACGGCATCGACGCCGCGCTCTACAGCGGCGCCGTCGACTACTTCTTCTCCGGCAACCAGTATATCCGCGTCCACCGGGGAACGACCGGCCCCGGCACGGTGGATGCCGGCTATCCCGCACCGATCTCCAACTGGGGCTGGGGCGAGTTCGGCAAGAACGGGATCGATGCCGCGCTCTGGAGCGACACGGTCTGCTACTTCTTTTCCGGCAACCAGTATATCCGCGTCAGCCGCGCCGACGAGAATCCCGGCACGGTGGATTCCGGCTACCCGAAGCCGATCTCCAACTGGGGCTGGGGCGAGTTCGGCAAGAACGGCATCGATGCCGCGCTCTGGAGCGACACGGTGTGCTACTTCTTTTCCGGCAACCAGTATATCCGCGTCAGCCGCGCCGACGAGAACGCCGGCACGGTGGATGCCGGCTACCCGAAGCCGATC
>JAFAYM010000116.1 GCA_019240395.1 Acidisphaera sp. | reverse complement strand
CGAGGCGAACGAGGGCATGGTCAAGCTGATGCGCAAGACCATGGCCGAGACCGACCGCAGCGAGCGCTTCCGCGTCATCTGCTTCGACGGCGCCTTCCACGGCCGCACGCTGGCCATGCTGGCGGCCACCGGCAACGCCAAATACCTGAAGGGATTCGGGCCGGAGGTCGACGGCTTCGACCATGTGCCGTTCAACAACATGAACGCGCTGCGCGATGCCATCGGCCCGCAGACCGCCGGCATCCTCGTCGAGCCGGTGCAGGGCGAGGGTGGCATCCGCACCGCCGACCGGCAATTCCTGCGCGACCTGCGCGCGGCCTGCGACGAATTCGGCCTGCTGCTCGGCATGGACGAGGTGCAGTGCGGCATGGGTCGCACCGGCAAGCTGTTCGCCCATGAATGGGCCGGCATCGCCCCCGATGTCATGTCGGTGGCCAAGGGCATCGCCGGTGGCTTCCCAATGGGCGCCATCCTGGCGCGCGAGGAACTCGCCAAATACCTCGTTCCCGGCACGCATGGCACCACGTTCGGCGGCAATCCGCTCGCCTGCGCCGCCGCCAACGCCGTGCTCGACGTGATTCTCGCCCCCGGCTTCCTGGAGGATGTCGTGCGCAAGGGCGAGCGCCTGCGAGCCGACCTGCAGTCGGTGGTCGCCGACAACCCCGACGTGTTCGAGGAGGTGCGCGGCATCGGCCTGATCCTCGGCCTCAAATGCGTGCTGCCGCAATCCGAGGTGCAGCAGGCGATGACGGCGGAAGGGCTGCTGGCGGTGAATGCCGGGGAGAACGTCGTGCGGCTGGTGCCGCCGCTGGTGATCACCGACCAGGACTGCGCGGAGGGGGTGGCGATGATCCGCCGTGCCGCGCAGCGCTGCCGTCCCTCGGCGAGCCGGGTGGCGGCAAAATGAGCGGCGCCGCCGCCCGGCGGGAAAGCGACGCACCACTGCCGCCGCGCCACTTCCTCGATCTGCGCGAGTTCGACGGCGCCACCCTGCGCCAGATGCTCGACGTCGCCAGAGGCTTCAAGCAGGCGGGCGGCATCTCCTCCCGCCCGTTCGCCGGCAAGACCCTGGCGATGATCTTCGAGAAACCGAGCACGCGCACCCGCGTCAGCTTCGAGCTGGCTATGCGACAGCTCGGCGGCGAGGTGGTGGTGCTGCCGGCGCGCGAGATGCAGCTCGGCCGCGGCGAGAGTGTCGCCGACACCGCACGCGTGCTGTCGCGCTACGTCGATGCGATCATGCTGCGCACCGATGGGGTGGAGAAGCTGCGTGAGCTGGCGGCGCATGCGACGGTGCCGGTGATCAACGGCCTGACCGAGGCCTCGCATCCCTGCCAGCTGATGGCCGACGTGCTGACCTTCGAGGAGCATCGCGGGCCGATCGCCGGCCAGGTCGTGGCCTGGTGCGGCGACGGCAACAACGTCGCGCGCAGCTGGATCGAGGCGGCGGCGCGCTTCGGTTTCACGCTCCGGCTGGCGACGCCGGCAGAGCTGCGTCCGCCCTTCGAGCTGGTGGACTGGGCGCGCGCGCAGGGGGCGACCATCGAGCTGACCGAGGATGTCGAACAGGCAGTCGCCGGCGCCCGCTGCGTGGTCACCGACACCTGGGTGAGCATGTCCGACGACCCCGGCGAGAGCCGCCACAACCTTCTGGCGCCCTATCGCGTGACGCAGCGCCTGATGTCGCTCGCCGCCGCCGACGCGCTGTTCATGCACTGCCTGCCGGCGCATCGCGACGAGGAAGTGACGGCCGAGGTGATCGACGGTCCGCAAAGCGTCGTGTTCGACGAGGCCGAGAACCGCCTGCACGCACAGAAGGGCGTGCTGGCCTGGGCGTTCGGAGCGCTGCGGTAGGGGACGGCGTCCCAGGATTAACGAGGGAACGTCCGACGTTGAGGCGCAATGCTGTGTCACTGGCCCTCAAAATCGGTTGATTGGAAAGCCCGGCAACCGAGTTAATTCTTACTTGCTGGTAGAACAGAGGGCGCAATGTTCGAGGATTTCATCGACAAAATAGATAACACGATCGGGGACCGCTCTGGGACCGTCTTCTATTCTGGTCGGAGTGCGTTCTCGACGCCGCCAGGTGATTTGAGCCTACCGTCTCTCTACGTTTTGGGCCTGAACCCGGGCGGCGATCCTCATCATCCTGACTGCGGGACCATCGCTGCAAGTATCACAGAATTTCTAGCGTACCCGGAGGATGCCTGGTCTGCTTACAAGGACGCGGAGTGGGAGAAGAGGTTCGGTCCTGGCGGGATGCCGATGCAGCGTCGCGTATGGCACGTACTGTCCGGTCTGGGGCGGGATGCCCGATCTATCCCAGCGAGTAACGTGGTCTTCGTCCGTTCAAAGGACGAGGAGAATCTCAGTCCCGAAAAGAAAGATCTTCTCCCTGTTTGCTGGCACTTTCATGACGCCGTGATCAAGCAGTTAAGTATTCGCGTAGTGCTGTGTCTAGGATCAACAGCAGGTGAGTGGGTCCGGAACCGTTTAGGAGCCCACGAGTCGGTTGGGACCTTCGTCGAGGACAATAACCGCCGGTGGACCAGTTCCGCGTACAAAAATAGCGCCGAACAGTACGTTTTGACTCTCCCGCACCCAAGCAGGGCGGACTGGACCGCTCGAGCCACGGACCCAACACCATTCGTCCACGATATGCTGGCGAATGTCTA
Organism: Acidisphaera sp.; assembly: GCA_019240395.1. Lineage (GTDB taxonomy): Bacteria > Pseudomonadota > Alphaproteobacteria > Acetobacterales > Acetobacteraceae > JAFAYA01. The sequence goes on along the minus strand of JAFAYM010000116.1, from coordinate 156 downwards.
ACGAGACTCTGTTCGCCGCGCGACAGTTCAGAAAAAAGTATCAAGCAAGGTTCATCGGACGAGCAATCCCATCGAGATAGGCCAACACCGGCTCCGCCAGGACCGGCATGCTTTTGTAATGGAAAAGCTGCGCCGGCATCGTGCGCAGGCTCTCCG
>JAFAYM010000033.1 GCA_019240395.1 Acidisphaera sp. | reverse complement strand
CGCGCGCCGATCCTGGGCGAGGCGCCCGGTGTGCCTGGCTTCTTCAACGCGGTGACCGCCAACGGTTACACCCTGGCGCCGATCACCGGCCGGATCACCGCCGATCTCGTGCTGCGCGGCGAGCCGGTCGACCCGAACTACACGCTGACGCGTTTTGCACGCGCTTGATTCGGAGGCACGTTACGCCATGCAGCTTTCCCCGCACGTCACCCAGAACTGGCAGCTGACCAAGCCTCCGGCGAGCGGCCGGCGAGGCATCGTCGTCGCCCAGGCGCGCAGCGCTGCCGAGGCGGGCGTCGCCGTGCTCGACGCGGGCGGCAATGCCGCGGATGCGGCGGTGGCGACGGCGCTGGCGCTGGCCGCGGTCGAGCCTTGGAACTCCGGGCTGGGCGGCATCGGCTTCGCGCTCATCCACCAGGCGGGCGCGCCGCGGGCGGAGATGGTGGATTTCGGCCCGGTCGCCCCGCGCGGGCTCGACCCGTCGCGGTTCCGTCTCACCGGCCGCATGAAGCAGGATCTGTTCGCCTGGCCGGAGGTGGAGGACGACGCCAATATCCACGGGCCGCTCTCTTTCGTCGTGCCCTCGGCGCCGGCGGGCCTGTCGGCTCTTCTACAGCGCTGGGGCAGCCTGCCGCTGGCGGAAGTCATCGCGCCGGCGCGCGCCCTGGCCGAGCGCGGGCTGCCGGCGGATTGGTACGCCACCTTGAAGATCGCCAACTCCGCGGCCGTTTTGCGGCGCTATCCCGAGAGCGCGCGGATCTATCTGCAGGACGGCCTGCCGCCGGTCGCTCCCTACCAGGGAACTCCGGGCTTTCTGAAACTGGGCCGGCTGGCGGACACGCTGGCGCAGCTGCAGCGCGCCGGTTTTGCGGATTTCTATCAAGGCGAGATCGCCACCTCGATCGCCGCCGACATCCGGGAGATGGGCGGCGTGCTGGGGAGCGAGGATTTGCGCGCCTGCCAAGCCCGGGTGATGCCGGCGCAGGAGGCGGCATGGCGCGGCGGCCGCACCGTCCAGCTCGCGGGCCGGCTGACCGCCGCACCCACCCTGGCGCGCGTGCTCGAGGGCATGGCCGAGGTGCCGGTCGGCGCGGCGCCCGACGCCTCGTGGTTCGTCGCCTTCGCCCGCGCCATGAAGGCGGCCTATGTCGAGCGGCTGGCCGGGCTCGGCGAGGCGGAGCCGAAGGCCGCCGAAGGCTGCACCACCCACCTGACGGTCTGCGACGCCGCGGGGACGATGGTGGCGGTGACCACGACCTTGCTCTCCTCGATGGGCAGCCGGGTCCTGCTGCCGTCGAGCGGCGTGCTGATGAACAACGGGGTGATGTGGTTCGACCCGCGTCCGGACCAGCCGAACAGCCTGGCGCCCGGCAAGCGGCCGCTGACCAACATGTGCCCGGTGATCCTACGGGACGGCGATCGGCCCTGCCTGGCCGCCGGGGCGTCGGGCGGCCGGCGCATCCTGGCCTCGGTGCTGCAGATGCTGTCCTTCGTCGCCGATTTCGGCATGTCGCCGGAGGCAGCCGCGCACCATCCCCGCATCGACGTCTCCGACCCCGGCCACGTGAACGCCGACCGGCGGCTGCCGGCCGAGGTGCTGGAGGCGCTGGCGAAGGACGGCCCGACCGAGATCGTCGAGCACGGCGTGCTGCCGATCAACTTCGCCTGCCCCAACCTGATCGCGCAGGACGCGCAGGGCGGGCGCACCGGCATCAGCGACGTGGTCTCGCCCTGGTCCGCGGCGGTGGCGCAGGCGTAATCGCGGGCTACCCCTGATGTGGCCGGCTTGCCTTTGGCAAGCCGCCGGCCTATGAGGCGCGCCATTGCCGGGAACGTGGACGGACCTGGCGGTCCGATCCTGACGCTTGCGTGCCAAGCGCCAGGTGAATCGGCCCGCTGAACACCTGTGGTCCGCGCCCGTCGACGCGCTGCGCGTCGGCCTACCGGTGCAACAAGCTGCCCTTCCGGACGGTGCGGGGCGGCAGAAGAAGGGTCACGCGAATGACCAAGCGCGCGGAAAGCAAGTACAAGATCAACCGGCGCCTCGGCGTCAATCTCTGGGGCCGGCCGAAATCGCCGATCAACAAGCGCGACTACGGCCCCGGCCAGCACGGCCAGCGCCGCAAGAAGCCGAGCGATTTCGGCGTGCAGCTGATGGCCAAGCAGAAGCTCAAGGGCTATTACGGCAACATCAGCGAGAAGCAGTTCCGCAAATACTATGAGGAGGCGGTGCGCCGGAAAGGCGACACCAGCGAGAAGCTGATCGAGCTGCTGGAGCGCCGGCTGGATGCCGTCGTCTATCGCATGAAGTTCGCCATCACGCCGTTCGCCGCCCGGCAGTTCGTCAGCCACGGGCACCTGACCGTGAACGGGCGCAAGGTGAACATCCCGTCGTTCCTGGTGCGCGACAACGACGTCATCGAAGTGCGGGAGAAGTCCAAGCAGCTCGCGGTGGTGCTGGACGCGGCGCAGAGCGGCGAGCGGGATGTGCCGGAATACCTCGAAGTGGACCATCGCGCGATGAAGGGGCGGTTCGCCCGGGCGCCGAAGCTGAGCGACGTGCCGTTCCCCGTGCAGATGGAGCCGAACCTGGTGGTGGAATTCTACTCGCGCTGATTGTGGAGCCGCCCGGTGGACACGCCGATTGAACGGCAGGGCGGCCCACCCCATTCTTCCGACATGGAAGCGCGCGTTGCCGTGCTGGAAACGATGGCCCGGAGTACCGAAGCGGCGCTGGCCGACATCCGGGCAGAGCTGCGCGACATCCGTTCCGCGCAAGCCCGCGATTTTCGCTGGATGCTGGCAGCTTTTGCCGCCCTGCTCGGCGTGATGGCGCACGGCTTCCACTGGCTCTGAACAACGGCGCGCCATGAACGACCTCGCCGCCGCGGCGCAGATCGCGCAGGAGATCGCGCGCCGGCGCACCTTCGCCATCATCTCGCATCCCGACGCCGGCAAGACCACGCTCACCGAGCACCTGCTGCGCCAGGGCGGCGCCATCCAGCTCGCCGGAAACGTGCGCGCCAAGGGCGAGCGGCGGCGGACGCGCTCGGACTGGATGGGTATCGAGCGCGAGCGCGGTATCTCCGTCGTCACCTCGGTGATGACCTTCGAGCACGCGGGGTGCGTGTTCAACCTGCTCGACACGCCGGGCCACGAGGATTTCTCCGAGGACACCTACCGCACCCTCACGGCCGTCGATGCCGCCGTCATGGTGATCGACGCCGCCAAAGGCATCGAGGCGCGGACCCGGAAACTGTTCGAGATATGCCGGCTGCGCGACATCCCGATCATCACCTTCATCAACAAGATGGATCGCGAGAGCCGTGATCCCATCGAGCTGCTGGACGAGGTGGCCTCCACCCTGGCGCTCGACACCGCGCCGGTGACCTGGCCGGTGGGCCGGGCCGCCGAGTTCGTCGGCACCTACGATCTGCGGCGTCGCGCTCTCCAGCTCACCACGGCGCTCGCGCAATCCGATGCGCGGCTGGCGGCGCTCGCCGACGAAGTGGACCTGGTCGGCGCGGCGCTGCCCGGTTTCGATCGCGAGTCCTTCGTCGCCGGCCATCTGACGCCGGTGTATTTCGGCAGCGC
>JAFAYM010000021.1 GCA_019240395.1 Acidisphaera sp. | reverse complement strand
GGCATCGGGCACATCTTCGCAGCGCTGGTGAGCAGCGTGGCGCGCAACCCGTCGGCCCGCGGCCAGGTGTTCGGCCTGGGCATTCTGGGCTTCGCGCTCACCGAGGCGGTGGCGCTGTACGCGCTGCTCATCTCGTTCCTGATCCTGTTCAGCTGAGCGGTTTCTTGCGCTTTGCCGCGCTGAGCATGCTGCGCAGTCTCGCGGTGGCGGCGATGCTGCTGCCCGGGGTGGCCAGGGCGGCGGAGGAAGCGTCCTCGGGCATGCCGCAGCTGAACTTCGCCAACCCGCTCACCACCAGCCAGGTGGTGTGGCTGGCGATCATCTTCTTCGCGCTCTACCTCCTGGTCTCGCGCTGGGCGCTGCCGCAGGTGACGGAGGTGGTGGAAGGCCGGGCGCAGTCGATCGCCGGCGACCTCGATGCGGCGCGCCACGCCAAGGCGGAGGCGGACGCGGCGTCCGACGAGGTGAACCGCGCGGTGCATCGCGCGCATGCCGAGGCGCAGGCCGAGATCGCCGGCGCCATCGGCCGCGCCAAGGAGGCGTCGGCGGCGCAGGCGGAACAGCTGAACGCGCGGCTGGAGGGGCAGCTGGCGGAGGCCGAGCGGCGCATCGGCGAGGCCCGGCAGGCCGCGATGGGCGCGCTGCGCGAAGTGGCGACGGAGACCGCGTATGCCGTGGTCAGCCGGCTGACCGGTCGGCCGGCGGATCGGCCGGCGCTCGATAGGGCGGTCGGCGCGGTGCTGCAGGCGCGGCGAGCGTAGAGGGGGCGGCGTGGTCGCGGAAGCGTTCAGCGGGGTTTTCTGGATGCGGCCGGTGTTCTGGGTCACCGTCGCTTTCGTGGTGTTCTTCGTGCTGTTCGGCCGACGAATCTGGGGTATCGCCGTCGCGGCACTCGATGCCAGGGGCGAGGCGATCCGGCGCGAGCTCGCCGAGGCGACGCAGCTGCGGCGCGAGGCGGAGGCGCTGCTGGCGGATGCGCGCAGCCGGCGCGAGGCGGCGATCGCGGACGCCAAGCGCGTGCTGGAATCGGCGCAGGCGGAAGCGACACGGGTGGCTGCCGCGATGGCGGCGGATGCCGAGGCGTCGGCGCAGCGGCGCGAGCGCATGGCGCTCGACCGCATCGCCGCGGCCGAGCAGGCGGCGGTGCACGATGTGCGCATCGCCGCGGCCGAGGTGGCAACCGCGGCGGCGCAGCAGGTGATCGCCGCCGGACTGACGCCGGAGGCGGATGCCGGCCTGATCGATCAGGCGATCGCCGGCCTGCCGGCCGCCCTGCGTGCAGCGTAACGGGCTCACTGCCGCTGCACTGATCCTGCTGCTGGGCGGCTGCGCGCTCGATCCGTTCCGGTCCAGCGCCTCGATGGCGGTGCCGGCGGTGCGCCTGGCGCCGGTGCTCGGCGCGCCGGCGCAGCAGACGGCGGCGCTGTTCCGCGACGCGCTCGCTGCCCGCGGCTTGCTGGCCGGCAACGACGCGCGCTTCACGCTGGCGGTGACGGTGGAACGCTTCGACCCCGCGCCGCACGCCGTCACGCAGTTGCGGGTCAGCGTCACCGACAACGCCTCCGGCCAGGCGGCCTACCGCGACGAGGTGACGGTGCAGAATGACGCCGGCCAGGTGATCGCCCAGGATGCGAGCCGGCTGGGCGAGCAGACCCTGGCGCAGGCGGTGGACCAGACGCTCGACAAGCCGGCGCTGCGCGAAATTCTCGCGCAGGCCCGCCTGCCCTTCGTGGCGCGGCTGGTGACGGTGGAATAACGACGCATGCCTCTGAAGATCGTCGCGCCGGCGGCCAACGCGGTGTTCCAGATCGCCACCGCGCCGTCCTGGCCGGCCATCCCATTCAGAACCGACGGCTCCGGCGCACATGCGTGGCAGTGGCGGATCAGCTGGGGGAATTTCAGCCGGTCCGGCAACGCGACGACGACGGGCAACCAGTGGGACGCCGGGCCGGTGGTGACCAACCTCGGCGGCGCGCTCACCGTCACCGCGAAAGCGAGCGCCGGAGTGTCCGCGCCGCTCACCGTGCGCATCAGCGGCGCCAACCCGTCGGCCCAGGAGGTGACGAATCACCTCAACACGCGCCCGAACAGCAACGGCTTCGACGCCATCCTGCAGCACGAGACGCAGAAGCGGCATTTCGGCAACAACGGCGAGCCGATCAAGTCTTTCGACAACGGCTTCGGCATGGCGCAGCTCACCAATCCGGTGCCGAGCTACGAGCAGGTCTGGAACTGGAAGTCGAATGTGGAAGGCGGCTTGAGCCTGTTCGCGCAGAAGGTGGCGGCGGCGCGCGCCTACCTCACGCAGAGCGGGCGAAGCTTCACCGACAGCCAGCTGCAGTACGAAGCGGTGTCGCGCTGGAACGGCGGAAGCTATCATGCGTGGGATGACAAGGCGCAGGCCTGGGTGCGCAACCCGAACGTCCTGTGCGACACCGCCACCGGCAATATCGGCTGGGAGATGACGGACCCGGCCAATCAGGGGAAGACGGAAGCGCAGCTGCACGCGCGCGACGGGGCGAGCTATCACGGCAGCCCGTCGGCGGGGACTCATTGGAGGTATTTCGGTGTCTGCTACGCGGATCGCGTGCTCGGGTAGAGCATGTTCGCGCGAGGCGAACCTGCTCTACCCCATATTTCGCGAGCGATTTCATCGGCCTGGAATCGCAAGGCGATTCCAGTTAGGCCGATATTGCTCTAGCGCGCTCGCTGTCGCCGGCCTCATCGCGCTGACGTCGCCGGCCGGGGCGCAGGAAAGCGGCGTGCTCGCCTCGGGGCAGGTCGTGCATTTCGCGGACACGCCCCGCGAGGCGGCGACCCACATCACCATCTCCGGCGGGCGCACGCCCCCGCTTTCGGGGCAGCTGCAACGCGATCCGGACGTGATGGCGGGGGCGCCGCTGCTGGCCTTCCGCGTGGTCGGCGAGATCGAGGCGCGCACCTTCATCCTGACCGACACCTATCAGTCCCGTCCGGGCGGCGCCGGCTTCTGCCAGGCCGGGCAGGAGCGGTTCCTGCGCGTGCTCACGGCGGCGGCACGGCGGCTGCGTGAGACGCTGCGCGTGAAGCTGGAGAGTTGCCGGGAGAACGTGGAACTCGTGACGGACGGCGTGCAGTGGTTTCCCGAGCGGCGGATGGTCACGGTGCACTGGCTGTCGCCGCCGGCGGGCTGGGCGGAGACGCAGAGCTTCACGGTTTCGCCGGATGGGGCGGTGACGAAATGAGTCCTGCTGCTCAGAAATGCTTGGCGCGGATCGTATCGCCCGGGGCCAGCGGCGAGCCGCGCAGCAGCAGGTCGCGGGCGGCGGGATCCTCCTCCAGCACGGTGCGCAGGAAGAGCACGGAGAGGCGCGCCGTCCGGTCCTGGTAGGTCGGGTCGTTCCAGCGCGGGCCGGCGGCCGGCTCGCCGGCGAAGGAGGCGTGCGAGGCGCCTTGCAGCATCACCATCACGGCAGGCGACGTGGCGTTATCGAAGGCGATGGTGCGGTCGGCGGGGGTGGTGCCCTCCAGGCCGTAATCGTTGGTGCCGGTGATGTAGAGGATCGGCGCGGTGATGCTGGTGTAGGCCAGGCGCGGCGAGATGCCGAGCGGCGGGATCGGCGACAGCGCGATGCCGGCCTTCACGCGCTTGTCGGGAAAGGCGAGACCCCAGTCGCCGGCGGGCAGCCTCTCGCCGAGCACATGCGTCGCCGTCCAGGCGCCGAAGGAATGGCCGGCGATCGCCACCGACGCGGGATCGACACGGCCGTGCAGGCGGCGCGGCAGCTCGTCGAGAGCGAAGACCACGTCCTTCAGCCGGTCGAGCGCGTTGCGCACGTCGAGCAGCGAGGCGGCGAAGGCCAAGCGCACGTCGCCGCCGCTCTGCCAGAGGCGGCTGTCGCTGCCGGGGTGCTGGAGGTGGATGGCGATGAAACCGGCCGCGGCCAGGGCCTCGCCGAGATAGGCGAGGCCGTCGCGCGAGCCGCCGAGCCCGTGCGAGATCAGCACCGCCGGGGCCGGCGCGGTGGAACGCGGCAGGCGCAGGCGCACGGGGACGGTGCGATTGCGGCTGGGATCGTGCCAATCCTGCAAAGCGGTCTCCTCGGCTCGGGCGGCTGGCGCCAGGCCGGTCAGGATCGTGGGTGCGGCGAGGAGGGTGCGGCGCGAGAGCATGGCGGCGCATATGGGGCGGCGGCGGTGCGGCAGAAGGGCTGACCTGCCTACTCCGCCTCGGCCAGGTCGAGTCGCACCTTGATCTGCGCGACATCACCCGCCATGCGATCGACTCGGCGGGAGAGGCTCGAATATTGGGCTTCGATGAGACCGAGGCGTTCCTTGACCTCGACCATGTCGGCCTTCAGTTCGTCCACCTTGGTGTCGAGCCGTCGCAGGTAGGTCTCGGGCTGATCACTCACTCGAGCCCTCCTTCAAGTAGTGGGGGCTGGGGCCCGCGGGCCCAGCGGGTCCCCCCTCAAGAGTTGGGGCAGAGCCCTCGCCTTTCTTTCTACTCCGCCGCTCGCGCATAACTTTCAAGCGGGGCACAGGTGCAGACCAGGTTGCGGTCGCCGTAGACGTTGTCGACGCGCTTCACCGGCGGCCAGTATTTTGCCTGCGCGACCCAGGGCAGCGGAAAGGCGGCGCGTTCGCGCGAGTAGCTGTGGCTCCAGCTGTCGGAGGTGACCTCGGCGGCGGTGTGCGGGGCGTGTTTCAGCGGATTGTCGGCGCGGTCCATACGCCCCTCGGCGATGAGCGCGATCTCGCCGCGGATGGCGATCATGGCGTCGCAGAAGCGGTCGAGCTCGGCGCGGCCTTCGCTTTCTGTCGGCTCGATCATCAGCGTGCCGGCGACCGGCCAGGACATGGTCGGGGCGTGGTAGCCGAAATCCTGCAGGCGCTTGGCGATGTCCTCCACCTGCACGCCGGCTTCCTGGGCAAAGCCGCGGCAGTCGACGATGCATTCATGCGCCACCATGCCGGCGGAGCCGGTGTAGAGCACGGGGTAGTGGCCGGCGAGGCGCGCGGCGACGTAGTTGGCGTTCAGGATGGCGACCTCGGTGGCGCGGCGCAGGCCGGCGGCGCCCATCATCCGGATGTAGGCGTAGCTGATCGGCAGGATGAGCGCGCTGCCGAACGGCGCCGCGGAGACCGGGCCGAAGCCGGTCGCCGGCCCGGCATCCTCGCGCAGCGGATGGTTCGGCAGGTGCGGCACGAGGTGCGGTGCGACGCCGATCGGCCCGACACCCGGGCCGCCGCCGCCGTGCGGAATGCAGAACGTCTTGTGCAGGTTGAGGTGGCAGACGTCGGCGCCGATGGCGCCGGGGCTGGTCAGGCCGAGCTGCGCGTTGAGGTTGGCGCCGTCCATGTAGACCTGGCCGCCGGCCTCGTGCACCGCGGTGCAGATCGCGCCGATATCCTCCTCGAACACGCCGTGCGTGCTGGGATAGGTGATCATCAGGGCGGCGAGCTGCGCCCCGTGCCGCTCGATGCGGGCGCGCAGGTCGGCGAGATCGACATTGCCGTCGCGGTCGCAGCCGACCACCACGACGCGATAGCCCGCCATGACGGCGCTCGCCGGGTTGGTGCCGTGCGCGCTCGCCGGGATCAGGCAGATGTCGCGATGGCCCTCGCCGCGCGCTTCGTGCCAGGCGCGGATCGCCAGCAGGCCGGCGAATTCGCCCTGGGAACCGGCGTTCGGCTGCAAGGAAACGGCAGCAAAACCGGTTGCGGCGGCGAGCCACTTCGCCAGGCGCTCGATCAGGATGGTGTAGCCGCGCGTCTGGTCCGGCGGCGCGAAAGGGTGGATGTCGGCAAAACCCGGAAAACTGAGCGGGATCATCTCGGCCGCGGCGTTCAGCTTCATGGTGCAGGACCCCAGCGGGATCATGCTGCGATCGAGTGCGATGTCGCGATCGGCCAGGCGCTTGAGGTAGCGCAGCATCTCGTGCTCGGCGTGATGCCGGTTGAACACCGCCTGTTCGAGGAAGGGCGTGCCGCGCGCGAGGACGGCGGGGATGCTCGGCGGCGCTGCTCCGAGCTCCGCGCCGAGCACCGTCGCGAGGCGGTGCAACTCGTCGCGGGTGACCGTCTCGTCCAGCGCGATGCCGACCCCGGTGGCATCCAGTCGGCGCAGATCGAAGCCGGCCTCCGCCGCGCGGGCGAGCAGCGCGTCGGGGTCGGGCGTTTCGATGGCGAGGGCATCGAAGAAGGCGTCGTGGCGGATGGTCAGGCCGGCCCGGCGTGCCGCATCGGCGAGGAACCGCGCCTGCAGATTGACCCGCCGGGCGATGCGGCGCAGGCCGTCCGGGCCGTGCCAGACGGCGT
>JAFAYM010000302.1 GCA_019240395.1 Acidisphaera sp. | reverse complement strand
GACTTCCTTCGCCGCCTCTGCGGTCTGTGTCAGCAGGCCCATATCGACGACTTGGTTGGTGACCTGCTGCTCGACGATCAGCTTGTGTTTGGGATCCACGGCAACCTGGACGTTGTAGCCCACCGCAACATGGGTATGCGCGGCCATCGCTCGGCTGTCAGGATCGGTCAGTGAGACCTGGTCCTCGCCAGTGCGGTCCAACTGCGCCAGCATGTCCTGGCATCGCGTGCGACGGGTGCGGATCGCGGCGATCTTCTCCGCCAGGTTCTTGACCCGAGAGCCTCCCGTCTTGCTCTCGGCGGCATCGCTCTGGTCGAGCCGCTGCAGGTAGTCGTCGAGCTTGGCGTCAGCGAGTTCAATAAACTTGGTCAGCGAGGCGCGAGTGAAGTTGCGGTCCTTGTTATTGACCGCTTTGATGCGGGTGCCATCGACCGCCAGTAGTTCTTTGCCGAACAAGTCCAGCTGGCGGCACAGCAATACGAACTGGCGGAAAATCGGACGGAATGCCTTGCAGTTATCGCGGCGGAAATCGGCAATGGTCTTGTAGTCCGGCTTTAGATGACGCAGCAGCCAGATCACCTCGATGTTGCGATGGGTCTCGGCTTCCAAGCGACGGCTGGATCGAACGCGGTTCAGATAGCCGTAGATGTAGAGTTTCAAAAGGTCAGTCGGGGCATAGCCAGGCCGTCCGGTCCGCTTCGGCGCGACGCGGATAAAGCCGGCTGTGGTCAAATCCAGCCCATCAACGAAGGCTTCGATAAACCGCACGGGGTTCTCTGGGCCGACGTAGTCGTCGAGTGATTCTGGCAGCAGCAGCGTCTGGGATCGGTCGTGGCCGGAGATGTGCGTCATGATCCGGATTCTAACATACCTCGCGCCAAGCCGGAATCCGTTGCGACACAGATTTCACACAGTCTGCTTGAGTTTCGAAAAGCAGCGAGGCTGATAATCCGCTTGCGGCAACGCGGCCTCAACCTCCATATGATGCGCCACTGTGCTTCGCCAGGCCGGAAGCATTGGAAGCGGTTGCCACACTTCGCCAGGCCGGGAGTGATGTGAATGACAGAAATTTCGACCGCCATGCCGCCTAATGCACCTTGGGAATGGTCGAACGTCGCGAGGCTCTATCCGCAAATCCCGCTTCAAGGGACGAAGCCATTATCCACGCACTACCATGCAATCATAGTGGCGCTTGGCACGGCGCTGGGTACTAAGGCACCATGGCAGGCGAACGTCGATAAGATCAGCGAAATCATCTATCGCGAACTACCCGCCCTCAACTGGGCTGGACTCTTTTTCATCCAAGAACACAAAGGGCCGCTTGTGTGTCGCGCATCGCGTGGCGGCGACGGACTCCACTTTATCCCCTGGGGTCAAGGGATTTGCGGCACCGCCGTGAAGAAGGGACAGCAACGCATTGTTGCGGACGTTAGGAAGTGTCTGGAATACCTCTCCGCCAACCCGCCCGGGCGTTACCCGCCGACGCGCTCAGAATTGGCTCAGCCTCTACGGGATGGCAAGCGCGTCGTTGGCGTGCTGAACCTTGAAAGTCCTGTACCGGGCCACTTTGGCAAGGAAGACAAGATAGGCTGCACCGAAATCGCGGCATGGCTGGAACGCTGGCAGCGGCAGTATGGCAATGCGTTTCCGCCGCCAAGCATCAAGGTTAATTCAGAACGTTCTCTACAACATGCAGATTTTAATGGAATTAAAGAGTCTAATCTGCAACAAAATGACCGGGTGAATAATGCTAAAAACCCGCCCCATGAGCAGCATGTTGCAGATTACGGCCTCGATGCCGAGGAAATTCATCTCGCCTTGATGGCTGCCGCCGCTGGCAAGGAAGTGGCGGAACAACTCACAACTGCCGCGCCGGATGAATTACGGCGGCTACGCGACATGCGGCGGCTCTGGGATTTGCGCCTCGATCTTTATCAGAAGTCAAAGGCCGCGTTGAAGCTACCGGAGGTTTTGAGCACACCCGAGCAATACAAGATGGCGACCGGATTAGCGACAACCTGCAACGACGTTCGCAAGCTGGAATTCACGATGTTCGGCAAGGACAGAGTTTCGGAGAAAAGTTCCTTGGTGACCGAGATCCAACGCCGTGCCTCCAATTATGCACGCGACAAGAAACGTGGAGGTCTACCGCCCCGGCCATACACTCGGAGGCGCACGCTAGCGGCTTGACCGCACGAAATCGTGAGATCATTTCGACTTATTTAATCTACTACGAAATTTATTCCTTCCTTATATTCCTCTCATCGCTCCGGTTCGCTGTGGCGATGGGGGCGGAGACAGTCCTCCTGGAGGCAGTCCTCCTATTGACGGTCGATGCGATCCGCGGCGGGTGTCCTGCCGCGTGATGTGTAGCCCGTCTCCCGGAGGCGATAATGCATACGCATGCTGCCGCACATTCGTTATTCATTCGCAATTCTATGATATGCGGCGCGCTTCTGCTCGCCGCATGCTCGCCGCAGCCAACGCAGGGTATTTCCACCACACTACAGCCTGGCTACCCGTATTACCCGCAGGCTGGCTATCCATACTACTCGCAGCCTGGCTATCCATACTACCCGCAGCCCCCGTTGCTCAATGCGCAGCCGGACCCCAATGCCGGTCGGCCTGATACTGTGCCACCGACAACAACTCCAGAAGATTCTGCTCCGTCGTCTTCCTTCGTAAGTGGCGTGGAACAAAATGCACTAGGTAGCGCCATAGGCGGTGCCACAGTTGAGGCAGGTAAGGCTGCTCTTGGACAGAAATCGCCGCCGGTGGCAGCGTCATCATCCAGAATGGTGGCACCAGAAGCCGCTGTAGCAGCGGAAAAAGAAGTCGAAGCTGGACGAATGGCGGGGGCAATCGTTAGGGGAACGACTGCAGCAGGAGAAGTCGTTGAGGGGGCGGTACTGCTGGATTTTTTTGCCGCCGGACTGCTCGTTTATGGTGTCATAGAATATCTTTCAGCGAATCCCCCATATAGTGGGGCACAGGCATCGAGGTAATCGGTTGGAAGTTAAGCGTAGAGGGAAATAGTTATGAAGGATCTAAGCGATGGTGCGCTACGAATTCTTAGGCATTTCAAAGAAAACTCCTATGATCAGCAAGTATACGAATACCCCACGAAACTGGAAGCTTTGTTTGACGGACCTGAAACTTGCGAACAGGCACAAGCTGAGCTAGCAATTCTTGGGTTGATCGACTTAGGTCCAGAAAGGCATTACGCCGATCCAAGCGGTGTCAGGGCAGCGGCGCTAACACGGGAAGGCGCACGCTACATCAAGCATTTGCCATGATGCACAATGGTCGAACACGAAGCCAAGAAGGTCGCGCAGGTCGCTGACCGCATAACGTCTGGATATGGCAAGTCGGGCAGTTAAGGCTCCCGCCCTAGCGCCAGCATCAGCGCCGCCCGCATGGCGGACATATCGGCGCGGATCGTCGCCAGGTCGGGCGGCTCGGGCAGATCGCCCTGGCTGTTATAGGCACGGGCGAGCTGGTTGACGTTGCCGCCGATGGCGCCAAGCGCCCCCAGCACGCGCCCCAACTCCACCCGGTCAGCATTCGGTCGCGGGCGGGAACGACGGGGAGGCGCACTCAGCGCCTGTGCCAGCACATAGGGGCCAAGCCATACCCCCGCCCGCTCGGCCGCGGCGCTGAGGGTGGCATACTCGGACTGAGTGCAACGGACGTGAATCCACGCATTGCGGGGATCGTTGGCGCGAGGGCGGCCCTTCCATGGAACCGGTCGCTTTTCGCTCATGTTAGGCTGCCTTTCTCGGGAGAGGGATCCAACGGGAGAGGGCGGAGCCTTCTCCCTTGGCAAGCGTGGTGGATCGCGGAGAAGCCCCCGAAGGGGGATTTTCCGTGATACAACACATGGCTTGCACCCTGCCTTAACGCTGATCTCACCCAGCGCTTAAGGTTGATTCCGCAACATTTTTGTGGTAATGCCATCCGGCATTCACCCCCGAAATTTGCCCGTCTCTAGCCGGCTGGAACACCCCTCCGGACGTGCAGCCGCATCCGCTCTTTCTAGCTGGGGGACTCAAAACCGAGCGTTTCCGCCGTTTTGCCCTGCCGGATGGCAGGGCGCTTCTTCGGGCTGCCGGATGGCAGACCGCGCACCCAACGCAACGCGTTGCATAAGTGCGCACTTCGTGAATCCAGATGATCGGTTCAGCTTTAACAGGCGGGCAAAATCCTTTCCCTGACTCCCACGTTTGGATGTGACTGACCAGGTGGCGGGTGATGGGCTTTCGTCACGGCTACTGAGCACTGTGTTTCGGCTTCGCTGCGCTCTCGCCGAATTGGAGGCGTTCATAGCCACCCCCCAAACCCCCCGGCCTAGGATTTTTGGCAGGAATGTTTCTTGTTCCGGTACCTCGGAACCGTTACAGTTCCATGTGACATGCCGAAACTCACTTTGTCACAAGCCTCCCGGGCCGCCGGTAAGAGCAAAACGCAAATCTCGCGCCTCTTTGAAAGCGGCAAGGTTTCCGTCGAAAAGGATGGATCTGGCAGAACGGTAATCGACCTTTCCGAACTGCAAAGGGTCTACCCGTCTGCCAACCAAGAGGTGTCACCGTTACATCGCACACGGAACGTCACAGGTGACAAAGAAAATGTCACGGTATCAGCGGCCTTACAGGCACAAATTGACCTTTTGCGGGATGAACGCGACCGCCTCCGGGTCGAATTGGATAACGAGCGGCGAGAACGAAGCTCCGAACGTGATCGGCTTCTTGGCCTGGTCGAGACTGCGCAACGGCAACTGACGGATCAACGAAGCTTTGCCCGTCTGAGCTGGTGGGACCGACTCACGGGCCGAGTTCAGGATGCCTCTAAAACCCCGTAGGAAGGCCGCTGAGTGGGGGAAGGTTCCGAACCTCCTTCCCTCCCTCCCGCCTGCCTCATATGACGCACTACCGGTCAGATTTTGCCGAGTCGTGAACCCCTGTTCTTGATTGTGACCGCAGGGCTTTAGCTCCCCTCCCTTCCCAAGGGAGGGCCGCGAAGCGGTGCGGAAGGGGGAGGGTGGATTAACCGGGCAGACGCTGGGAGCGAGGCCGAAACCTCAAAGCCTTACCCCGGAAAGCAATTCCTTTCCCTCTCCGCCCGCCCCGGTGCTCACCGGTCGGGCAATGCCCTTCGGGCAACCCCCTTCCTAACACCTGTTCTTTGGCGGAGCCGAAAGGGCCTGTTCTTCGTCCGTCGCCTACCATCAGGACGCACGGCGGCGGCTAGACGGGTCAACGGACCGAAATGCTACGCGGAGCTTGGCGCTCTGCGCCTAGCGGAGCTTGTGTTTCGCAGCCGTTGAGGCGGCTAGACGGCGGCGGGCACGCTCGGGAATAGGCGAGGCCACGAACGGCGGTAGCGCCCCGCTGCCGGGTGAGGAGGCGCGGAACTCCCCGCCCCTCCGATACAGGGCCAACATTCCTGTCCAAATATCCCAGGGGGGTCCGGGGGTCTGCAACCCCCGGTGTTAAATAAGCTTATCGCGGTCGCTCTGGGCCGCGATTCCATAGCCTATTAAAGTTTTGGGGTGGTTGCTGTCCGGTTGCTGGACTCTCGGTAGTTGCCTGGGCTTCCCGCTCTTGAATCGCCCGTCCCCACGCCGCCAGGGCTGCCGCCAGCCCGTCCGCCGGGTCGCTCTCCAGCGCCGCCAGCTTGGCGGGCGTGGTGCCTTCCCCGAATTTCCCTTCCGCAACCGCTTGGTCCAGGGCGTGACGGTCGCCGCAAGGATGATCGCCCCAGGTTCCCGCCTCCGGTTCCGGTGCTGGCGGCGGCGGTTTGTAGCCTCGCCACTGGCCCCAGGGCAGAAGGGCATAGGCGTTGGAAATCTGCTCCAGGATGAAGCTGCCGTAGTCGTCGATCTTCTCCACCGCCCGCCGCATCCACGAGACGATTCCCAGGTCGCGCAACCGGGCGAGGGCGGTATGCACCGCGGACCGGCTTAGGCCGGTCCTGCGGCTGATGGCCGCCCATGATGGATCGAGCTGGCCGGTCGCGGCATTGTGGAAATCGAAGATCAGGGAGCGCAATACGGTCATGGCCGAATGGCCGATGGCGCCGCCGTGTTTCCCGGCTTCGTGGGTCTGCCGGTCGTAAGCCTGGGCGTGCTCCCAAATCTGCCGCAAGGTCGGCTTGCTGGTCGGCTGCCAGCGGGTGGCCTTGGTGGTGCTGTCCCGCCATAGCTTCCAGTGGGCGGTTGATTTGAGGTCCGGTCGGGTCAGTCCCGCCCCGGTTACGCCGGGCAGGTTCATCACGATCTGCCCGAGCTGCATCATCCTGTAAACACGGCGTTCTTTGGCCAAAGTATCCCCCTCGGTTGCCATGCAACCGCCGGGGGGTTGGCTGAAATCGGCACAAGTTCGCCCGTGGCAAGAATTTTGGCTCTTGCGAAAAGCGGCCAGAGATGCAAGGATCAAGACCAACCACGGTTCTTGATCTGCGCAGCGCATCTCTGTGCCGATATGCTTGCCCGCCCTAACCCGGCGGGTTTTGCATTTCTGGTGTCTCTCGATCTCCAATCGAAGCGAAGGCACAAGCGCCGCCGCAACTGCGAAGCGTGGCGGCTTTGTGAGAATCCGTCAAGAAAATGGTGATCGAGCGCCGTTTCACCGATTCGGCAACTGTCAGCCGGTGCCGGCGTGGGCCGTTTTCAGCGGCCGGCCGGGTTTCGTCGGCCGGGCGAATCGATGCTTTACGGGATATTGCCCGCTGGAACAGCCGGGCCTCATAGCCGGCCCGGACCCGCCTAGGATTTTCGCCAGGAATGACCTGTTTTGCTGGCGGCGCAGGTAGGGTCCGCCGGCAAGTATAACCGGGCCGGCACCAGCTGCCGGCGGCGGTCTGAATACTGGCTCCTGGAAGTCAAAACCGCCGCCTCACGCCGACGTGAGCTTGGCGACTTGGCGGATATTTGATAAAGACTTAGAACGAGTTACCATAATGGCGATTATGCGGCTGGCCCTCGCAGACGCGAGGAAACCCGATGGCCGAATTTGACCTCGATACCGACGATCTCATGCTTGCCGAGTTGACTACCCGGCTCGCCTCCATCCGTCGTGACTTGGCCGCTCTCAAAACCCTCGCCGCCGCTGATCCGGCCCGCGAGGCCGTGTTGGACGCCTCATTGGCCGAGGTCAACGTTATGCTGGCGGCGTTGGAGGCTGACCTCAACGAGCGGGCGCCGGACGACCTGGACGGCTGAGTTTCGCGAAAACCCACGGGAACCCACAGGACTGGCGGCGTTATGCATTTTGCGCCAAATTGGGGTAAGCGGGGAGCTGGAGGCCGCCAGCGTCGAACCAACGACCTCCAACCTCACCCCTGCCAGCGAACCGGCTCTCGGGAACCAACTCCCCCGGGAGTCGGCTGCCTGCCGTGTGTAGCATCCCGGCTGACAAGCGGGAACAGGGCTGTCACAGATGGAAACCTATGGAAATCTCAGGCTTCCGCATTGACCGACAGCCCCACTTGTAAGGCGCAGACGGAAGGGGGAGGGGCTACCCCTCCCAAAGCCCGGCCCGCGGCCGTGTCCAAAGCCGCGGCCGCGTGGTGCGGGATGAACGGCCGGGACGTGGCGGAGGGAACCTCCGCCAGCGGCGGAGCCGCCAAGCTGAAGGCCGAACTGACGGCCCGCCAAGGCGGGCGTCCAGCACCGGAACCGGCCTGAGTTTCGGTCGTATCTTTCGGAAGCTCTAACCCATTGAAACACGGGGGGCAGACGGACTGCCCGAAAGTCTTGCAGACTGTGCGAAAACTCGCTGGGGCGGTGATGCTGGCGAACTCGGCCACCAGGAGAGCACGGCGAGGTTCCGGTAAGCCGAACAGGCGATTTCCAAGAAAGCCCCGGTTCCACATCATGACTGTCGGCGATCATGCCAGCCAGTCCAGCAAAAATCCCGCCAGCAGGCGCCTTTCAGACCGCCACCGCGGCCATTAGCTCCGCGAACCCGACGATATTAAGCACCCGGCGGAGATTATAGGCCAGTGCGGTCAGGCTGAACTCAGCGCGGACCTTCTCCAGACCACGCATCAGAAACGCGCCTTGATACATCCATTGCTTGATCGTGCCAAACGGGTGTTCGACGGTCTCGCGCCGGCGATCCAGGATATTTGGGCGCTTGGCCAAGCGTGCCTGCATCCGGTCGAGGACCGCTTCGTTCTCCAGACGAGAGACCGTGCGAAACTTGCCCCCCGTGCACTGCGAACGGATTTTGCAATCGTCGCACGC
>JAFAYM010000160.1 GCA_019240395.1 Acidisphaera sp. | reverse complement strand
CGCGTCTTGAGCGTCTCGAGCTCGGCTTCCGCCAGCCCCCGCATCTCCGGATCCGCCAGCAGGGCCTCCGCCTCGCGGGCGCTGCGCTCGGCCGCCCGCAATTCGTCGATGCGGGCGACCACCGGATCGAGCTCGGAGAGCTCGCGGGAGGAGCGCACATAGGCCTCGCCGGAGACGCCCTCGGCCAGGCCGGCGCGCAGCTCCTCGGCGCGCGCGACGATGCGGTCCAGCTTGCCGGCGAGGCCGCTCACGCCAGGCGCGCCGGCAGCTCCGCCACCGCCACCTCGACCTGGTTCCCCGTCGCCAGGTCCTTCAGCTGGGCGACACCGGAGGCGGCCTCCGCCTCCCCCAGGATGATTGCGGCGCGAGCGCCGAGGCGATTGGCCCGCTCCAGGCGCCGCTTCAGCGTGCCGCGGAACGCCATCTCCGCGCGGATGCCGGCGTGGCGCAGCGCCTGCAGGATCTCGACCGCCCGTGCCTCCGCCGCCTCGCCGACCGGCACCACGGCGACCGGCGCCGGCAGGGAAGGGGTTTCGGCCAGCAGCATGGCCAGGCGCTCGACGCCGGCCGCCCAGCCGACCGCGGGAGTCGGCGGACCCCCCATCTCCTCGACGAGGCCGTCGTAGCGCCCGCCGCCCATCACCGTGCCCTGGGCGCCGAGCGCCTCGGTGACGAATTCGAAGGCGGTGTGGCCGTAATAGTCGAGGCCTCGCACGATCCGCGGATTCTCCCGAAACGGCACGCCGAAGCGCCCCAGCTGCGTCTTGAGGGCGGCGTAGAAGGCCGCGGCGTCCGGCGTCAGAAAGGCGCCGATCGTCGGCGCATCGGCGACCACCCGGCGGTCCTGCTCCTCCTTGCTGTCGAGGATGCGCATGGGGTTGCGTTCCAGCCGTTCCAGGCTGTCGGCCGAGAGCCTGGCGCGATGCGCGGTGAAATAATCGACCAGTGCCGCGCGATAGGCGTCCCGGCTGGGCCGGTCGCCGAGCGTGTTCACTTCCAGCACCGTCGCGCCGGCGACGCCGAGCGCCTGCAGGATGTCCCAGCCGCAGGCGATGACCTCGGCGTCGGCCAGCGGCTCGGAGGAGCCGATCAGCTCGAGGTCGATCTGGTGGAACTGCCGGTAGCGGCCCTTCTGCGGCCGCTCGTGGCGGAACATCGGGCCGGCATAGAACACCTTCTGTGGCAGCGACTGCGTCAGCCCGTTGCTGACAAGCGCGCGGCAGATTGCGGCCGTCGCCTCCGGCCGCAGGGTGAGCGAGTCGCCGCTGCGGTCGGTGAAGGTGTACATCTCCTTCATCACGACGTCGGAGGTGTCGCCGAGCGAGCGGGAGAAGACCCGCGTGTCCTCGAAGACCGGCGTCGTCCACTCGTCATAGCCATAGGTGGCGGCGATCCGCCGGGCGGTGTCGATGACGTGCAGGTGCCGGCGCTGCTCCTCGCCGATCAGGTCTCTGGTGCCGCGAACCGGCTGAAGCGCGCTCACGACGGTCCGTCGGTGTCCTGAGGCCAGGGAACCAGGTCCTCGAGGTCGATACGGAGCGCCCGGGCGAGCGCCGACATGGTGCGCAGGTTGCCTTCGGCGCTGCCGCTCTCGATGGCCTGCAGCGTCTCGGGGGTCACGCTCGCCTTCCGCGCAAGCGCATCCGGAGCGAGCCCGCGATGTTCGCGCCAGACCAGGACCGGCGGCTCTCCGGCGGAGAGCCGCTTGACGAGCGCCATGGGGACCAGTTCCTCATTAGCGCTTTCGATCTGGGCGAGCTTGAAAAGCAGCAGATCGTTGAACTCCTGGGTGACGCTGTCGAGGTTTTTCATCGACGAGTCTCTCGGCGTCACCGACCTATTCAGCCGCGGCCGGCACCGGGTCGGCTTCCTCGGCGTGCAGCTTCTGCGGTGCGCTCGCGGCGAGCTCGGCTGCCTTGGCCTCCACCATCTCGACGATGTGCTCGACCATGTCGCCGGCGCCGATGGTGTGGTCGGTGCGGCCGGCGCGGTAGACCATGTGCCGCCCGGCGCCGCCGCCGGTGACGCCGAGATCGGTCATCAGCGCCTCGCCGGGGCCGTTCACCACGCAGCCGATGATCGAGAGGGTCAGCGGCGTCTCGATATGCGCCAGCCGCTCCTCGAGCGTCGCCACCGTCTCGATGACGTTGAAACCCTGCCGGGCACAGGACGGGCAGGAGATGATGCGCACGCCGCGATGGCGGATGCCCAGGGATTTCAGCATCTCCCAGCCGACATGCACCTCCTCCTCCGGCTCGGCGGAGAGCGAGACGCGCAGCGTGTCGCCGATGCCGGCCCAGAGCAGGTTGCCCAGGCCGATCGCCGACTTCACCGTGCCGGTGCGCCGGCCGCCCGCCTCGGTGATGCCGATATGCAGGGGGTGGTCGCACACCTCGGCCAGCTGCTGGTAGGCGGCGACGGCGAGGAACACGTCGGACGCCTTCACGCTGATCTTGAAGTCGTGGAAATCATGGTCCTGCAGGATCTTGGCGTGTTCGAGCGCGCTCTCGACCAGCGCCTCGGGGTTGGGCTCGCCGTATTTCTCCAGGAGATGGCGCTCCAGCGAGCCGGCATTGACGCCGATGCGCATGGAGCAGCCGTGATCGCGCGCCGCCTGGATCACTTCGCGCACCCGCTCGGGGCTGCCGATATTGCCGGGATTGATGCGCAGGCAGGCGGCACCGCTCTGCGCCGCCTCGATGGCCCGCCGGTAATGGAAGTGGATGTCGGCGACGATCGGCACGTCGACCTGGCGCACGATGTCGGCCAGCGCCAGCGCGCTCGGCTGGTCGGGGCAGGACACCCGGACGATGTCGACCCCGGCCCGCTCGGCGCGCTTGATCTGCGCCACCGTGGCGGCGACGTCGGTGGTCGGCGTGTTGGTCATGGTCTGCACGGTGATCGGCGCATCGCCGCCGACCGGGACCCGGCCGACGAAAATCTGGCGGGATTTCCGCCGTTCGATATGCTGATACGGGCGATAGCTCATGCCGCGGCTCCGCTGCTGCGCGGCCGCACAATGCCGGCTTCGCGCCGGGAATGCCACTGTCCTCCCGGCATGCCTGCCGCTAGCGCGGCGGCAGGGGCACCGGCGCGGGCATCGGCGGGCTGCTGGTGGCGACGGCCGGCATCGTCGGCGGGGAGGCCGGACGGGCGGCGGGATGCGCCTGCGCGACTTGCGCCGGCAGCTTGCCGTCGCGGATCAGCGCCGGGTCGAGCGGCACGTCGCGCCGCACCGTGCCGGGCCCGCCGAGCGGCGGCGCCGTCACCCCATCGACGATCAGGTCGAGCCCGCCCGCATTGCCCGTGGTCAGCTGCAGTTGCGGCCCGGGCGGCACCGGGTAGGTCTCGCCCGCGCGCAGCACCCGGTTGAGCACGATCTTCCCCGCCGGGTCACGCAGCTGCACCCAGCTGTCGCTGCGCGCGCTCAGCACGATATGCCCGTCCCCGGCCCCCGGCAAAGGCGGCGAAGCCGGAGGCGTGGCAGGAGCGGGGGCCGGCGAGCTCGGCAGCGGCACCGCCGCGGCCGCAGCGCTCGGCGGCACCGGTTGCGGCGGTGACGGGGCCGACGGCGACTGGGCCGGCGACGTCGCAGACGGGGCGGGCGCCGGCGTCGCTCCGCTTCCCGCAGTCACACTCGGGGCCGGAGCGGCGGGAACCAGGGGGGCAAGCCGATCCGGCACCTGCTGCACTGCCTGAGTGCCGGGACGATCGCCGGACATCCGGTACCAGCCGACATAGGCGCCGATCGCCAGCACCACCCCGAGCAGCACCACCGCGCCGGCGGGAACGCCGCGCTCTGGGACCGGAGCGGGAAATTCCAGCTCCGTCTTGCGGTTCACCTCGCCGGCCTCGGCGCGAAACCGCCGCGCCACCTCGTCCTGGTCCAGCCCCATGGAGGCGGCATAGGCGCGCACGAAGCCGATGGCGTAGGCCGCCCCGGGCAGGTCGGCGGTGCGGCCCTCTTCGATCGCCAGCAGGAAGGAGTAACGGATGCGCAACCCGGCCGCGACTTCAGTCAGCGACCAGCCGAGCCGCTCGCGCGCCGCACGCAGATCCGCGCCCAGCCGTGACGCGCCGGCAGCCCCGCTTCCGTATTCTGCACTCTCGGCCGGCGAGCGTGCGTGCATGCGATCCTCCGCGGAAGACAGCCCGGTCCGGCCTTCCGCCAGCGCCAACAGCGTTAATTTGCACGGGTTGCCGGCCGCCGTCCAATCGCCTCTCAACTTTTGTGACGTGTGACCCGGCACGATTCACGAGGCAGAAGGGGCGCCGGACGCTAAACCGGTAATCCCTGCTCGCGGGCCCAGGCGGCGATCGGCTCGCGCAGGCTGGCGGCGCCGTCCGCACCGTGCCGGATCGCCTCCAGCACCGGGCGGAAGGTGCGCAGATCCGCCGCCGCCAGCGTCGCCTTGACCGGCAGGATGCCAAGCGCCGGCATCGACAGCGTCGCATACCCGAGCGACACCAGGACCAGCGCCTCCAGCGGCCGCGAGGCCACTTCGCCGCAGACCGAGAGCGCCACCCCATGCGCCTCGGCACGCCGGCACAGCGCCTCCAGAATGTCGAGCATGGGCGGCGACAGCATGTCGTAGCGGCCGGCGATGGCCGGCGTGCCGCGATCGGCGGCGAACAGGAACTGCATCAGGTCGTTCGAGCCGACCGAGACGAAGTCCACTTCGGGCAGCAACGCCTCGAGTTGCCAGAGCAGCGCCGGCACCTCCAGCATCGTGCCCACTGAAATCGCCGCCGGGACCGGGTCGGCGCGGGCCGCCTCGGCCGTCAGCAGCGCCCGCGCCGCACGGAACTCGGCGACCGTCGCCACCATCGGGAACATGACATGCAGGCGGCGTCCGCCGGCCGCCTGCAGCAGCGCCCGCAGCTGCCGGCGCAGCAGAACCGGGCGATCGAGGCCGATGCGCAGCGAGCGCCACCCCATCGCCGGGTTGTCCTCCACCGGGGGCGGCGCGTCCGGCAGCAGCTTGTCGCCGCCGAGGTCGAGGGTGCGGAACAGCACGGGACGCTCTCCCGCAGCGTCCAGCACACGCCGGTAGATCGCCGCTTGCTCGGCGATGTCGAGGATGGTGCCGCGCGCCAGCATGGCGATCTCGGTGCGGAACAGGCCGATGCCCTCGGCGCCGGTGCTGTCGAGCTGTTCCAGCTCGAGGGCGAGCCCGACATTGAGCATCAGCCGCACCGGCGTGCCGTCGCGCGTTGCCGCCGGCCGGTCGCGCAGGCCGGCCCACCCGGCCCGCTGCAGGTTGCGCGCCTCCAGGGCGCGTGAATAGGCCGTCTTGGCTTCGAGCTCGGGACGCAGGATCAGCTGGCCCTCATCGGCGTCCAGCACCGCGTCATCCTCCGGCTCCAGGGCCTCCAGCACGCCGCGCATTCCGGCCAGCGCCGGCAGGCCGAGAGCGCGGGCGATGATCGCGGCATGCCCGGCGGCGCTGCCCTCCTCCACGGCGACGCCGACGATGCCCGCGGCGTGCCAGTCCAGCAGCTCGGCGGGCCCCAGGCGGCGCGCCACCAGGATGGCGCCGACGCCGACCCGGGGCTGCCCGCCGCCGCCGAGGGTCGCCACCAGGCGGCCGGCCAGATCCTCGATATCGGCGACCCGCTCGCGCAGATAGGGATCGACGATGCGCCGCATGCGGTCGCGCAATTCGCCGGCCACCCGGTCCACGGCCGCCTCCGCGGTGAGCCCGCCGCGAACCACCTCCCGCACCCGCCGCAGCCAGCTGCCTTCGGCAGCCACCAGGCGATAGGCCTCGAGCACCTCCCGGCTGGCGATCGCCGCCTGGCTTACCCGGCCCGCTTCGGTGTCCGGCAACGAACTGGCGATCAGCTCATCGAGCCCGCGCTGCATCGCCTTCACCGCGGCGTCCAGGCGCGCCAGCTCGGCCGCCGGATCATCCGCCAGCAGCCGCCCGGGCCCCTGCCCCCGCCCGTGCACGACCACGCGCCCGATCGCCAGGCCAGGCACCAGGCTGGTGCCGGGAAAGCGCCGCTGCAGTGTCGAGGCAAGCCCCTCCTCGGCGCCGTCCGAAGCGCCGGCGGCGGCGAGTGCCTCGGCCAGCACCATCGCCACCGTCTCCAGCACCTCGACCTCGTCCTCGGTGTAGGCGCGCGGCGCCCGGTTCTGCACCGCCAGCACCCCGAGCGTATGGCCGGCGCGCCGCACCGGAACCGCCAGCAGTGAGGCGAACGGCGCCTCCCCGGTCTCCGGGCGGTAGGCGAAGGCGGGATGGTTCTGCGCGTCCGGCAGGTTGAGCATCCTGCCGGTCGCCGCGACGATGCCGACGATCCCTTCGCCGACCCGCAGCCTGGTATGCCCCACCGCCTCGGGATTGAGCCCTTCGGTGGCGATCAGCTCGAGGATGTCGCCCGGACGCATGGCGTAGACCGAGCAGACCTCGGCGACCAGCTCGGAGGAGACCAGGCGCACCAGCTGCGGCAGTTTCGGCGCGGCCGAGGCCATGGTCGCGCGGAGCCGGGCCAGCAGGCGGCGGGGCGCCGACATGGCTCAGCTTGGGCGGGCGGCCAGGGCCGACACTGCCTGTTCCACCAGCTCCGCCAGGATGACCGGGATGGGCTGCACCGCGGTCACCATGCCGACCGACTGGCCGGCCATCACCGAGCCCTGCTCAACATCGCCTTCGATGACGGCGCGGCGCAGCGCGCCGGCCCAGAAATGCTCGATGGAGAGCTGCGCCGCCTCTCGCGTCAGCTCGCCCGATTGGAAGCGGTCGCGGGTCTCGGCCTGGTGCGCCAGGAAGCGGCGGCTTCCCGCATTCACCAAGCCGCGGACCGGGATCACCGGAAAGCGCTCGTCCAGCTGCACCGAGGGCAGGGCGTCGCGCGCATGGGCCTGGATGAAGGCCTGCTTGAAGCGGGGATGGGCGATGCTCTCGGTGGCTGCCGCGAATCGTGTGCCGAGCTGCGCGCCGCAGGCTCCCATCTCAAGATAGGAGAGGATCGCCTCGCCGCGGCCGAGCCCGCCGGCGACGAACACCGGTACCTCGCGCATGTGCGGCAGGATCTCCTGCGCCAGCACGGTCAGCGACACCGGCCCGATATGGCCGCCGGCTTCGGAGCCCTCGATGACCAGCGCGTCGGCGCCGGACCGCACCAGCCGCTTCGCCAGCACGAGCGCCGGCGCGAAGCAGATCAGCTTCGCCCCGCTGTCCTTGACGGCGCGCACGGCACTGCCCGGCGGAATGCCGCCGGCGAGCACGACGTGGCCGACGCGCGCCGCCAGGCACACCTGGATCAGCGCCTCCAGCTCCGGGTGCATGGTGATCAGGTTGACGCCGAAGGGACGGTCGGTCAGCGCCTGGGTGCCGGCGATCTCGGCGGCGAGCTGCGCCGGCCCCATGGCGCCGCAGGCGATCACCCCGAAGCCGCCGGCATTGGATATGGCCGAGACCAGGTTCCGCTCGCTGACCCAGCTCATCGCCCCGCCCATGATGGCGTAGCGGCAGCCCAGGAAATCGGTGCCGCGCCGCCAGAGCCGATCGAGCGCCCGACGCGGTTCCACCCTCCCTGGCTCGGACGGACGCGGCGAGATCGCCTCAGGCGGCATCGAGACCGTAGGCCGTGTGCAGCGCCCGCACCGCCAGCTCGGTATATTCGGCGCCGATCAGCACGCTGATCTTGATCTCGCTCGTGCTGATGACCTGGATGTTGATCGATTTCCCGGCCAGCGTGCGGAACATCGTGTTGGCGACGCCGGGGTGGCTGCGCATGCCGACGCCGACCACGCTGATCTTCGCCACGTCCGGGTCGGCCAGCACCTCGGCGTAGCCGACGCGGGCGCGCGCCTCGTCGAGCGCCGCCTGGGCGCGCGGCAGGTCGGCGCGGCCGACGGTGAAGGTGACGTCGGTGTTGCCGTCGGCCGAGACGTTCTGCACGATCATGTCGACGTTGACGCTCTCGCCGGCCAGCGCCTCGAAGATCGCGGCGGCGATGCCGGGCCGGTCGGGCGCACGGCGCACGGTGATCTTCGCCTCGTCGCGCGAGTAGGCGATCCCCGTCACGATTGCCTTTTCCACGATCTCGTCCTCGTCGACCAACAGCGTTCCCGGAAGCATGCCTCCCGGGATCAGCGTCCCCTGGACGTCCTCGAAGCTGGACAGCACCTGGACGCGCACGCGCTCCTTCATCGCCAGTTCGACGCTGCGGGTCTGCAGCACCTTGGCGCCGACGGAGGCAAGCTCCAGCATCTCTTCGTAGGCGATCTTATCGAGCTTACGAGCCTTCGCAACGATTCGCGGATCGGTGGTGTAGACCCCATCCACATCCGTATAGATGTCGCAGCGCTCGGCCCGCAGCGCCGCCGCCAGCGCCACCGCCGAGGTGTCCGACCCGCCGCGGCCGAGGGTGGTGACCCGGCGGTCCGGCCCGAGGCCCTGGAATCCCGCCACCACGGGCACCTGCCCGGACTGCATGCGCGCGATCAGGGCGGCGCCCTCGATTTCCTCGATGCGAGCCTTGCCGTGCGCGTCGTCGGTGGTCACCGGAACCTGCCAACCGAGCCACGACCGCGAATCCACCCCCTGCTGCTGCAAGGCGATTGCCAGCAGCCCGGCGGTGACCTGCTCGCCGGTCGCCACCACCGCGTCGTATTCCCGCGCGTCGTGCAGCGGCGAGAGCGCCTGGCACCAGCCGACCAGCTGGTTGGTGACGCCCGCCATCGCCGAGACCACGACGGCGACCTCGTTCCCCGCCTCGACCTCGGCGCGGACCCGGCGGGCGACGTTGCCGATGCGCTCGAGGTCGGCCACGGAGGTGCCGCCGAACTTCATGACGATGCGGGCCATCTGCACTCCGCGGCCGTTGCGGCCCGATGGCCGCACGGACACATACTGGCCGGGATGGGGGGCGGCAACATGCAGGCAACGCACGTCCGGGCAGCGGGGGGCGGGAGCGCCTCGGCCGAGGAGATCGCCCACTTCGACGCGCTGGCGTCGCGCTGGTGGGACCCGGACGGGCCGATGCGGCCGCTGCACCGGATGAACCCGGTGCGCATCGCCTGGATCGAGGAGCGGCTGCGCCGCCGCTACGGCGAGACCCCGGTCAGCGTGCTCGATGTCGGCTGCGGCGCCGGGCTGGCGGCCGAGGCGCTGGCCCGGCACGGCCACCGCGTGCTCGGGCTGGATGCCGCGGGCGAGACGATCGCCGCGGCGCGCGCGCATGCCGAGGGGAGCGGCCTACCGCTCGCGTATCGCGTCGGGGTGGCCGAGGACCTGCTGGGCGAGCCGGCTCGCTTCGGCGCGCTGACCGCCCTCGAGGTGATCGAGCACGTGCCCGACCCGAATGCCTTTCTCGCCACCCTGGCGCGGCTGCTGGCGCCGGGCGGCCTGCTCTTCCTCTCCACCCTGAACCGCACGCCGCAATCCTTCGTCACCGCCAAGCTGGGCGCCGAATATCTGCTGCGCTGGCTGCCGGTGGGCACGCATGACTGGCGCCGCTTCGTCACCCCGGCGGAACTCGGCACCGGCCTGCGCCGCGCGGGGCTGCGCCTGGCCGAGATCGCCGGACTGAGCTACCAGCCCTTGCGCGGGGGATGGCGAGTCGGGCGCGACCTCGGCGTGAACTACATCGCGCTCGCCGAGCGCGGCTGATCAGCCGTCGGCGCGCGGCACCCAGGGGATGCGGGCGACTTCGATGCCTTCCTCGGCCAGCGTCTCGGCCTGCTCGGGCGTGGTCTCGCCGTAGATGCCGCGTGGACCCGCCTCGCCGCGATGGATGCGGCGGGCTTCTTCCGCGAAGGCGGGGCCGACGTAGTCGCAGTTTCGCTCCACCTCGGCCCGCAGGCGCTGCAGCATCGCCCGGACCTGGTCCGGCACCGGCGCGCCCTCCATTCCGGCGACGGCGCGGGTGGCCGGCTCCGGGGCCGGCGCGACCGGCGGCGGCTCCGATGCCGGCTCGCTGGGAGTTGCCGCCTTTCGCCGGCGGCGCGGCTTGGCGAGGGCAGGCGCCATCAGCGCGCGGCCGACCTCGGTGACGCTGCAGACGGGACAGGCCAGCAGACCCTCGGCGGACTGGCGTTCGAAGGCGGCGCTGTCGCGGAACCAGCCGTCAAAAGCGTGGCCCTGCCGGCATTTCAGGTCGTAGTGGATCATCGGGGTGGCTCATGCGGCATTCCGGCATCTCCGGCAAGCCGATCGAGCCGTGTTGCTGCCGGAGCACATCCGACCGGGTGGAATCGCCCGATCGGAAAGTTGCTCGCAAACAAAGAACTTGAGAGCATGTTCGCGCAGGGCGAATCGGATCTACCTTGTTTTGGCGAGCGATATCATGGGCTTGGAAGCGCGGAGCGATTCCACCCAAGCCGATATTGCTGTAAAAAAGGGGCGGCGATGTTCCGGCTGGACGGCAAAGCGGCACTGGTGACCGGCGCTTCCGGCGGCATCGGCACCGCCATCGCCCGCACCCTGCACGCGCAAGGGGCGGCGGTCGCGCTCTCCGGCACCCGCCGCGAGGTGCTGGACCGGCTCGCCGGCGAGCTCGGGGATCGGGCGCATGCCTGTCCGGCCGATCTGCGCGATCCGGCGGCGGCCGACGCCCTGGTCGCCGAGGCGGAGGCGCGCGCCGGGCCGCTGCACATCCTGGTCAACAATGCCGGCTTCACCCGCGACATGCTGGCGCTGCGCATGAAGGATGAGGACTGGCAGGCGGTGCTCGAGCTCGACCTGACGGCGCCGTTCCGGCTGGCGCGGGCGGCGCTGCGCGGCATGCTGCGCCGGCGTGCCGGGCGCATCGTCAACATCGCCAGCATCGTCGGCGCCACTGGCAATGCCGGGCAGGCCAACTACGCCGCCGCCAAGGCCGGGATGATCGGCATGACCAAGGCGCTGGCACAGGAGGTCGCCTCCCGCGGCGTCACCGTCAACGTCGTCGCCCCGGGATTTATCGAGACGCCGATGACCGACGCGCTGACCGAGCCGCAGCGCGCCGCGGCCGCCGGGCGCATCCCGCTCGGCCGCCTCGGCCAGCCCGCCGACGTGGCGGCCGCGGTGGCCTACCTGGCTTCCGAGGAGGCCGCCTGGGTCACCGGCGCCACGCTGCACGTGAATGGCGGGATGGCGATGATCTGAGCGCAACCGGAAGGCGCCCCGGCGTGTTGGCGCCCCGGACAAACCATGCTAATCGCCCGCAACTTCGTCCGGGGCGGATGGATCGGCGCGGATGAAGACCCCCGGCCGAACCCCGATCCGACGACACGCATACGCACAGACGGGCGCCGACCGCGTTGGGCGCCGAACACACGGGCACCGGATCAGACAGGCACGGGCAGGCAGGAGTTGTAGAACCCGATGAGCGAGATCGCCGACAAGGTTAAGAAAATCGTGGTGGAGCACCTGGGCGTCGAGGAGAGCAAGGTGACCCCCGAGGCGTCGTTCATCGACGATCTAGGTGCCGACAGTCTGGACACCGTCGAGCTGGTCATGGCCTTCGAGGAGGCCTTCGGCGTGGAAATCCCCGAGGACGCGGCCGAGAAGATCAGCACCGTCAAGGACGCCATCGAATACATCGAGAAGCAGAAGGCCGCCTGACCACGCAGCGGCTGACCACGGGAAGCGGGAGAGCAGCGGAGTGGCCGAAAACAGGCGCGTGGTGGTGACCGGCATGGGGGTCGTCTGCCCCCTCGGCGTCGGCGTCGAGCAGGTCTGGAGACGGCTGATCGAAAGCCGCTCCGGCATCTCCGCCATCCAGTCCTTCGACACTGCCGACCTGCCGGCAAAGATCGCCGGCCAGGTGCCGCAGGGCACCCGCGCCGACGGTCGGCTCGACATCGGCGAGTGGATTCCGGTCAAGGACCAGAAGAAGATGGACCGCTTCATCCATCTCGGCCTGGTCGCGGCGAGCGAGGCGATCGAAGATAGCGGCTGGGCGCCGGAGGGCGAGCAGGAGCGCTGCGACACCGGGGTGATGATCGGCTCGGGTATCGGCGGCCTGAAATCGATTTACGACGCCTCGATACAGGTGCATGAGGGCCGCGCCCGGCGCCTGTCGCCGTTCTTCATCCCGTCGGCGCTGATCAACCTGGTCTCCGGCCACGTCTCGATCAAATACGGCCTCAAGGGCCCCAACCACTCCGCCGTCACCGCCTGCGCCACCGGCGTGCACGCCATCGGCGACGCGGCGCGGCTGATCATGCTCGGCGACGCCGAGGTGATGGTGGCCGGCGGCGCGGAAGCCGCGGTGTGCGAACTCGGCATTGCCGGATTCTGCGCCTCCCGCGCCCTCTCGACAGCCTACAACGACGAGCCGGGGAAGGCCTCCCGCCCGTGGGACCGTGACCGCGACGGCTTCGTCATGGGTGAGGGCGCGGCGGTGCTGGTGCTCGAGGAGTACGAGCACGCCCGCAAGCGCGGCGCCAAGATCTACGCCGAGGTCAGCGGCTACGGCCTGTCCGGCGACGCCCACCACATCACCGCCCCGGCCGAGGGCCATGACGGCGCGGTGCGCGCCATGCAGGCGGCCTTCCGCAACGGCCGGGTCGATCCGGCCGACGTGCAGTACGTCAATGCCCACGGCACCTCCACCCCGCTCGGCGACGATCTCGAGCTGGAGGCCGTCGAGCGCACCTTCGGCAGCGCCGCCGAAGGCTTGGCGATGTCCTCGACAAAGTCGGCGACCGGCCACCTGCTGGGTGCCGCCGGAGCCGTCGAGGCGGTGTTCTCCATCCTGGCGGTGCGCGACGGCGTCGCCCCGCCGACGCTCAATCTCGACAACCCGAGCCGCGAGAGCGTGATCGACCGGGTCCCGCATACGGCGCAGGAGCGGCCGATCCGCATGGCGCTCTCCAACAGCTTCGGCTTCGGCGGCACCAACGCCAGCATCATCTTCCGCGCCGCCGCCTGACCCGACACGCCGGCCGCCGCGCTGGGGGTCGTTCCCCGGCCTCGGCCGGGTCCTGCTGGTGGTGCTCTGCCTGAGCGTCACCATCCAGGTGGTGGTCGGCTACGCCCGGCACCTCTACGACGAACCGGGCCCGCTGACCGCGCCGCGTGACGTCGTCGTGCCGCACGGCAATGTCGAGGAGATCGGCGCGACCCTGCAGCGCGCCGGCGTGATCTTCAGCCCCCGCACCTTCAGCCTGGCGGCGCATCTGACCATGGGCGGACCGCTGCACGCCGGCGAATTCGCGTTTCCCGCCTTCGCCAGCCTGCACCAGGTGCTCGCCATCCTGCGCACCGGCCGGCCGGTCGAGCACCACGTGACCATTCCGGAAGGCTTGAGCGCGGCGCAGATCGCCCTGCTGCTCGACCGCACGGCCGCCCTGGCCGGGGACGACGTGCTGCCGGCCGAGGGGGCGGCGCTGCCGCAGACCTATGCCTACGAGCACGGCACCACCCGCGAGGCGCTGCTCGCCCGCGCCGACGCCGCGATGGCGCGCGACCTCGCCCAGGCCTGGGAAGACCGCGCCCCGGACCTGCCGCTCGCCAGCCCGCGCGACGCGCTGATCCTGGCCAGCATCGTCGAGCGCGAGACCGCCCGCCCGGAGGAGCGCGCTCAGATCGCCGCGGTCTATCTGAACCGGCTGAGGGCCGGGATGCGGCTGCAGGCCGACCCGACCGTCGCCTACGCCGCCAGCGGCGGACTGGGCACGCTCGACCGACCGCTCAGCCGCGCCGACCTCGATCTCGACAATCCCTACAACACCTATCGCTTTCCCGGCCTGCCACCGGGGCCGATCTGCAGCCCAGGCCTAGCCTCGCTGCACGCGGTGACCCGGCCGGCACAGACGGATTTCCTCTATTTCGTCGCTGACGGCAGCGGCGGGCATGTGTTTTCCCGGGACCTCGAGCAGCACGCCCGCAATGTCGCGCATCTGCGCGGCCTGCTGCGCTGACCCGCCGTTTTGCGGCTTTCCAAGCGGTCCGGGGATGGCCATTTCCGGCTGATGCACCGCCGCGCCCTGCTTGCCGTCCTGGCCCTTGCCGGTCCCTGCCTCCTCGGCGCTCCGGCCGCCCGGGCGTTCACCCCGACGGCCCAGGACCAGGCCGATCTCAGGCGCATCCAGGCCTATCTCGACGGCATGCACAGCCTCAAGGCGCGCTTTCTGCAGATCGCCCCGGACGGCTCGACCAGCGGGGGAACGGCCTGGCTCGAACGTCCCGGCCGCATGCGGTTCCAATACGATCCGCCGAGCCCGCTGCTGCTGGTCGCCGGGCACGGGCTGGTGGTGTTCCACGACGCCGAGCTCGAGCAGACCAGCAACATCCCGCTGGGGTCGACCCCGCTCGGCATCCTGCTGGCCGACCACATCACCCTGAGCGGGCCGGTGACGGTCACCGGCATCGAGCGCCAGCCCGGGGAGATCCAGCTCACCCTCGAGCGCACCGCCTCGCCCGCCGACGGCTCGCTGACCCTGGTCTTCGCCGACCCGCCGCTACAGCTGCGCTCCTGGACCGTGGTCGACGCGCAGCGCAAGGAGACCCGGGTGAGCCTGTTCAATGTCGAGCTGGGCGGCAGCTTCCCCGACAAGCTGTTCGAGTTCATCGACCCTCGGTTCTTTCAGCAGACCGGTCCGAA
Source organism: Acidisphaera sp. (assembly GCA_019240395.1). Taxonomy (GTDB): domain Bacteria; phylum Pseudomonadota; class Alphaproteobacteria; order Acetobacterales; family Acetobacteraceae; genus JAFAYA01. The sequence goes on along the minus strand of JAFAYM010000160.1, from coordinate 14,967 downwards.
GGGCGGTGGCGGCTAGGGGGACTCCCTCCTGCCCGCCCTGTTTCGGCTTCAATTCCATGCTCCCCTCTCCTACCTTGCAAACCATGAAGCCTCTGGTCGGGATTTCCTGCTGCACCAAGCTGTTCGGCACGTTCGGGATGCCGAACCATGCGGCGTCGGACACCTATGTCCGCGCGGTCGACGAGATCGTCGGCGGAGTGCCGGTGCTGCTGCCGGCCAAGGGCCATGCCGCCGACGTCGAGACCCTGCTCGACCGGTTGGACGGGATCATCCTGACGGGCAGCCGCTCGAACGTGCAGCCCAGCCTCTATGACGGTCCGCCGCACGCCGAGGGCACGCCCGAGGACCCAATGCGCGACGCGGTCACCCTGCCGCTGATCCGCGCCGCGGTCGCCCGCTTCGTGCCGGTGCTGGCGATCTGCCGGGGGTTGCAGGAAATGAACGTGGCGCTGGGCGGCACCTTGCACCAGCGCCTGCAGGATCTGCCGGGGCGGCTCGACCATTCGACCCCGATGCAGCCCTCGGCCCGGGTGCGCCAGGGCAAGGCGCATGGCATGCGCCTGACCGAAGGCGGCTGGCTGCACCGTCTCGCCGGAGCGCGCGAGATCAAGGTGAACTCCCTGCACAATCAGGGTATAGACCGCTTGGCGCCGGGCCTGGTGGTCGAAGCGACCGCGCCGGACGGCACTGTCGAGGCGGTGCGTGCGGTAGCCACGCCCCATGGTCATCAGGTCGGCTATGCCGTCGGCGTGCAATGGCACCCCGAATACGATTTCCGCACCGACGCCGTCTCCCGCCGCATCTTCGAGGATTTTGCCGCCGCCATTCTGGCCCGCCGCTCGGGGATGACGCCGATGGACGCGGCCGCGGATTGATCGAGTACGGTTTCCAAAGGCATTGCCTTTGGTGGGGGTCGAGGGGGCGAAGCCCCTCGCCTTTCTTGCGAGGAACCCATCAATGCCAGATTACGCCATAGACCCGCCGGCGCAGGCTTTCGTCCCCGTCGCCGGCGGCGGCGCCTTTCCGGTGCGCCGCGTCTTCTGCGTCGGGCGCAACTACGCCGAGCACGCGCGGGAGATGGGGTCCGACCCCGACCGCGAGCCGCCCTTCTTCTTCATGAAGCCCGCCGACGCCCTGCTGCTCGGCGGCGCGGAGCTTCCGTACCCCCCGATGACCAAGGACCTGCACCACGAAATGGAACTGGTGGTCGCCATCGGCCGCGGCGGCGCCGATATCGCCGAGGCGGAGGCCCTCGACCATGTCTGGGGCTACGCCGCCGGCCTTGACATGACCCGTCGCGACCTGCAGGGGCAGGCGAAGAAGGAGGGAAAGCCCTGGGACATGGGCAAGGGCTTCGACCATTCCGCGCCGATCGGCGACATGGTCCCCGCTTCACGCATCGGCCATCCCAGCCGCGGCACCATCGAGCTGGGGGTCAACGGCACCGTCCGGCAGACCTCCGATCTCTCGAAGATGATCTGGAACGTGCCGGAGACCATCGCCTACCTGTCGCGGCTGGTGCGCCTCGCACCGGGCGACCTGATCTTCACCGGCACCCCTGAAGGCGTCGCCGCGGTCGGGCGCGGCGACACGCTCGAAGGCCGGATCGACGGCGTCGGCACGGTGAAAACCACGGTCGTCTGATGCGCAGAGCCCGGCGGCGCCTGCGCGTCGCCACCTGGAACATCAACTCGCTGCGGCTGCGCGCCCCGCTCCTGCACCGCCTGATCGACAGCCTCGACCCGGACGTGCTGTGCCTGCAGGAGACCAAGGTGCCGGACCCGCTCTTCCCGGCCGACGTGCCGACCGCCCTCGGCTTCCCCTTCGTCGCCTTCCGCGGGATGAAGGGCTACAACGGCGTGGCAATCCTCTCGCGCCTGCCGTTCGAGGTGCAGGCCGGCGGGCCGGACTGGTGCAGCAAAGGCGATTGCCGGCACCTCGAAGTACGGCTCCTGCCGCCGGACACGGCCCCGGTTGAACTGCACGACTTCTACGTGCCGGCGGGCGGGGACGTGCCGGACCGCGCGGAAAATCCCAAGTTCGGCCACAAGCTCGACTTCCTCGCAGAAGCCACGGAGTGGTTCGCCGCCCGGCCTCGCCGAAGGACGATCCTGGCGGGCGACCTCAACGTCGCCCCGCTGGAGCACGACGTCTGGAGCCACCGCCAGCTGCTCAAGGTGGTCAGCCATACCCCGGTCGAGACGACGGCCCTCACGCGCTGGCTCGCCACCGGCTTCACCGACGCGGTGCGCCGCTTCGTGCCGGAGACGGAGAAGCACTTCACCTGGTGGTCCTATCGCAACCAGGATTGGCGACGATCCGACCGTGGACGCCGGCTCGACCATGTCTGGGTCAGCCACGACCTGGCGCCTCGGCTGAAACGTCAGATCACGCTGAAGGACGCGCGGGACTGGCCGCAGACGTCCGACCATGTGCCGGTCTGCGTGGAGATCGAGATCTAGAACCCTTGGGGCTCGGCCCCGCTTGCTCAAGCGTTGGCTATGCGGATGCCCTCGGGGTCCAGGCGGTAGCCCCCGCCTTCCGTGACCAGCAGGCGCGCGTTCGAGGGATCGGGCTCGATCTTCTGGCGCAGGCGGTAGATGTGGGTCTCCAGCGTGTGCGTGGTCACCGCGGCGTTGTAGCCCCACACCTCGTTCAGCAGCACCTGCCGGGCGACCGGCCGGGTGCCGGCGCGATACAGGAACTTCAGGATCGCCGCCTCCTTCTCGGTCAGCCTGATCCGCCGGTTCTTCACCGGCTCCTGCAGCAGCTTGGCGGCCGGGCGGAAGGTGTACGGCCCGATCGAGAACACCGCATCCTCGCTGTTCTCGAAAATCCTCAGCTGCGCGCGCAGCCGCGCCAGCAGCTCATTCAGCCGGAACGGTTTCGCAATGTAGTCGTTGGCGCCGGACTCCAGGCCGCGCACCACATCGCTCTCCTCGTCCGAGCCGGTCAGCATGATGATCGGCACCTTGACGCCGGCACGCCGGAGCCGCGCGCACAGGTCGCGCCCATCCCCATCGGGCAGGCCGACATCGAGGATCACCGCATCAAAACGCGTGTCGCGCGACGTCACCTTGGCCTCCGCCTCGCCGGCAGTGGCCGCCTCGGTTGCGGTGAACTCGCCGTCGACCGAGAGCTGCTCGGCCAACGTCGCCCGCAGCGCGCGGTCGTCGTCCACGATCAGGATGGGCCGCTCGCCCGGCATGCACACTCCTCGCAGCACTCCGAAAACGGCAACGCGCCGGATGGCACAGGCATTCTGCCCGATCCCTGCCCGCCTTGCACACTTTTTCGTGATAAGATCTGGCCAAGCCCCGGTAAGACAGGAACCCCGCTCCCCGCCATATATCGGGCAACCCCGATGGAAGCCGACCGCTGCATCCCATGAACAATCTCCCTTCGGATCGGCCGCCGCTTCGCGCCGTGCACCGGGCTATCGCGGCCCTGCGCCGCGGCGAGCTCGTCGTGCTGGCCGGAGCGCAGCCCCTGGTGCTGCTGGCGGCCGAGACGGCCAGCGCCGCTGCTCTCGCCGAGTTGGCAAAGCTCGGCAGCCCGGTGCTGCTGCTGGCCGCCCCGCGCGCCGCCTCGGTGCTGCCGGACCGACCGGTATCCGAGCCGGCCCAGGCTGTGGCGATGATCCCGGCGCTGCTGACGCCGGCGAGCCTGCGGAGCTTGGCGGATCCGACCGCCGAGCAGGTCTTTCCCGAGCCGCCGATCGCCGCGGACGCGCCCGCCGAGGCGGCGACCGCCCTGGCCCTGGTCAAGCTCGCCAGCCTGCTCCCGGCGGTGCTCGCGGTTCCGCCGCCCGCGGATGCGGTGGCGGGCACGCTGCTGGCCGTGCCGAGCGTCGACGTCCTGGGCTATCCGCTCAGCCTGAGCGCCGGGCTGCAGCGTGTTGCCGAGGCGCGGGTGCCGCTGGCCGATGCGCCGGATACCAGGATCGTCGCCTTCCGTCCTGGCGACGGCGGGGTGGAGCACCTGGCGATCCTGGTCGGTCGGCCGGAGGATGTCGAGACCCCGCTGGTGCGTGTGCACTCCGCCTGCTTCACCGGCGACCTGCTCGGCAGTCTGCGCTGCGACTGCGGAGCGCAGCTGCAGACCGCCATCGCCCGCATGGCGCAGGAAGGTGCCGGCGCGCTGATCTACCTCGCCCAGGAGGGGCGCGGCATCGGCCTGGTCAACAAGCTGCGGGCCTATACCCTGCAGGACCGCGGTCTCGACACCCTGGACGCCAACCGCGCGCTCGGCTGGGCAGTGGACGAGCGCAACTTCCTGGCCGCGGCGATCATGCTGGAGGCACTCGGCATAAGGCGCCTGCGCCTGCTCACCAACAATCCCGGGAAGGTGGCCGCCCTCACCGCGTGCGGGGTGGAGGTGGTCAAGCGGGTCAGCCACATCGTCGCCCCGAACGGCGTGAATGACCGCTATCTCGCGGCGAAGGCCGAGCGGCTGGGCCATCTCCTCAAGTGAAAGTCGGCTACCCGTGACCCAGGCGGTGCTGCACCCGGACGGTCGCCTGCTGCTCGCCGGCCAAGCGTTCCGCGCCGTGCTTGGCCGCGGCGGCGTGCGGGCCGACAAGCAGGAGGGCGACGGCGCCACGCCGGCGGGACAACTGCCGCTGCGGCGCGTGCTCTACCGGGCCGACCGGATCAGGCCGCCGGAGACTGTCGTGCCGCTGGAGCCGATCGGCCCTGCGGACGGCTGGTGCGACGATCCGACCCATCCCGACTACAACCGCCCCGTCACGCTGCCCCACCCGGCCAGCCACGAGGCGCTGTGGCGCGCCGACGGGGTGTACGACATCGTCGGCGTGCTCGGCTGGAACGACGCGCCGCCGCAGGCGTCGCGCGGCTCGGCGATCTTCCTGCACGTCGCCCGTCCCGACCGGGCACCGACCGAGGGCTGCATCGCCCTGCCGGTCGCCGAGCTGCTTGCCGTCCTGCGCGCCGGACTGAGCGCCATCGTGGTGCTGGAGCGTTAAAATGTGCCGTCAAAGCGCGGCGGCAAAGGCCAGAGCTCGTAGGCGTTGATCTGCAGGTCGATGCGGTAGGTCTCGAACTCCCGGCCCTGCTGGCTGGCTTGCACCTTGCGCAGCCAATCCGCCATCGGCGGCAGACTGGCGTCGAACGCGACGTGCTCGCGGCGCGGCATGGCCGCGAAATTGTCGAGCAGGGAGATGAACTCGGCGTCCGACACGCGCGCGTGTGCGCCGGCTTGCTCGCTGGCCCAGGACATGGCGCGCGTCCTGGCCAAGCGGGCGAGGGCCTGAGCGCGGTCGCAATAGCGCAGATGGAACAGGAAGAGGCTGTCGAACACCACCGGCGCGTCGGCGCTGTGCAAGCCCGGCGCCCAGCGCACGGCGCGGCGCGCGTACACCGGCTTGCACAGCGCGCTCGAAAAGGCGACGTAGCGGCGCTGCCGGCTGATCGGGCGGAGCGGGTCGATCGGTGCTTCCTCGGCCACCGCGATGACATTCAGCCCGACGGCGGTGACCACGTCGTGGGGGGTGGCGGCGGCCCAGGCCGGAAGGTCAGCGAAAAGCCCCGGGTCGGGGACCAGCAGCTCGTCCACATCGGTGTGCAGAACGCCATCGTAGCGGCCTAACAGCTCGGCGCAGACCCGCGAGATGAAGGCGGCGCGGCGCTCTTCGTCGGTGGGCCAGCGCACGACGGGAACCACGTTCATGGCGCCGAGATCGGCGGTGCTGCCGTCTTCCGATCCGTGGTCGATGACATAGCAGTGGCGCGCGCCGACGTGGCGGGTGTAGTGGCGCGCCCAGATCGGCAGCAGGTGCGCCTCGTTATAGACCATCGTCACCGCGGCAAGCTTCATCGTCTGGATGCACCCGGCATGGCGGGGCGGATCATAGCCAGGCATGTTGCGCCGCACCCAGGGCAAGCGGTGCCGCAACGATAACGTGACCGGCCCGGGCATTGCGTCATCCGGCCCGGGCTGTCATGGCATCGGGCGGAAGCGTGGATGAATGTCGTCTTTTCCGAGACGAAAAACGCCAACGGACTCATCTCCGAGCTGAACGAGGTGAGCCTCGCGGGACTGTGCCCGCATCTCGAACCGGTGGCGCTGGAATTTCGCCAGATCCTGCACGAGACCGACCGCCCGCTGACGCACGCCTATTTCGTCGAATCCGGGCTGATCTCGTCCGTGCGGCGGATGCAGGATGGCGGAACCGTCGAGGTGGGCCTGGTCGGCCGCGAGGGCATGAGCGGCCTGCCGGCCCTGCTGGGCGAGGCAACCGCGCCGGACACCGGGGTGGTGCAGATGGCCGGGCGGGCCAATCGCGTGGAGATCGGCGTGCTGCGCGACCTGATGGGCGAGGATGCGGCGCTGCGGGCGACGCTGCTTCGTTACGCCCGGGGAGTGATCGTGCAGGCCGGGCAGCTCGCCGCCTGCAATCGGCTGCATAACGTGGAAGCGCGGCTGGCGCGCTGGCTGCTGATGGCCCGCGACCGCGCGGCGACGGATGAGCTGCCGCTGACGCAGGAGTTCCTGGCCATCATGCTCGGAGTGCGGCGAGCCGGCGTGACCGTGGCGATGAATGCGCTGGCCGGCTCGGGCCTGGTCCGCAACGCCAGGCGCCGCATCACCGTGATCGACTCCGAGGGGCTCGAGGCAACCGCCTGCGAGTGCTACCGGGTCATCCAGCGCGCCTTCGCTCCTTTGTAGCCATCCGGCGGGCATTGCCACGCGGAGAGGCGCGCAACGGATCCGGCTCGGTCGGCGGCTGGGCTCCGGCTTGCTTGCCTCCCCAAAGCTCCGAAGCTGCGGGAATGGCTGATACGGACCTGCCCGAGCTGGAGCGGCAAGTCGCGCGCGATCTGCGGCGCCTGGGGTTGCCCGCGGCCAACTGGCCGGCAACCGTCGCCGGGCCCGACGGCCTGCCGATGGCCGACGTTGCGGTGGTCGGCGCCGGGATGTGCGGCGTCGCCGCCGCGGCGGCGCTGACCTTCAGGGGTGTCCGCAACATCGTCCTGCTGGATCGCAGCGAGCCCGGGCGCGAAGGACCGTGGCTCGATACCGCGCGCATGGAGATGCTGCGCTCGCCCAAGCAGCTGCCCGGCATTCCGCTCGGCCTGCCCTCGCTGACGTTCCGCGCCTGGTACGAGGCCCGCCACGGTGAGGGCGGCTGGCGGGCGCTGTACAAGATCTCCAATGCCGACTGGGCGGCCTACGTGAGCTGGGTGCGGCGCGTGCTCGACCTGCCGCTGCAGAGCCAGACCGGCTTGCGCCGCTTGCTGCCCGGCGACGGGCATCTCGGGCTGGTGCTGGAGGGGGCGGAGGAGCGCATCCGCTACGCCCGCCGGGTGGTGCTGGCGACCGGCCGTGGCGGAGCGGGCGGTAATCACGTCCCGGATTTCGTGTCGCCCGACCTGTTCCCCGACCGCGCCGCGCATACCGGCGACCCCATCGATTTCTCCGGATTGGCCGGCCGGACGGTGGCCGTGCTCGGTGCCGGACCCTCCGCCTGGGATGCCGCGGCGACCGCCCTGGAAGCCGGCGCGGCACGGGTGGACATGTATGCGCGACGGCCGGCGCTGCCGCAGATCAACAAGGGCCGCGGCTCGGCCAATCCCGGCTTCTTCGAGGGCTATCCCGCACTCGACGCGGCCGACAAATGGGCGCTCATGGTCTACCTGCACGACCTGCAGGCGCCGCCGCCGCATGAGAGCGTGCATCGCGCTCTGCGCCACCCCGGCTTCGCCATCCATCTCGGCACGCCGGTGCGCGAGGCGCGCCGTGCCGATGCCGGCGTGGCCCTCGTGGTCGGCCCGGACCACCGTCCCGCGAGCGCTGACTTCCTGGTGGTCGGCACCGGGTTCCGCATCGATTTGGCGCACGCGCCGGAACTCGCGGAAATGCTGCCGCAGATCGCCACCTGGGGCGATCGATACGAGCCGCCGCCGGCGCTCCGGCGCGCGTCGCTCGCCCGCTATCCCTGGCTCGGCGACGGCTTCGAGCTGATCGAGCGTGAGCCTGGTGCGTGCCCCTCGCTCGGACGGGTGCACCTGTTCAACCACGCGGCGACCGCGAGCCTGGGAGCGATCGCCTCGGACATCCCCGGCGTGGACGGCGGCGCGGCACGGCTCGCCACACACATCGTCCGGCACTTCTTCCGCGAGGATTTCGCCCATGTCCGCGCGGCGCTCGAGGCTTTCGCCGAGCCGGAACTCGAGACCACGCCGTTCTACGTGCCGGAGGTGTTCAGAGAATAAGGCGAAGTCATGGGATCTGGGGTCCGCCGACCCCAGCCCACGCCTTGAGAGTTGGGGAGAGCCCCTCGCCTTCCTTGGCCTCTTATGCTGCCTTGCCCGAGGCGGCCTGCTTGTTGATCTCGCGGTTGGCCAGATCGTTCAGCAGCGTGTCCGCTTTCTTCTCCTCGTCGAGCGTCTCCTGCAGCAGGCTCACCGCCTGCGTCTGGCCGGCGGTCTTGGCCCAGGCGATCAGCGCGCCGTAGCGGGCCATTTCATAATGCTCCACGGCCTGTGCGCAGGCGACGATGCCAGCATCGCGCACCGGGCCGGCCGGGCTGTCCTCGACGACCTCTTCGCCCTCTTCGATCAGGCCCTTGATCGCCTCGCAGGTGACACCCTGCGGCCGCTTGCCGAGCTGCTCGAACACCCCGACCAGGCGCTCGACCTGGTGCTCCGTTTCATCCTTGTGCTGCAGCAGGGCCTGCTTGAGCGCTGGGCTGGTGGCGGCCTTGGCCATCTTCGGCAGAGCTTTCAAAATCTGCCTCTCCGCGAAATAGATGTCCTTGAGGAAGTGCAGGACCAAATCGTTCAACGTCTGCATTGCGCGTCTCTCCTTGATCAGGCGGGTTCTCCCGCTGCCCGAGAGAAGGGGCGGGCCTCGGGAAAGTTTCCGCACGATGCCGTACGGGCGCCATGAGGGCGCCGCATTCGCGCTTGACCGGTCCCAAACATGATGACTATCATCTAAATCATGCGAGTCTCCAAGCAGTGCCAGGCGGCGCATCGGGCCGAGATTCTCGACGCCGCCGCGCGACTGTTCCGCCAAAGGGGCGTGGAGGCGGTCGGCGTCGCCGAGGTGATGCGTGCGGCGGGGCTGACCCATGGCGGATTCTATGGTCATTACCCCTCGAAGGCGGCGCTGGCCGCGAGCGCGTGCCGGCGGGCGCTGGCCGAGGGTGCCGAGCGGTGGCGGCGGCGGGCCGCCAAGGCGCGGGCACACGGGCGGGATCCGATCGGCGCAATAGTCACCGCCTATCTTTCTCCCGAGCACCTCGAGCGGCCCGAAGAGGGTTGCGCGATTCCGGCGCTCGCGGCCGAGGCGGCCCGATCGGGCCCGCCGCTGCAGGACGCGCTGGCCGAGGGCGTGGGCGAGCTGCTGGAGGTGCTCCGGCAGGAAATGCCCGGGGCCGGCGAAGAGGCGGCGCTGGGGCTGCTCGCCGTCATGGTGGGCGGCATCGTCGTGGCGCGCGCCAGCGGCGACGCCGGGAGCGCCCTCCGCGCGCTGAGCGCGGCGCGGCAACTGGCCAGGCGGGCTGTCGCCGGGCAACTCGAGGAGACCGATGATGACAGGTAGCGCAGGGATGCCGGGGCTGGCGCGGGTCCTCGCGCGACGCGGCATCCATTTCGGCTGGGTGGTCGCCGGCGTCACCTTCCTGACCATGCTGGCGACCGCGGCGGCGATGGGCATGCCGGGGGTGCTGATGGTGCCGCTCGAGCAGGAGTTCGGCTGGAGCGCCGCCCAGATCTCCGGCGCGCTGGCGCTGCGGCTGCTGCTCTACGGCGTGATGGGACCGTTCTCCGCCGCGCTGCTCGCCCGCTTCGGGCTGCGCGCCACGGTGGCGGCAGCGCTTGGGCTGATCGTTGCCGGCCTCGGCCTGGCGACGCAGATCACCGCGCTCTGGGAGCTCTGGCTGTGCTGGGGCGTGCTGGTCGGCTTCGGCACCGGCATGACGGCGATGGTGCTGGGGGCCTATGTCGCGAATCGCTGGTTCGTGCGCCGCCGCGGCCTGGTGATGGGCTTGCTGACCGCCAGTGCCGCGACGGGGCAGCTGGTGTTCCTGCCGGCGGCGGCGTGGCTCGCCCAGCATGTCGGCTGGCGCTGGGCGATGCTGCCGGCGGTCGGCGCCTGCGCGGCGGCCTGCCTCCTGATGCTGATCTTCGGCGCCGATCATCCCGCCGATGTCGACCTGCCGGCCTATGGCGAGGCGGGGGTCGTCGCGCGGACGCGGCCCGGCAATCCGGTGCGCACGGCGCTCGACACGTTCGCCGAGGCCTCGCGCAACCGGGTGTTCTGGATCCTGTTCGGCACCTTCTTCATCTGCGGGCTTTCCACCAACGGCCTGATCCAGACGCACTTCATTCCGCTCTGCCACGATTTCGGCATCCCCGAGGTGCAGGCCGCTTCGGTGCTGGCCGCCATGGGGATGTTCGACTTCATCGGCACGATCGGCTCGGGCTGGCTGTCGGACCGCTATGACTCGCGCTGGCTGCTCGCCTGGTATTACGGGCTGCGGGGCCTGTCGCTGCTGTTCCTGCCGTCCTCGAGTTTTACCTTCTACGGCCTGTCGCTGTTTGCCGTGTTCTACGGCCTCGACTGGATCGCGACGGTGCCGCCGACGGTGAAGCTGGCGGCCGGCGCCTTCGGACGGGAGCGGGCAGCGGTGGTGTTCGGCTGGGTGTTCATGGGCCACCAGCTCGGGGCGGCGGTGGCGGCCTATGGCGGCGGGCTGTCGCGCAGCGAGCTCTCCAGCTACCTGCCCGCGTTCTATACGGCGGGGGTCTTCTGCCTGATCGCCGCCGCGGCGGCGCTCTGGGCGCGGCCGCGACGCGCCGCCCGGCTGCGGAGCGCGCTCGCGGGCTGATCGGGGAGGCCCACCTCAACCAAGGTCGACCCGCCGCCCCTTGCCTTCCCCGGCCGACGGGACGATCTAGGGATGAGGCTTTTCGGCTTCCCCATTGCAGGCGCAGAGACATGTTCATCGAGACCGAAGGCACGCCCAATCCCGCGACCCTGAAGTTCCTGCCGGGCCGTGACGTCATGGGCGCCTCGACTGCCGATTTCGCATCATCCGACACGGCGGCGCGCAGCCCGCTGGCCTCCGCCCTGTTCGATCTTCCCGGCGTGGCCCGGGTGTTCCTGGGCGGCGACTTCGTGACGGTGACGAAGACCGACGCGATCGACTGGCCGGCGCTGAAGCCGCAGGTGCTCGGCGTGCTGATGGAGCATTTCGTCTCCGGCCGGCCGGTCATCGAGGGCCGCGCCGAGGCGACGGCGTTCGAGGATGTCTCGCCGGAAGACGCGGAGATCGTCGCGCAGATCAAGGAGCTGCTGGACACGCGGGTGCGCCCGGCGGTGGCCGGCGACGGCGGGGACATCGTGTTCCGCGGCTATCGTGACGGGGTGGTGCAGCTGCATATGCAGGGTGCCTGCAGCGGCTGCCCCTCCTCTCGCGCCACGCTCAAGCACGGCATCGAGAACATGCTGCGCCACTACGTGCCCGAGGTCGTCGGCGTCGAGCAGGTGGAGCTCTAGCCCATGGCGATCGAGGACGGCGCGCTCGACGCGCTGTTCCGGGAAGCGCGCACCCACTACAAATGGCGTGACGAACCGGTCTCGGACGATGAGCTGCGGGCGCTGTATGACCTGCTGCGGCTGGGTCCGACCTCGGCCAATTCCTCGCCGGCGCGCTTCATTTTCGTGCGCAGCCCCGAAGGCAAGGAGCGGCTCCGCCCTGCGTTGTCAGCGGGCAACCTCGACAAGACGATGAGCGCGCCGGTGACGGCGATCGTCGCCTACGACCCACGCTTTTACGACAATCTGCCGCGGCTGTTTCCGCACGCCGACGCCCGCTCCTGGTTCAGCGGCAACGAGGCGCTGGCGGAGGAGACGGCGTTCCGCAACGGCACCTTGCAGGGCGCCTACCTCATCCTGGCGGCGCGCGCGCTGGGCTTGGATTGCGGACCGATGTCAGGGTTCGACAAGGCGAAAGTGGACGCGGCCTTTTCCGCCGATTTCGGCTGGAAGACCAACTTCCTGGTCAATATCGGGCACGGCGATCCCGAGGGCCAGCAACCGCGCGCGCCGCGGCTGTCGTTCGACGAAGCCTGCCATCTGATCTAAAAGGGAAGGGGTCTGGGGCCCGCGGCCCCAGCGGGGTCTGCGTGTGGAGGGAGAGCCCCTCGCCTGTTTACGTGTTGTCGTCCCAACCGCCGCCCGTATCGCCGCCACCCCCGGCGTCGTCCCAGCCGCCGCCCGTATCGGTCCCGGGATCGGTGCCGCCGCCCTGATCCCAGCCGGCGCCGGGGTCGGTGCCGCCTTGGGTGTCCCAGCCGCCGCTGCCGGCGCCGTCGGGGCCCTCGACCTGGTTATCCCAGCCTCCGGCGCCCGTGTCGGCGTCGGCGCCCGGTGCGCCGCCCCAGGGGCTGCCGCCGGCAAAGCCGCCTCCCGGGCCGCCGCCGAGCCCGCCGCCGAAGCCTTGATGGGGGGAGAACATGTCCATCAGCGCGTTGCCGACGACCATGCCGCCGGCGACCCCGGCCGCGGTGGTCAGGGCCGAGCCCAGGAAGCCGGAGCCGGAGCGTTGGAACATGCCGGGCTGGTAGCCCGGGGCGTATTGCGGCGGCGGGCCCTGATATTGCGGCGGCTGCTGATATTGCTGCTGGTACTGCTGCTGGGGCGGCGGGGCCGGACGGGCGGATTGCGACTGCCCGCCGCCGAACAGACTGCCGAAGAAGCCGCGAGACTGGTTCTGCGCTTGGGCGGCGCCCTGGCGGGCCTGCTCCAGTTCCCACTCCAGCCGCTTGATGCGGTTCTGCGCCTCCGCGAGCGCGTGCTCCTGCACGAAGGCGGTCTGGGTGAGGCGATACTTCGCGTCGGGATATTGCGTGAACAGGTTGCCGATCAGCGCGTCGGCCTCCCGGTCGACCGGCGGCAGCGCCGGCAGCGTGCCTGGGACGGAGCCGGAGAAGCCCCCGGATTGCGCACCCCCTTGGGAGCCGCTCACCCGCTCGATGAAGCGGGTGATGATGTCGCGTTCCTCGTTGGTCATGATGGCGTCCGCTGCTCCCTGGAGCTCTCGGCGTGTAGCGATTTCGATGTGGCGTGCGCCAAACCGCCGTTCAAGCGATCACGCCCTAGTGGTCCGATCCTGACGCTTGAGTTTCAAGCGTCAGGCGAATCGGCCCACCAAACAAAGGGCTAGTGGAGAGAATCTGACGGTTCTTTCCGTCAGATTCTCTCCACTAGCCAGGGATGCGGGAGGGCATGCCGAGGCGCGGCCACTCGATGGCGGGGCAGCGGTCCACGACAACGGTCAACCCCGCTGCCCGCCCCGCCTCGGCGGCCGGCGGGTTGATGACACCGAGCTGCAGCCAGACGGTTTTCGCGCCAAGCCGGATCGCCTCGTCCATAAGCGGACCGACATGCTGGCGGGCGCGGAACACGTCCACCATGTCGAGCGGCCCGGCGTCTTCCAGACTGGCGACCACGGTGCGGCCGTGGATCGCCTGGCCGGCGAGGCCGGGGTTGACCGGCGTCACCTCGAAGCCCCGTTGCAGCAGAAAGCGCATGACGCCGTTCGAGGGCCGCGCCGGGTTGGCGGAGGCGCCGACCAGGGCGATGCGCCTGGTCTCGCTCAGAACCTGTCGGACGGTGTCGTCGCTCAGCCCGTCGATGCTCATCCCGTTGTCCCTGGTCTTGCCGTGCCGCTGTTATATCCGGGACAATGTCACGCCCGTCGATCCTGCTGGCCCCCATCCTCGTCGCGGCGGCGCTGTGCCTGCTGCTGCTCTGGTGGTGGCCGAACCGGCCGCAGGCTGGCGAATTGGCGATGCCGGCCTCGCGCTTCAACGCGGTCTCCTTTGCGCCCTATCGCGCCGGGCAGTCGCCGTTCACCGAGAGCTTCCCGACGGCGGCGGAGGTGGACCAGGATCTGGCGCTCCTTGCCCGGCGCACCCGCGCCGTCCGCACCTATGCGGCGTTCGAGGGTGACTACGACACGGCGGCGCTGGCGCAGCGTCACGGGTTGAAGCTGTGGCAGGGGATCTGGCTGGGCGGCAACCGGGCGCAGAACGCGCGCGAGATGGCGCGCGGGATCGCGCTCGCCAACCGCTACCCCGAGACCATCGAGCGGGTCGTCGTCGGCAACGAGGTGCTGCTGCGCCGGGATCTTCCGCCGGCCGAGCTGATCGCCGACATCGACCAGGTCCGGCGATCCGTGCATCAGCCCGTGACCTATGCGGACGTGTGGGAGTTCTGGCTGCTGTTCCCTGAGGTGGCCCGGCATGTCGACGCGGTGACCATCCACATCCTGCCGTATTGGGAGGACACCCCGACCGGGATCGACGGTGCCATCGACCATGTGCGCGCGGTGTATCGGCGGGTGGTGGCGGCGTTTCCCGGCAAGCCGGTCGCCATCGGCGAGACTGGCTGGCCGAGCCGGGGCCGATGGCGGCGGGACGCGGCGCCGGGCCTGGTCAACGAGGTGGTGTTCCTGCGGCGCTTCGTCGCCATGGCCGCCGCGGAACATTTCGACTACAATCTGATCGAGGCGTTCGACCAAGTCTGGAAGTATCGCAGCGAGGGGGTGGTCGGCGCCAATTGGGGCCTGTGGACGGCGGACCGCGCGGCGAAATTCCCGCTCTCCGGGCCGGTGCAGGAGGACGCCGCGTGGCCAGTGCCGGCGGCGCTCTCGATAGGCCTGGGGCTGCTGCTGCTCGTCGGCGCTCTGGCCGCGGTGCCCGGGCCGGATGGGCGGGCGCAGGCCTGGCTCGCGCTGCTGGCGATGGCGCTGGGCGGGGCGCTCGGCCTGGCCTGGGCGGGGGCGACGCCGGTGCTCTACGATGTGTTCGTCCGCCTTGTCGCAATCGGCAATCTGGCGGGACAAGCGGTGCTCGCCTGGCTGCTGATGCTGCGTGCGGCCGCCCTGCTGGGCGGCGGGGCCGTGGCGCCGGCGCGCACCGGCGCCGAGGCGAG
>JAFAYM010000258.1 GCA_019240395.1 Acidisphaera sp. | reverse complement strand
ACGAGTACCTGATGGGGTCGACGACGCTGCCGCGGTGACCTCCAGGCGGCGGCCTCGGACACGGCTTTCTCGACCAGGACTTCGACGCGGTGATGCGCGTGGTCAACACCAATATAAGCGGCACGCTTTACTGGCTACACCGCTTCGGCCGCGACATGCGCGAGCGGGGTCGCGGCAGGATCTTTGATCATAGGCTCGATCGCCGGTTTCATGCCCGGTTCCTTTCGGGCGGTCTATAACGGCACCAAGGCGTTTCTCGATTCCTTCTCCTTCGCGCTCCGCCATGAACTCAGGGACACCGGCGTCACCGTGACCTGCCTGATGCCGGGCGCCACCGAGACCGAGTTCTTCGAGCGCGCCGACATGATGGACACCAAGGTCGGCACCTCGAAGAAGGACGATGCGGGCGACGTCGCGGAGACCGGCTTCAAGGCGATGATGAACGGCGACGGCGACGTGGTGAGCGGCTGGGCCAACAAGCTGCGCACGGCGATCGCCTCGGTCACGCCGGCCGGCATGCTCGCCGAGATGCATCGCGGCATGGCGGAGCCGGGCACCGCCAAGCAATAGGCGAGGCCTTATACGAGGTCCCACAGAGCGCCGCCATTACCGTCACCCCCGCGAAAGCCGGGTTCCACGCGGCACGTGGAATCCCGCTTCGCTGATATGACGGTCATGAGTCGGCGCGCCCCGGAACTGGTATTACGGCGCACCCTCCACCACGGTCTGATACAGGGCGGCGGCGGTCTTTGCCGCCCTGATCTTCTGCAGGGTCGGCTGATCGCGCATCTCGCGCGCCACCGCCGCCAGTGCCGCCACGTGGTCGCTCTCGCCATGCGGCGGGATGAGGAGAAGAAACACCATATCGACGGGCTGGCCGTCGATCGCCTCGAAATCGATCGGTCTTGCCAGCCGGGCGAGCAAGCCGAACCGGCGACCGAGGCCATCCACCCGGGCATGCGGCAAGGCGAAGCCCCGGCCGAAACCGGTGGATCCCAGCCGCTCACGCGTGCTCAGCGCGTGCAGGATCGCCGGCGCAGGCACCTCCACCCGGGCGGCCGCCCGCCTTGCGAGCTCGCCGAGGAGCTGCACCTTGTCCCCGGCGCGCAGCCCCACGATCACCTGGTCCGGTCCGATCAGGTCGCGCAGTTGCATCCGGGACCGTCCATCATCGTTTCACTCTGGAGGCGGGGCTGATTCAATCGGGCGCGCGCAGGCGATAGCCGACGCCGGTTTCCGTCAGGATGTAGGCGGGCTGCTCGGGATTCGCCTCGATCTTCTGGCGCAGGGCGCGGATGTAGATGCGCAGGTATTGCACGTCGGTGTCGCCGCCCCAGACCTCGCGCAGGATCTGCTTGTGCGTCAACACCTTTCCGGCATGGGCGACGAGCAGGCGCAGCAGATCGTATTCGCGTCGGGAGAATTTTACCCGCGCGCCTCGCACGGTGACGATCCGTCGCACGAGGTCGACCATGAGATCGCCGCAGCGGAAGATCGGATGCTCCCCCTGCTGCTGCAGCCGATGGCGCTGCGCCGCCCGGATGCGCGCGAAGAGCTCGTCGATGCCGAACGGCTTGGTTACGAAATCGTCCGCCCCGAGGTCCAGCGCCGCGACCTTGCTGCGTTCGTCGTCGCGGCTGGAGAGCACGATGATCGGCACCGCAAGCCCAGCTTCGCGCACCGAGCGGATCACCTCGAGGCCGTCCATGTCAGGCAGCCCGAGGTCGAGCACGACGAGATCCGTCGCCTGCCGGCGGATGCCGTCGAGCGCCGTCGCACCCCGCTCCGCCTCCGACACGATGAAGCCTTCCGCGGCCAGCCCGGCCCGCAGGAAGCGCAGGATTGCCGGTTCGTCGTCGACGACCAGCACGCGGAGGGAGCCGCCGGCGGCGGTCATGCCGCGTCTTCCTCCTCGCCCTCCTCCTCCCTTTCCGGCTCTTCGATCGACGGCTGGGGCGGGATCGGCAGGGTGATGGTGAACACCGCGCCGGAGCGGTCGGTGCGGTTGCCGGCGACGATGCTGCCATGCATCGCTTCGACGAAGCCGCGGCAGATCGCCAGGCCGAGGCCGGTGCCGCTGCGCCGGCGGTCGGCGCCCGGCACGCGGTAGAATTTGTCGAACACCCGATCGAGATCCGCGGGCGGAATCCCCTCCCCCTCATCGACGATCTGCAGTGTCACCTGTTCGCCCTGACGGCCGGCGCAGATGCGGATGGTCGATCCTGGAGGAGAATATTTCGCCGCATTGTCGAGGAGATTGAACAGCACCTGCTCGAACAGCACCATGTCGATGCTCAGCATCGGCAGCCCGGGCTGCAAATCCACCTCCACCCGATAGGCGGACAGGATGCGCTCGGCACGGCGCAGCACGGCGCCGATCACGTCCGACAGGTCGGCCAGCCCCCCGGTCAGGGTCAGCGGGCCGGATTCCAGCCGCGTCATGTCCAGCAGATTGCCGATGAAGCGGTTCAGCCGCTCCGCCTCCTCCTGGATGGTGCGCAGCATGGCGGCGCGTCCTGCCTCGTCCAGGGTGGCCGCCTGGCGCGTCAGGCTGGTCGCACAGCCGAGGATGGAGGCCAGCGGCGTGCGCAGATCGTGGGAGATGGAGGTGAGCAAGGCGGAGCGCAGCCGGTCGGTTTCGGCCTGCAGCTTCGCCCGGTCGAATTCGCGCACCAGGTTGACGCGCTCCACGGCCAGCGCCGCCTGGTCGGAGAGCGCATCCAGCAGGCGCTGCGTGTCCGGCGTCAGCAGCGGGCCGGGCTCGTCACGGTCGATGCCGAGCACGCCGACGGCGCCGCGCCCGGTCCGCATCGGCAGGAACAGCCGCTTGGCGCCGGGCAAGGTGTCCGACCCGCGTCCGGCCGGACGGTTGTGCTCCCAGGCCCATTTGGCAGCGGCCAGATCGGCGTCGTCCAGCAGATCCTCGGGCGGGAAGCCGGCCTGCACCGCCAGCCTCCCCTCCTGCGGCAGCAGCAGGACGACCCGCACCTTCAGCATCAACGCGACCTGGTGCGCGGTCGCCCACAGCACATCATCGAGCGCCGCGGCGCCGGCGAGCTTGCGGCTGAACTGATAGAGCTCCTCGGTCGCCTTCGCCCGCTGCCGCGCGGTGACCGCCTGGGCGCGCATGCGCGCGGTGAGATTGCTGGCGACCACCGCGACGACGGCGAAGACGATCAGCGTGACGACGTTCTCGGGATCGGCGATGGTGAAGGTGTAGAGCGGCGGCAGGAAGAAGAAGTTGTAGGCCAGCACGCTCAGCAGGCAGGCCAGCAAGGACGCCGCGAGGCCGTAGGCGACGGCGCTCGCCAGCACGCCCATCAGGAAGACCAGGGCGACGCTGGTGATGCCGAGGAACTGGCGCAGCAGCAGGGCGAGCGCCAGCGCCGCCGCCACCGCCACGACGCTGCCGCCCCAGCCGCTCAGCCGCA
>JAFAYM010000114.1 GCA_019240395.1 Acidisphaera sp. | reverse complement strand
GCGGGCCAGCTGCTCGATGAGGGCGGTGTCCAGCGGCTTGGCGAAGCGGGCGTCGGCGACCGTCGCCGGCAGCCCGCGCGTGGCGAGCTCGTCGGCCGCGCGCAGCACGTCGGCGAGCCGCGCGCCATAGGAGAGGATGGCCACGTTGTTGCCTTCGCGCAGCACCCGGCCGCGCCCGACCGGCAGGATCTCGCCCTTCGCCGGCAAGGCGACCCCGGTACCCTCGCCGCGGGGATAGCGCACCGCACTCGGCTGATCGCCGATCGCGGCCGCGGTCGCCACCATGTGCTTCAGCTCCGCCTCGTCGGCGGCGGCCATCAGCACGAAGCCGGGCAGGCAGCCGAGATAGGCGACGTCGAAGCTGCCGGCATGGGTGGCGCCGTCCGCGCCGACCAGTCCGGCGCGGTCCATGGCGAAGCGCACGGGCAGGCGCTGGATCGCCACGTCGTGCACCACCTGGTCATAGGCCCGCTGCAGGAAGGTCGAATAGATCGCGCAGAACGGCGCCATGCCCTCGGTCGCCATGCCCGCGGCGAAGGTCACGGCATGCTGCTCGGCGATGCCGACATCGAAGCAGCGCGTCGGGAATCGCGCGGCAAAGCGGTCGAGCCCGGTGCCGGACGGCATCGCCGCGGTGATCGCGACGATGCGCGGGTCCGCCTCCGCCTGCTCGATCAGCGCGTCGGCGAACACGCGGGTGTAGCTCGGCGGCCCGGGCGGCGCTTTCTCCTGCACGCCGGTGACGACGTTGAAGCGCGACACCCCATGGTATTTGTCGGCCGACGCCTCCGCCGGGGCGTAGCCGCGGCCCTTCTGGGTGATGGCGTGCACCAGGATGGGCCCGCTCTCCTCGGCCTCGCGCACGTTGCGCAGCACCGGCAGCAGATGGTCGATATTGTGGCCGTCGATCGGGCCGACATAGTAGAAGCCCAGCTCCTCGAACAGCGTGCCGCCGGTGAGGATGCCGCGGGCGAATTCTTCGGCTCGGCGCGCGGTGCGCTCGAGGCCCTTGGGAAAGCGCTTGGCCATGCGCGCCGCCAGCTCGCGCAGGTTGAGGAAGCTGCGCGAGGACATCAGCCGGCTGAGATAGGCGCTCATCGCGCCGACCGGCGGGGCGATCGACATGTCGTTGTCGTTGAGGATGACGATCAGCCGAGACCGCAAGGCGCCGGCGTTGTTCATGGCTTCATAGGCCATGCCGGCGCTCATCGCGCCGTCGCCTATGACGCAGACAACGTGGTTGTCGCGCTCGCCCTGCAGATCGCGCGCCACCGCCATGCCGAGACCGGCGGAGATCGATGTCGAGCTGTGCGCCGCGCCGAACGGGTCGTACTCGCTCTCCGACCGGCGGGTGAAGCCGGAAAGCCCGCCGGGCTGGCGCAGGGTGCGGATGCGGTCGCGCCGGCCGGTGAGGATCTTGTGCGGATAGGCCTGGTGACCGACGTCCCAGAGCAGCCGGTCATGCGGCGTGTCGAACACCGCGTGCAGCGCCACCGTCAGCTCGACGACGCCGAGGGAGGCGCCGAGATGGCCGCCGGTCACCGACACCGCGTCGATTGTCTCGGCGCGCAGCTCGTCGGCGAGCTGGCGCAGCTGCTCGGCCGAGAAGTTGCGCAAATCGGCCGGCGTGCGCACCCTGTCGAGCAAGGGGGTTGCCGGACGGCCCCCCGGCGCTGTCGGCGCGGAGATCTGGTTCATCGTCATCAACTCCTGCGCGAGACAACGTATTCGGCGAGCTGCCGCAACATATCGGCACGCCGGCCGAAGCCGTCGAGATGGCCGGCCGCCTGTTCGGCCAGCAGTTCGGCCTGGGCGCGCGCCCGCTCCACCCCGAGCAGGGCAACCAGCGTCGCCTTGCCGGAACCGGCGTCCTTGCCGGCGGTCTTGCCGATCTCCGCGGTCGAGCCGACCGCGTCGAGGAGATCGTCGGCAATCTGGAACGCGGCACCGAGGTCGCGGCCGTAGCCGGCGAGGCTGAGGCGCTGCGGCGGCGGCGCGCGGCCGAGGATGGCGCCCGCCTCGGCGCTGAACTGGATCAGCCGCCCGGTCTTCAGCGCCTGCAGGCGCGTCACCTCCGCCGCGGTGAGCGTGCCGCCCTCGGCCAGCATGTCGAGCATCTGGCCGCCGGCCATGCCACGCGCCCCCGAGGCAGCGGCGAGGGCGGCAACCAACTCGCAGCGCGCCTGCGGGTCGGAATGAGTATCCGGCTCGGCCAGCACCTCGAAGGCGCGGGTCTGCAGCGCGTCACCCGCCAGGATGGCGGTCGCCTCGTCGAAAGCGCGGTGGGCGGAGGGCTTGCCGCGACGCAGATCGTCGTCGTCCATCGCCGGCAGGTCGTCATGCACCAGCGAATAGGCGTGCAGCATTTCAACTGACGCAGCGACCCGCGCGGCACAGGTCTCGCTGACCGCGAACAGCGCCGCGCCCTCCATGACCAGAAAGGCGCGCAGCCGCTTGCCGCCGCCGAGTGCCGCGTAGCGCATGGCCTCGGTCAGCCGCGCCTCCGCCCCCTCGGGTGTCGGCAGCAGCACGTCGAGCGCCTGCTCGACAAGCCGGGCGCAAGCCCCCAGGCTGCCGGCGAGCCCGGCTTCGCACTCCGCCAACGAGGCAACCGGCGTCATCAAGCCACTTTCCTCCTCTCGGTCCGCGGGGCGGCCGGTCTGCGAGCTGACCGGCCCGCGGCCGCGAACCCGCCTGACGACAACGCCGATTGCCGGGCCGCCGGTGTGAGGCCGCCGGTGTCGGGCGCCGTTTCCTCCTTCGACACCGCGCTGTCGAGTCGCGGCCTGCTCACAGGGTGAGGAGGTCCGCTTTTTGCGCTCGCTGCGGCGGCGTCTCGGTTACTGCCGAGTCATCAAGAAGATGAACCTAAGCTTACGACTGGTCTCATGCCACCGGCGGGCAGTCGTGCTGGTCTGTCCGGCCTCGCCTCTGTGGCGTTTCGGCAACAGAGTGGCCCCAAGGCATTGCCGACCCGCGGTTCGCATGCAATATCCGACGAGGCTTGGCGGGTTGCGCGCCAGGGCCGTCCATCCTCGTGCCCACCCTTCGTGCCCGTCTTTCGTGCCCGTCTGTCGTGCTGGAGCAAGTGCATGCTGCGCGTCGTCCTGGCCCAGCCCCGCGGTTTCTGCGCCGGTGTGGAGCGGGCCATCGAGATCGTCGAACGGGCCCTGAAGAAATACGGTCCGCCGATCTACGTCCGCCACGAGATCGTCCACAACCGCCACGTGGTCGAGGATCTGCGCACTCGCGGCGCGGTTTTCGTCGACGAGCTCGACGAAATCCCGCCCGGCGCGATCACCATCTTCAGCGCCCACGGTGTGGCCCGCACCGTCGAGCAGCTCGCGGCCGACCGCGGCCTGCCGGTGATCGACGCCACCTGCCCCCTGGTCGCCAAGGTGCACAATGAGGGCCGCCGCTACGCCGCGACAGGGCGGGAGATCGTGCTGGTCGGCCATGCCGGCCACGCCGAGGTCGAGGGTACGATCGGCCAAATTCCCGGCACCGTCCACCTCGTGCAGACCGTGCAGGACGTGGCACGCCTGGTGGTCGCCAATCCGGCCGAGCTCGCCTACATCACCCAGACCACCCTCTCGGTGGACGACACCCGGGTGATCATCGCCGCCCTGAAGGCGCGCTTCCCCGAGATCAAGGGCCCGGACGTGCGCGACATCTGCTACGCCACCCAGAACCGCCAGAGCGCGGTGCGCGAGCTGGCCAAGTCGGTCGACATGATCCTGGTCGTCGGCAGCCGCAACAGCTCCAATTCCAACCGGCTGCGCGAGATCGGCGAGGAGCTCGGCAAGCCCAGCTACCTCATCGACGACGCCAGCGCCCTGCGCCCGGAGTGGTTCGCCGGCATCGCCTCGGTCGGCGTCACGGCCGGCGCCTCGGCCCCCGAGATGCTGGTCCGTGGCGTCATCGAGGGCTTGCGCCGCTTCGATGCGGTGGACATCTCCACCCTCGAAGGTGTCGCCGAGGACGTCCGCTTCCGCTTCCCCGCGGAGCTGAGCGACGCCGCGATGGCGGACGCCTGAGGCGGCAGGAGAAGCAGTCGCGATGTCGGTTCCGATGAAACAGGTGCTGCGGGTCGGCGCCTACGTCGTCAAGCAGCACCTGATCGGCCGCCGGCGCTATCCGCTGGTGCTGATGCTGGAGCCGCTGTTCCGCTGCAACTTGGCCTGCGCCGGGTGCGGCAAGATCGATTACCCCGCGGAGATTCTCAATCAGCGATTGAGCGTGGCGCAATGCCTCGAAGCGGTGGACGAATGCGGCGCGCCGGTGGTGGCGATCGCCGGCGGCGAGCCGCTGCTGCATCGCGAGATGCCGGAGATCGTGCGCGGCATCCTGGCGCGGAAGAAGTTCGTCTATCTCTGCACCAACGCGCTGCTGCTCGAGAAGAAGATGGAGCAGTTCGAGCCGAACCCTTTCTTCTCCTGGGATGTGCATCTCGATGGCGATCGCGACATGCACGACCGCGCGGTCAGCCAGGAAGGCGTGTTCGACCGCGCCGTGGCGGCGATCCGGAAGGCCAAGGCGCGCGGCTTCCGTCTCTCCATCAATTGCACGCTGTTCGACGGCGCCGAGCCCGACCGCGTCGCCCGCTTCTTCGACGAGGTGATGGCGATGGGGGTCGACGGGATCATGACCTCCCCCGGCTATGCCTATGAGCGGGCGCCGGACCAGGCGCATTTCCTCAGCCGGCAGAAGACCAAGCAGCTGTTCCGCGACATTCTGCGCGCCGGGCGCGGCAAGAAGTGGAAGTTCACCCAGTCGCCGCTGTTCATGGACTTTCTGGCGGGCAACCAGAGCTATCGCTGCACCCCGTGGGGCAAGCCGACGCGCAACTATTTCGGCTGGCAGCGGCCCTGCTACCTGCTCGGCGAGGGCTATGCCGGCAGCTTCAAGGAGCTGATGGAGACCACCGACTGGGACAGCTACGGCACCGGCAACTACGAAAAATGCGCGGACTGCATGGTGCACTCCGGCTATGAGGCGACCGCCGTGGTCGATGCCGTGAAGCACCCGCTCAAGGTCGCCGCCGTGGCGCTGCGTGGGCCGCGGCTGGACGGCCCGATGGCGCCGGAGATACCGCTCCAGGCACAGCGGCCCGCGCAATACGTGTTCAGCCGCCACGTGCAGCAGGCCATGGAGCGGCTGCGCCACGCATAGACGAGGGCTTCGCCCGCGGCTCGCCTCACCGTCATCTCCGCCTGTCTCGCGCGCATCGCTGCCGGCTTCGGCGACGGTGCCGCTTTTCTCGACTTGTCCACAACTTTCCGCTGTGCCGCGGATTGAGCACCCCTGCGCAATACCGTATCTTGTGGTCAAGCCACCGGGGAGACCACGATATGGAGTGGACCGAGGAAGTCATCGTGCGACTCCGCACGCTCTGGTCGGAAGGGCACTCGACCGCGGAGATCGGCCGCCGGCTCGGGGTTTCCAAGAACGCGGTGGTGGGCAAGGCGCATCGCCTCGATCTGTCGGCGCGCCCCTCGCCGATCCGCCGCGAGGGCGAGCCGAGGCGGGTGCCGCGGCCGGCGCCGGTGCGGCGGGTCATCGGTCCCACCCTGCCCTCGCTCGCCGAGCCATCCGCCAGGCCGACCCCTGAGCCGCCGCCGCAAGCCGCGCCCGAGCCCCGGCCGGTGCGCGCGGTCAGCGTGGCGCGGCCCAGCGGGCGGCTGGTCGCCTGCTGCTGGCCGATCGGTGAGCCGGGCACCCCGAGCTTCCATTTCTGCGATGCCGACGCCCTGCCGGGCAAGCCGTACTGCGCCGATCACGCCGCCCTCGCCTATGTGAAGGTCCGCGACCGGCGCGAGGAAGCCGCCTGACGCCGGCGTTGCGGACGCCGGAACGGCGGCGTATCGTCCGGCTCGGCGGCATCACCGGCCGGCCCACAAACGTCCGGAAGCCGCCGACGGGAGAGGGGCGCAACCGGGTGCGTGCGCCCTGTCATCGGGGCGCCGGCGCCAACCATGCTGACGCGCCCGCAGCAAGGAAGGCGGCGCAATGCCCAGCGGCACCGTTAAGTGGTTCAATCCGACCAAGGGTTACGGCTTCATCGCTCCCGAGACCGGGGGCAAGGACGTGTTCGTGCACATCAGCGCCGTCCAGAAGGCCGGCCTGCGAAGCCTGAACGAGGGCCAGAAACTCGGCTTCGAGATCGAACAGCAGCAGAACGGCCGAGCCGCCGCGGTCAACCTCTCGAAGACCGACTGAGCGGAGACGCGCCCGCCGAGCCCTCGGGCGCCGGCGGCCTCCAGCCAGGCGGCGCCGCGTGCCGGCGTGGCCGCCTGAGCATACCGTCCGGCGAAACGCCCCGGCGGAGCGCCCAGGGGTTGCGCTGCTGCGCCGCCTTGACTACCCAACGTGCAGCAAGGACATCCACCGGCATGAGCCACGCGCTGCAATCGACGCGGACCGCGCCCCGGTCCGCCCTCGACGCCGACGCCGTCCGTGCGGCGTATCGGCGCTGGGCCGGCGTGTACGACGCCGTGTTCGGCGGAGTCTCCGCCTTCGGCCGCCGCCGCGCCGCCGCCGCCGTGAACCAGCTGCCGGGCAAGCGCGTGCTGGAGGTCGGCGTCGGCACCGGCCTGGCTTTGCTCCACTACGTCTCGGAAAAGCGGATCACCGGCATCGACCTCTCCGAGGAAATGCTGGCGCGCGCCCGCGAGCGGGTGGCCGAAGACGGGCTGGCGAACGTCGAGGCGCTGCAGGAGATGGACGCCGAGGCCACCTGCTTCGCCGATGCCAGCTTCGATATCGCGGTCGCCATGTTCGTCGCCTCGGTGGTGCCGAACCCGCGCCGCCTGCTGGCCGAGATGCGCCGCGTGGTGCGCCCGGGCGGCCACATCCTCCTGGTCAACCATTTCGCCGCCGAGCGCGGACCCCGCTGGTGGGCGGAGCGCGCCCTGGCGCCGGCCTCGCGCGCCCTCGGGTGGCATCCCGACTTCACCATGGACGCCCTGTTCGCGCCCGGTGAGCCGCGGACCTGGCAGACCGAGGCGGTGCCGCCGTTCGGCCTGTTCACGCTCCTCAAGCTCGGCAACTGATCCCGGCCGAGCGCGCGAGGCTGCGACAATTCCCCCCTTTGCTGCGACAACTTACGGCGTGATCCGCCGGCACCTTGATCTGAACGGGGTGGCGTTGTAGCCCAGCATTTGCAGGATCGGGCCGCACGGCCCGTCCCGTCTAACGCGAATGGGATCGGCCGATGCACCCACGCCTGCGGCGTCTCGCCGCTTCCTCTGGCCTGCTCGCCGCGACGCTGCTGCTCGGAACACTGGCGCCCGGCCGCCCGGCGCTGGCGCAGCATCCGGTGCCGTGGGAAATCGGCATGCAGCCGGCGTTCAGCCCAATCAAGCAGGACATCATCGAGCTGCACGACCTCGTGCAGGTGATCATCACCGTCATCACGCTGTTCGTCGCCGTGCTGCTCGCCTACGTGATGTTCCGCTACCACCACACGCGCAATCCGACGCCGAGCCGGCTCAGCCATCACACCTGGCTGGAGGTCACCTGGACGCTGGCGCCGGTGCTGATCCTGGTGGCCATCGCGATCCCGTCCTTCCGCCTGGTCTATTACGAGGACCGGACCGCGACGCCTGACCTGACGGTGAAGGTCACCGGCCATCAATGGTACTGGGAATACACCTATCCCGACCAGAACGGCCTGCACTTCGACAGCTACATCGTGCCGGAGAACCAGCTCAAGCCGGGGCAGATGCGCCTGCTCGAGGTGGACAACCAGCTGGTACTGCCGGCCGGCAAGCGCATCCGCATCCTCGAGACCAGCGCCGACGTGATCCACAGCTTCTTCATCCCGAGCCTCGGCGTGCAGCGCTACGCCATGCCGGGCCGCACCATCGAGACCTGGGTGGAGATCACCCGTCCCGGCGTCTATTACGGCGAGTGCAACCAGGTCTGCGGCACCAACCACAGCCAGATGCCGATCTCCGTCCACGCGGTGACCCCGGACGAGTTCACGGCGTGGCTGGCGCAGGCGAAGACCAAGTTCTCGCAGGGCACGGCCCCGGCGCAGACCGTGGCGGCGGCCGCCGCTCCGTCGAGGCTTGCCGTTGCACAGGTTGAGCACTGACCGCGGCTGCGGGGTGCGCGAAGGAGCACGACGATGAGTGCCACGACCGATGACGCACATGGCCCCCACGATCATTCGCATGACGACCATGCTCATGACGCCCACGCGCCCGGCTTCGTCGCGCGCT
>JAFAYM010000050.1 GCA_019240395.1 Acidisphaera sp. | reverse complement strand
GGTGGTGTCGCTCAACGCCGTGTTCGGGACGGTGGTCGGCGCCATCTCGGGTTACTTCCGGGTGCTGGATGGGCCGATCATGCGGGTCAACGACGCGCTGATGGCGTTCCGGCCATCCTGCTCGCGATCGGCATCACCTCCGTGCTGGGTCCGAGCACCGAGAACGTCATCCTGGCACTGGCCGTCGTCTATATTCCCCGCACGGCACGGATCGTGCGGGCGAGCGTGCTGGTGCTGCGGGAGACGGAATTCGTGCAGGCCGCGGTCGCCGCGGGCGCCAGCCATGGGCGCATCCTGCGCACGCATGTGCTGCCCAACGCAGTCGCGCCGCTCATCGTCCAGCTCTCGTTCCTGTTCGCGTATGCCGTGCTGACCGAGGCGACGCTCTCCTTCCTCGGCCTCGGCGCGGTGCCGCCGACCCCGACCTGGGGCAACATCATGGCCGAGGGCCGGCAATACATGGTGCAGGCGCCCTGGATCATCGCCATACCCGGGGTGGCGCTGATGCTCACCGTGCTCGGGCTGAACCTGCTCGGCGACGGCCTGCGCGACGTGCTCGATCCGCGCCTGCGCATCCAGCCGTGACGTTGCTCGAGGTGCGCGGGCTGACCACCGTGTTCGCCTCCGGCAGCGGCGACGTTTCCGCCATCGAGGAGGTCGGGTTCACCGTGGCACCAGGCGAGGTGCTCGGCATCGTCGGCGAATCCGGCAGCGGCAAGAGCGTCACCGCGCTGACCATCATGGGCCTGCTGCCGCGGCCGCCGGCGCGCGTCGCCGCCGGCTCGGTGCGCTTCGAGGGGAGCGAGCTGATCGGCTTGTCGGAGGCACGCATGCGGGCGCTGCGCGGCCGCGGCATCGCCATGGTGTTCCAGGAGCCGATGACCTCGCTCAATCCCGTGCTCAGCATCGGCGAGCAGGTGATGGAGACGGTGCGCGCGCACGAGCGCACGACGCGCGCCGGGCAGCGCGATCGCGCGATCGAAATGCTCGGGCGCGTCGGCATTGCCACGCCGGAGCGGCGGCTGGACGACTTCCCCCACCAGCTCTCCGGCGGCATGCGCCAGCGCGTCATGCTGGCCATCGCGCTGATCTGCCGCCCGCGCCTGCTGATCGCGGACGAGCCGACGACGGCGCTCGACGTCACCATCCAGGCGCAGATCCTCGACCTGCTGCTCGATCTGCGCGCCGAGCTCGGCATGGCGGTGATCATCATCACCCACAATATGGGCGTCATCGCCGAGACCGCCGACCGCGTGCTGGTGATGTATGCCGGACGCATTGTCGAGCAGGCGCCGGTGGGCGCGCTGTTCGCCTATCCCGCGCATCCCTACACGCGCGGCCTGCTGGAATGCGTGCCGACCCTGGAGACCGAGCTGGACCGTCTGGTCGCCATTCCCGGCGTGCTGCCCGATCCGGCGCGGCGGCCCCCCGGCTGCCGCTATGCGCCGCGCTGTCCGCTGGCGATCGAGGCTTGCACACGGGCGATCCCGCCGCTGCACCGGGTCGGGGCGGAGCACGACGCCGCCTGCATCCGCACGCCATGACCGGGCCGCTGCTGGAGGTGAGAGACCTGGAGAAGCACTTCGTCATCGGCGAAGGCTGGCTGCAGCGCCAGGCCGCCCGGCTGCGCGCCGTCGACGGCGTTTCCTTCGCGATCGGCGCCGGTGAGACGCTCGGCCTGGTCGGCGAGAGCGGCTGCGGCAAGTCCACCCTGGGCCGCCTGCTCCTGCGCCTCATCGAGCCGAGCGGCGGGACGATCCGCTTCGAGGGTGTGGATGTCACCACGCTCGATCGCGCGGGACTGCGCCGGCAGCGCCGGGCGATGCAGATCATCTTCCAGGACCCCTACGGCGCGCTCGATCCGCGCATGTCGGTCGGCGACATCGTCGGCGAGCCGCTCGCCATCCACGCGGTGCCGCGCGCCGAGATCCCGCGCCGCGTCGCCGAAACCCTCGAGCTGGTCGGCCTGGCGCGCGGCCACGCCGGCCGCTACCCCCACGAGTTTTCCGGCGGCCAGCGCCAGCGCATCGGCATCGCCCGCGCGCTGGCCCTGCGCCCGCGCTTTATCGTCTGCGACGAGCCGGTCTCCGCGCTCGACGTCTCCGTGCAGGCGCAGATCGTCAACCTGCTGCAGGATCTGCAGGCGGAGCTGCGGCTGACCTATCTCTTCATCGCCCACGACCTGGCGGTGGTGAAGCACATTTCCGACCGCGTGGCGGTGATGTATCTCGGCCAGATCGTCGAAATCGCTGACAAGCGCACGATCTATGCGCGCCCGCTGCATCCCTACACGCAGGCGCTGATCGCCGCCGTGCCGAGCACGCGGCCGCGCGGGCGCCGGCGAGAGCGGCTGGCCGGGGAAATCCCCAGCGCGTTGCATCCCCCGGCGGGGTGCCGCTTTCATACGCGCTGCCCCTATGTGATGGATGTGTGCCGCGAGCAGCCGCCGCGCATGGTGGCGGCGACGCCCGGGCACGAAGTCGCCTGCCATCTGGTGGCAGGCAGCTGAGTGGCGACGGCCTCCGCCTTGCGAGCGGAGGCCGTCGCCCCTTCGCTTACGGCAGCAGGCCGCTGGCCTGAGCCTCCGCCTCGCTGATCGCCACGGCCTTGTCCTGCGGCAGCAGGAAGCCCTCCCTGACCAGCGCGTTGGCAGCCGCCGTGACCGCGGCGGCGTAGCCCGCGGCGTTGCCGTAGCGGTCCTGCAGGGAAGGCCGCGTATCGCCGGGCGTTCGCTGGGCGTCGGTGGCGGCGAACGGGATGAAGCTGCCCGTCAGGTCGCAGGCGTCACCCTGGCCGAATCCCGCCGCCCTGGTGTTCCATCCGGTATAGGTACCGAGCGGCGCGCGCAGTGTAATCGACCGCACGCCGTCGATATCGTTGCCGTCGGCATCGACCTGCGGCACCAGGACCAGATAGTTGAAGAGCGGCAGTGGCGGCTCGACGGTGATGATCCCCGACATGTTGAACCCGTCGAATTTCGGCCCGCGATAGTAGAGCGTCCGCTGATCGAGCAGGTCGCCCACATCCTCATAGACGTTCGGAATGAAGGGGAAATCGAGCTGCTCGGTGCGGACCAGCGAGCCGTTGCTGAGCCTGGCGTAGCGGCTGGCCGGCGGCGACGTCCCGTTCACCACCCACTTGGTGAGCGCTACCAGGACCGCCCGGATGTTGTAGGTGTAGGAATTGGCGTTCGGCAGCTGCTCGCACACCGGCGTCGCCACCGGCGGCACCGGCCCGATGGGTGAATACCCGCCGTGCTGCGTGCTGGCGAAGTGGTAGATCCGCACGTCGTTCGGGATGGTCAGGTCATGCAGGCCGAAATCATCCGTGGTGTCGCTCGACATCGCGGACTGCCAGTATTCGATGCTGCTGACGCTCTGGGTGATCTTCGGGCAGGTCTTCGTCTCCTTGCAGCGCTGCAGGATGCCGCCTGTCACATTGGCGATCGGATCGTCGTAGATGCCCCAGGTCATCGGTGATTCCAGACCGGGGTAGCCGTGCTCCACATGCTGCAGTCCTGAGCCGCGTCCCGGCTGGCCGAAGCGGATGTTCATGGCGATGCGTGCGGTCGCGATATGCGGCTGCATGCCCTGGAACACGATCCTGTTGTTCTCGTCCTCGTTGAAGCCGAGATCGAGGAAGGTTCGGATATAGCGGCCGCTCTGGGAGGCGCCGAAGATCAGCGTATTGTCGATCGTGCCAGCCACCGGATTGGCCTTGTCAGAGGAGTGGTGGAGATACGAGACGAAATCCCGCGTCGAAGCAAAGCCCAGGCCGAGCACCAGAGGGTCCTTGGCCTCATAGATCAGCTCGTAGATGTGGTTCGGGTCGAAGCCACCTTGCAGGCAGATCTGATACTGCGCCATCCCGTAGGTGTCGGGGGTCCCCGGAAACGGAGTGGTCGCGTTGCAGGTGGCAAAGCTCCACTGGCTGCTGGGGATCGGCACGCGCGGATCTTCTTCATGCACCCGTTCGGTCAGCGTCGCCTTGGACGTGTCGAAGCTGACCGGCGGGTAGCCGACCGAGGACGTAGCGAAGGCACCGAAAATCGGCGAGCCCGGCTCCGACGCGGTGAGCATGCTGATCTCGGAGCGCACGATGCCGGTGATGGGTTGGTTCGGGTTGCGGTTCTGGTAGGCGATCGGCACGGTCATGGCGAAATTGGTCGGCGTCTTGACCAGGTCACCCTGCCAGCCGCTCCAGACGATCGTGTAGCCCTGGTTCTCGAGAAAGCCGTCGCCCGCCGGCGAGGCCGTGGTGATGCCGACATTGAACGTCCCGGGGGCAAGCTGGCTGCCGCGATTGACCACGTCATACAGCAGGACGTGGTTGCCCTTTTTTGCATCGATCGGCCGCAGGATCTCGATGTCCATCGAGTATTCGACATTGCCGTTCGCATTGCGCGGCGCCAGGTTGATGTCCTGGATGATGGAGTTCAGCGGATCGCTCGGATCGACCTCGCCGTAGGCAGTGCCGTTGAGCTGCTCGTATTGCCCGACGCTGCCGAAGGACTGCCCATTGAAGGCGGGCGACGTGGTGCTGTTGATGACGATCCGAGTGATTTTCGCTTGCGCCAGATGCGAGGTGGCAAGCAGCAAAGCGGCAGTGCTTATCGCGGCCAGGCTCCCGGATCGGAGCCAGCCTCGTGGGTTGCGGCGCGCCATGAATGTTTCCTTCCCTATTGTCCCCTTGCGTCCCGCCTTTTGCGGGCGCCTGCAATCCGTAACCGGGGCCCAGAAAGTATCCGTTCCGGGCAAGCACCAGTCAAGAGGACGGCAGCGATACGGTCCAGCGTGCAAGACGCTGCCCCTCTTCATCGCGCGTGACCCGGCGGTGGTGAAGCACATTTCCAACCGATGGCGATGATGCATCTCGGCCAGATCGTCCAATTGGCCGAGAAGCGCGCGATCGACGCTCGGCCGGTGCATCCCTGGACGCCGGCGCTGATCGCCGCCGTGCCGAGCACGCGCCCCGGCCCTTCGGGGCAATCCGGGTCCCGCGGCCCCGGCCTCTCGGGGCGGAGCCCTCGGCCTTCTTGCCTTCTCCTTCACCCTCTGGCCAGATTAGCCCCTCAAATCGGGTGGGAGAACGGGGATGGCGAAACACCGGAACATTGCCGCCATGGCGGCCGCGCTCGCTTTCGCCGGATGGGCGCCGCTGCACGCGGCAACGCCGGCCAACACCCTGGTGATGGCCAAGCAGATCGACGACATGATCACCATGGACCCCGGGGAAGCCTATGAGCTGACCGGCGAGGAGGTGCTGACCAACGTCTACGACCGCATCATCCGGTTCGAATCCGCTACCTCCAGCAAAATGGTTGGCGGCGTCGCGGAGAGCTGGTCGGTCGGCGACGACGGCAAGACCTTCACCTTCAAGATCCGCGCCGGCCAGAAATTCCAGGACGGCACCCCGCTCACCGCCGAGGATTGCGCCTTCTCCCTGCAGCGCGTCATCCTGCTCGACAAGACGCCGGCCTTCCTGTTCACGCAGCTCGGCTGGACCAAGGACAATGTCCGCGACCTGGTCAAGGCGACGGACTCGATGACCTTGCAGATCACCACGCCCGTGAAGTTCGCGCCCACCCTCGTCGAAAGCCTGATGAGCGCCAATGTCGCCTCGGTCGTCGAGAAGAAGGCGGCGATGGAACACGAGGAGAAGGGTGACCTCGGGAACGGCTGGCTGAAGACCAACTCGGCGGCCAGCGGCCCGTTCCGCCTGGTCTCCTGGAAGCCCAACGAGTCGGTGACGCTGGAGGCCTATGCCGGCTACCGCGAGGGCGCGCCGACGCTGCGCCGCGTCGTCATCCAGCACGTGCCGGAACCTTCCTCGCAGCTGCTGCTGGTGCAGAAGGGCGACGTCGACATCGCCCGCGATCTGCAGCCGGACCAGCTCGCCTCCCTGGAGGGTGACAAGGCGGTGAAGGTGGCGACCTTCCCCGGCAGCGACACCTGGTACGCCGGCATGAACATGGCCTTCGAGCCCTTCAAGAACGTGAAGGTGCGCGAGGCGATGAAATACCTGATCGACTATGACGGCATGGCCAACAGCTTCCTGCACGGCCGCTTCTTCGTCCATCAGGGGTTCCTGCCGCACGGCTTCATGGGCGCGCTCGACGAGAATCCGTACCATCTCGATGTCGCCAAGGCCAAGCAGCTGCTGGCCGAGGGCGGCTATCCCAATGGCTTCGAGGTGCGGATGGACAGCTGGAACGGCGCGGCGATGAACAGCATCGTGCAGTCGATGCAGCAGACCATGGCGCAGGCCGGCGTGAAGATGCAGATCGTGCCATCCGACCTGAAGCAGGTGATCACGATCTATCGCGGCCGCAAACATCAGATGGCCGCGCTCTCCTGGGGCCCGGACTATTTCGACCCGCACACCAACGCCGACACCTTTGCCCGCAACACCGACAATTCCGACAATGCATCGACCAAGCCGCTGGCCTGGCGCAACAACTGGCTGATCCCCGAGATCAGCAAGGAGACTGCCGCGGCGGCACAGGAGCCGGATGCCACGAAGCGGGAAGCGATGTACAAGGACCTGCAGAAGAAGGTGCTGGATGAGGGGCCATTCCTCATCATGTTCCAGCCCTACAACCAGGTGGCCGAGCGCAACGAGGTGAAGAACTTCGCCGTCGGGATCTTCGCCGACCTCACCTATTACCGGAACGTCTCGAAGTAGGTTTCTCGTGTCCGGCGCGGTCGTCACCGCCGGCCTGCGCAGTCAATGGACGCGGCACGCGGCCGGCCCGGCGGGCCGCGTGCTGCGCATCCTGCTCTCGGTCGCCCTGACCTTCCTCGGCCTGACCATCGTGACCTTCGTCATCGGCCGGGTGGTGCCGATCGATCCGGTGCTGGCGATCGTCGGCGATCACGCCTCCGCCGAGACCTATGCCCGGGTGCGCGCAGAGATCGGGCTCGATCTGCCCATCTACGATCAGTACTGGCGCTATCTCGTCGGCGTGCTGCACGGCAATTTCGGCAATTCCGTGCTCACGTCCCGGCCGGTGCTGCAGGACCTGCTGCACGTCTTTCCCGCGACCATCGAGCTTTCCCTGCTGGCGCTGGTGATCGGCGTGGCGCTCGGCATTCCGCTCGGCGTCATCGCCGCTGCCAATCGCGGCCGGCCGCTCGATCACGTCATCCGCTTCGCTTCCCTGCTCGGCTACTCGATGCCGGTGTTCTGGCTGGGGCTGGTCGGGCTGCTGGCCTTCTACGCCAAGCTCGGTTGGGTCGCCGGGCCGGGCCGGCTCGATGTCGCATTCGCCGATCTGGTACCCCAGGTCACCGGCCTGATCACCGTCGATGCGTTGCTGGACGGCGACATGGACGTGTTCTGGAACGCCCTGCAGCACCTGGTGCTGCCCTCGTCCATCCTCGGCTATCTCTCGCTCGCCTATGTCGCGCGCATGACGCGCAGCTTCATGCTGGGGCAGCTGCAGCAGGAATACGTGCTGGCGGCGCGCGCCAAGGGCCTGTCGCGCTGGCGCGTCGTGTGGGTGCACGCGCTCGGCAATGTCTGGGTGCAGCTGATCACCGTGATCGCCCTCACCTTCGGCGGCCTGCTGGAAGGCGCGGTGCTAACGGAGACGGTGTTCGCCTGGCCCGGCCTCGGCCTCTACATGAAGAACTCGCTGTTCAACGCCGACCTGAACGCGGTGCTCGGCGGCACGATGCTGGTCGGCGTCGTCTATATCGGGCTCAACCTGCTTTCCGACCTGCTCTATCCGCTGGTCGATCCGCGGGCCCGCGGGCGCACGTGAGCAATTTGGCATGAGCGGCGTGCCGCTCGCCCGGACGGGAGGCCGTTCCTGGCGGGACTGGCTGCTCGCCACGGCGCCGGCGAGCCGGCGGCAGGCGCGTCTGGGAAACTGGTACCGCAGCTGGCTGGCATTCCGCCGCAACGGCCTGGCGATGACCGGCCTGGCCATCGTGCTGCTGCTGATCGTGGTTGCGGCGGCGGCGCCGCTGATCGCCAGCCCCGATGCGGCGATCCTGCAATCCCTGTCGGACCGGCTGCGGCCGGCTTCCGCGGCGCACTGGTTCGGCACGGACGAGCTGGGCCGCGACATCTTCGCCCGCATCGTCTTCGGCTCGCGCATCACGCTGGCCATCGTCGCCATGGTCGCCGCCATCGTCGTGCCGATCGGCCTGGGCATCGGCCTGCCCTCCGGCTATTTCGGCGGGATCGTTGATGCCGTGCTGATGCGCATCACCGACATCTTCCTCGCCTTCCCGCGGCTGATCCTCGCGCTGGCCTTTTCGGCCGCGCTGGGCCCGGGGATACGCAACGCGGTGATCGCCATCGCCATCACCTCCTGGCCACCCTATGCCCGGCTGGCGCGCGCCGAGACGATGACCCGCCGCAAGGCCGAGTTCATCCAGGCCGCCGAGCTGCAGGGCGCCTCGCCGCTGCGCATCCTGTGGCTGCAGATCCTGCCGCTCTGCCTCTCTTCGGTGATCGTCCGCCTCACCCTCGACATGGCCGGCATCATCCTGACCGCCGCCGGTCTCGGCTTCCTCGGCCTCGGCGCCCAGCCGCCGACCCCGGAATGGGGCGCCATGATTTCCACCGGGCGGGACTACCTCCTCGACCAGTGGTGGGTCGCAACGATCCCCGGCATCGCCATCTTTATCGTCAGCCTCGGCTTCAACCTGCTCGGCGACGGGCTGCGCGATGTCTTCGATCCGCGCTCGGGATGAGCGACACGCTGCTGACCGTGCGCGACCTGCGCGTCGTCTATCCCGGCGAGCAGGAGGCGTTCGTGGCGCTCCGGGGCGTCGGCTTCACCCTGGGACGCGAGCGGCTCGGCATCGTCGGCGAATCCGGCTCAGGCAAAAGCACCGCCGGCCGCGCCATCATGGGACTGCTGCCGCGCTCCGCCCGCATCGAGGCGAGCGAGCTGCGGCTCGGCACCACCGACCTGCTGCGGCTCGACGAGCGGGGCTTCCGCCGATTGCGCGGCAAGCGCGTGGCGATGGTGCTGCAGGACCCGCGCTACGCGCTGAACCCGATGATGACCGTGGGGCGGCAGATCGCCGAGACCCACCGCACGCATCTGCGCAGCACCGCCGCCGCCGCCCGCAAGGCGGCACTCGCCATGCTGGAGGCGGTGCGCCTCCACGATCCCGCGCGCGTCTATGATCTCTACCCGCACGAGGTCTCCGGCGGCATGGGCCAGCGCGCCATGATCGCCATGATGCTGATCGCCGATCCGGAGATCCTGATCGCCGACGAGCCGACCTCCGCGCTCGACGCCACCGTGCAGCTGCAGGTCCTGGCGATCCTCGACGAACTGGTGCGCCGCCGCGGCATGGGGCTGATCCTGATCAGCCACAACCTGCATCTCGTCTCCGGCTTCTGCGACCGCGTGCTGGTGATGTACGCCGGCCGGGTGGTGGAGACCTGCGTCGCCTCCCGCCTCGCCGAAGCCCGCCATCCCTACACGCGCGGGCTTCTCGCGTCACTGCCGGAACTCGGCCATCGGCGTCCCGAGCTGCCGCAGCTGCAGCGCGATCCGGCGTGGCTTGCCGACACGGCGTTCCCGTGATCGCACTGCAGAAAGTCGGCGTCAGCTTCGGCACCGGCGCCACCCGGATCGACGCGGTGCGCGACGTCTCCTTCGTCGTGGACGCCGGAGAATCGTTCGGCCTGGTCGGCGAGTCCGGCTCCGGCAAGTCCACGGTGCTGCGCGCGATCGCCGGGCTGATCGCCCACGCCCGCGGCGATATCGCACTCGCCGGCAAGCCGGTCGGCCGGCGCCGCAGCAAGGCCGATCGCAAGCTCGTCCAGATGGTCTTCCAGGACCCCTACGGATCGCTGCACCCCGAACACACCGTCGACCAGATCCTCGTCGATCCGATCGCCATCCACCGCCTCGGCGACGCCGGCCGGCGCGTCGCGCGCGCGCTCGCCGAAGTCGGGCTCGGCCCCGAGCACCGCTTCCGCTACCCCCACCAGCTCTCCGGCGGCCAGCGCCAGCGCGTCGCCATCGCCCGCGCGCTCATCCTCGAGCCGCGCATCCTGCTGCTCGACGAACCCACCTCGGCGCTGGACGTCTCCGTGCAGGCCGAAATCCTCAACCTGCTCACCCGGCTCCGCCGCGAGCACGGCCTGACCATGCTGATGGTGAGTCACGACCTCGCCGTCATCGCCCATCTCTGTGAGCGCATCGCCGTGATGAGCCACGGCGCGATCGTCGAGCAGACCACCGCCGAACGGCTGGCCACCAGCACGGTGGACCACCCCTATACGCAGGAGCTGCTGCGTTCGAATAAGGGATTCAGAAGAGAGGAAGGTGAGGGGCTCTGCCCCTCAACCCCGGCAAAGGCGGACCCTTTGCAATCCATTACTTGAAGAACTTCCCAGCTTGGAGCAGCGCGGAACCCGGGCTGGCGCAACGGCAACGCCAGCATCTCGTCGCCCTCCCGCAGCAGCAGCCCCGCTTCCTCCAGCGTCTCGATGGCCGCGCCGCTCCCCGGGGGCAGCCGCCGAAACGCCTCGATGCGCCAGCACTGGCGCAGCACCGCCGCCTCGGCGCCGGTGAACACGCGCGACCCGACGGGCCGGCCCCAGCGCTGATCGTGCACGACGACCGCATCGCCGTCCGCCTCGCACCAGAGCGCGCTGTCCCGCTGGTGCGCCTGCCACAGCGCATATTCCCGCGCCGCCTCCGCGGTGTACGTTGCGCATCCGTCCAGCGCCGGCGCGCACATGATGAAATGATAGGCGAGCGCATCCATGGTCTCGGAGTCGAACGGAAAGATGTGCGCGTACGCCGCCAGCCGCTCCAGCGTCACGCCGTAGCGCGCGGGGTCATCGAAATAAGGGCTGAACCGGTCCGCCCGCGCCCGCAGAAAGGCCGCCGGCGGCTGCAGATGGCGCAGTTTCGGGATGATCGCCGCGATGCGGTCGTACTGCGCCCCGGTCTCGCCGGGAAAGCCGTGCAGCGCCAGCCATTCGACATAGATGCCGGCCTCCGCCGCCAGCTTCAGCACCTGCACGTTCTGCAGGAGCGAGCTGCCCTTGCGCATCAGCCGCAGCAGCTCGGTATCCAGTGTCTCGATGCCCGCCTGGATCTTGCGGATGCCGGCCCGCGCGAGGAGAACGATCTGCTCCGGCTTGAGGTTGGCCTTGACCTCGTAATAGATACGCAGGTCGAGCCCCGATGCCGCCAGCCGCGGGATGAATTCGCGGAAATAGGCGAGATCGAGGATGTTGTCGGCATTGGCGACATCGCGGCAGCCATGCCGCCCGGTGAGATACGCCAGTTCGTCATAGGCGCGTGCCTGCGACTTCGAGCGGAACGCCATCGTCACGCCGTTCAGCCCGCAGAACGTGCAGTGCTGCCGCGCTCCCCACCAGCAGCCGCGCGCCGTCTCGAACACCACGGCCGGAGCATAGTCCGCAGCAGCCGCACAGGCAGCCCGCGCGGCGAAAAACGCGTCGAAATCCGGGATCGGCAGCGCGTCCATGTCCTGCACCGGATCGCTCCGGCGCGCCGGGAGCACGCTCTCGCCGCCGTCGCGCACCACCATCCCGGGAATCCCGGCAAGCGGCAGCCCCGCGGCATGGCGACGCACCAGTTCGGGAAACGCCCGATCGCCCTCGCCGAGGCAGACCGCGTCGATGAAGGGATAGCAGCGATGCAGCGCGATCCCCATCTCGTCCTGGCAATTGGCGCCGCCGAACACGATGAGCAGTTCGGGACGGCGCTGCTTGATCCGCTTCGCCAAAGCGAGCGCCGCCATGGTCTGCTGGAACGAGCTGGTGAACCCGACCACGGCGTAGGCGGACCAGTCGACCCGCTCGAGACACCCATCGATGAAGCTGGCGGCGCCGGCACGGGCGGCGATGAAGGTCATCAGCCGATCGACGGTGTAGAGCTCGGCGTGCTCGCGCCGGAAGCATTCGGTCAGGAAGCTGACATCCGCCGGGTCCTGCGCCTCGTGCACCGCCGGGGCGAACACCCATTCCCCGACATGCGCCATGTAGTAGCGGACATCGGTGAGCGCGTCGTGCGCCGCCGCGCCGATCTCCGCGAGATAGTCGAGCGAGAAATAGCGGACGTCGCAGCCTATCCCCAGCGCCTCGACCGCCGGTTTCAGCAGCCCCAGGGCGAGGTTCGGAAAATGCGGCGAGGACAGCGGCATGGCGGCGAGCAGCACCCGGCCGCCCGCCGCATCGGCGGTGTCCGCCAGTTCAGCACTCCGCCATGCCGGTATGCGAACCCCGATGCCCGCCCGTGTGCGGCACAAAGGATTTCGCCGCCGTCTCGAATGTCGTCGCATCGAGCGACTTGAAGAAATCGACCGCCCCCTGGTGCGGCTCGTAGTTCATCGATCGCAGCGTTTCCTCGGGCTTCTCCGTGAGTTTCCGGGCCAGCGCGGGATCCTTGACGGCCTTGCCCAGAATGTCCTTCAGATCGACCAGATCGATATGCTGGCGCTGGTGGGGGTCCGGAGTGGTGTCGATCGCCGGGTCACGCTTGTGCTGGTACGCCATCACGCGCCTCTTCGTTCTGCGGCAGGCACGATGGCACCGCCTGCGGGACCAGGCAAACCGGCGATGCCGGCCGCGGCGGAGACCGGGAACTTGCGCCGTGCCGTCTCCGGCCGCATGCCGAGCATCTCCGCGAGCCGGCTCGCCGCTTGCTGCGCCGCTGCCGCCTCTCGCGGGCGCCCGGCCTCGGCATGCAGGCGGGCCAGCAGCCGGTGCACCTGGGCCATCACCGGGCGGTAGCCGTGCCGCTCGGCCAGCGCCAGCGCCTCCTCCAGCACCGGTCCGACATCGAGTTGCCGCGCCAGCCGCGCGTGCGCGAGGGCCAGGTTGCACCAGGCCGTCAGCCCGACCAGCCCCTGCGCGCGGGTCAAATCCAGCGCCTCCTCGAGCAGCGCCTCCGCCGCTTCGTGGCGTCCGATCGCGGCGTAGGCGCGACCGAGATATCGGGCGATCGAGGGCACCAGCAGGGCGATCTCGGCGGCGCGCGCCTCCCGCAGCGCCTGCTCGAGCGGCGGCACTGCCGCTGCGTCCTCGCCGCGCAGCAGCCGGGCATAGCCCTCGGCGATATCGGCGTAGCTGAGATCGTAGGGACGACGCGTCTCCTGTGCGATCACCCGCGCCTCCGCCGCCGCCGCCGCCGCCTCGGCATCCCTGCCGATCGTCGCGTAGGTCTTGGACAGACAGACCAAGGTCAGCACGGACGCCGTACCGGTCGTCCCGGTGTCGCGCAGTCGCAGCTCGCCGCGCAGGCTCGGCAGCGCCGCCGCAAGCACGCGCTCCGCCTCGGCCAGGTTGCCGCTGAACCAATGCGCCTGGCCCAGCGCATAGCTGGCGCTGAGCCGGCCCGGCGCATCCTCCAGCCTCGTCGCGAGCGCCAGGCTGTGCTGCCCGGCCTCGATCGCCTCCTGCAGCCGGCCGAGATTGGTGAACATCAGGCAGATATTGGTGTCGATCGGGCCGAGCCGCCGCTCGTCACCGAGTGCCGCGGCGATCGCCCGCGCCTCTTGCAGATGCTGCGCGCTGCGGCCGAACTCGCCGAGCGGACCGAGCGGCACGCGAAGGCCGAGCCGTACCTCGATGGCGCGCCGCCGGTGCTCGGGCTCGTCGGGCAGATGCGCCAGCGCCTCCAGCGCCATTTCGAAGAAGGCGATCGCCTCCCGCCAGGCCGAGCGGGCATTGGCGCGCAACCCGGCCTGCTGGGCGTGCACGGCCGCGCGATCCCAGACCTCGCCATGCAGGGCGTGATGCGCGAGATGCTCGGGAATGACCGCCTCGTCGACTTCCAGGGCGGCGAGCACGCGTCCGTGCAGTTCCCGGCGGTTGCGCCGGAGCATCCCTTCATAGGCGACCGCGCGGGTCAGTGCGTGCTTGAAGGTGTATTCGGTGCCGAGCGGCAGATCGATTTCGTAGAGGAACTCGCCGGCGCAGAGCCCGGCAAGCTCGGCCTGCAAAGCCCGCTCCCCCATGCCCGAGACCGACCGCAGCAGGGAAAGGGGCACGTCCTTGCCGATCACCGACGCCAGTTGCAGCAATCCCCGCCGCGGCGGCGATAGCCGGTCGATGCGCGAGGCCAGCACGCCTTGCACCGATGCCGGGATTTCCACCTCCGCCAGCC
>JAFAYM010000037.1 GCA_019240395.1 Acidisphaera sp. | reverse complement strand
CTCTGATGGCGTGTGGTCCGCCCGGGTGATCCGCACTGCTACCCCCATCTGATCCCTCCGCTACGGCGAATCGCCGCTCACCAAAGAGAATCAGACTTCCCGCGCCCTGGGAATCACCCCAGAGTCAGAGACCGGGGCGGTTGGTATGAGATCAGCTTTCATGAAGCAACGCTCACCGCGCTTTCGCATATCAGACCCATCGTGACCCTAGCGCTTAATGATGTGTGTGTTTCCAACGTTCATAAGGCCGTGGAAGTCGCCATCGAGGAGGTGCGAGGGGTCCTGCGCGACGACTTGCCAATCGAGCAGCTTCGCATGGAGATGCCGGACGGCGAAATCCTCACGCTGCGCGAGGAGAACGGTCACGTCATCCTTGCCGTCGTGTGGAACGACTTCGCTGCAAGGCGCCAGGAGACTGTGGTCTATACCTTGCTCGGTGGTCGCATTGTCCTGCGCAGATAAAGGCCAGGGGTTCCTCCGCGGGCCATTCCAACAGCTGCGCCGAGGACGGGACCGCCGGACGTGACACGGGTGTCGCTTTTGGATGGCGGTGAGGCGAACGACTTCCGACCTTGTATCGGAAGGAAAATCGCGGGGTGAAGCTCCCCTGCCTCACTTCTCCTGCATCACCGCCCAGACTTTCGGCGGGGTGGCCGGCATGTCGATATGCCGCACGCCCAGCGCATCGACCAGGGCGTTCATCACCGACGGCAGCGATCCGGCGCAGCCCGCCTCGCCGCAGCCTTTCGCGCCGAGGACGTTGGTGCGTGCCGGAACCGAGTGCGTTCCCATGCGAAACGGCAGCAGATCGTAGGCATGCGGCAGCGCGTAATCCATGTAGCTGCCGGTGAGCAGCTGGCCGTCGCTGTCGTAGGCCGTGGCCTCGTAGAGCGCCTGACCGATGCCCTGCACCACGCCGCCATGCGCCTGTCCCTCGACCAGCAGCGGATTGATGACGACGCCGAAATCATTGACCATGGTGTATTTCACCACGTGCACCACGCCGGTCTCCGCATCGACCTCGACCTCGGCGACGTGGCAGCCGTTCGGATAGGCCGAGGGTGCTGATTCGTGGATGTGCTTGATGTCCAGCGTGCGCGGCACATCGTCGGGCAGGCGCGGCGCGTTTCGCAGCGCCTCGGCCAGCTCCATGATGCCGATGCCGCGATCGGTGCCGGCGATGCGGAACCGGCCGCGGCTGAACTCGATGTCCGCAACCGCCGCCTCCAGAACGTGGGCGGCGGCGCGGCGGCCCTGCTCGATCACCTTTTCGCTCGCCTCGACGATGGCGGCGCCGCTGGCCATGATGGATTTCGAGCCGCCGGTGCCGCCGCCGGCGATCAGCTCGTCGCTGTCGCCCTGCAGCAGGCGGATGCGCTCGAACGGCACGCCGAGCCGGTCCACCAGCACCTGGGCGAAGGGTGAGGCGTGGCCCTGGCCGTAGTCGAGCGTGCCGGTGATGATGGTCACCGTGCCGTCCGGCTCGAAGCGGATGCCGCCCATCTCATGCTGCGGCGGCGCCGTCACTTCGAGATACTGGCCGATGCCGCGGCCGCGCAGGAACCCGCGGTCCCGGCTTTCGCGCTGCCGCGCGGGAAAGCCGTCCCAATCCGCCAGCGCCAGCGCCTTGTCGAGCACGGTCGGGAAATCGCCGCTGTCATAGAGGCTGCCGTTGGGCGCCTTGTAGGGCATCTGCTCGGGGCGGATGTGGTTGCGCCGGCGCAGCGCGACGCGGTCGATGCCGAGCTCGGCGGCGGCGGCATCGATGAGCCGCTCCATATAGTAGTTGCCTTCCGGCCGCCCGGCGCCGCGGTACGGGCCGACCGGGGTGGTGTTGGTGAACACGCAGCGCGTGGCGATCTCGACCGCCTCCGTCGCATAGACATCGACGATGTTCTTCTGCGCGTTGATCGTCGGCGGAATGGTCGTGGCGTTGGAGAGATAGGCGCCGAGATTGCCGTAGCCGATGACGCGAACCGCCAGGAATTTCCCCTCGGCATCCAGCGCCAGCTCGGCCGTCATCTCGTGGTCGCGGCCGTGACTGTCGGACAGGAAACTCTCGGAGCGTTCGTCCGTCCACTTCACCGGTCGCCCCAGCGTGCGGGCAGCGTGCAGGATGGCGATGTATTCGGGATAGACCGACGCCTTCATGCCGAAGGACCCGCCGACATTGCCGGTCAGTACGCGGATCTTCTCGACCGGCGCGTCGAGCACGGATTTGAGGGAGCCGCGCATGCCGAACACGCCCTGGGAGCCGACATTCAGCACCCATCGCTCATCCGCCGCGTGGTACTCGCCGATGGCCGATCGCGGCTCCATGGCGGAGACGACGATGCGGCTGTTGCGCAGCTCGAGCCGCGTGACATGCGCCGCTTTGGCGAACGCTTCGGCCGTCTTCGCGGCATCGCCGTAGCGGAAATCCAGCACCAGGTTTCCGGGGACGTCGTCATGCACCAGCGGCGCACCGGCCGCGGCGGCGGCGCTCGCCGTGGTGATCACCGGCAGCGGATCGATGTCCGGCATCACCAGCTCGGCCGCGTCGCGCGCCTGCTTGACGGTTTCCGCCACCACGCAGGCCACGGGGTCGCCGACATAGCGGACCTTGTCGGTGGTCAGCGGCGGCTGCGGCGGTGTCTGCATCGGCGTGCCGTCGTGGTTCTTCTGCACCACGCCTTTCGGCATGTTCTTGAGCCCGGCCCGCCTGAGGTCCTCCCCGGTATAGACGCCGAGCACGCCGGGCATCGCCCGCGCCGCCGCGACATCGATGCCCAGGATGCGGCCGTGCGCCACCCGGCTGCGCACCATGACCGCATAGAGCTGTCCCGGGCGGTTGATGTCGTCGGTGTAGCGCCCTTCGCCGCGCAGCAGGACCGGGTCCTCCTTGCGCGGCACCGGCTGGCCGATGCCGAACTTGGTCAGCGCGAGGTCGTCCGCATCGACGGGTGCGTTCATATCCCTGCAATTCCCTGGGGTGGCGGCTCAAGAATGGCCCCGGAGCGCCGGTGCGACAAGCTGGGCCGGTGCGGGCGGCCTACTCCGTCTGCCCGGCCTTGTGCGCGGCCAGTGCCATCAGCCGGCGGTCGCGCCAGGCCTGCCGCTCGCCATGGCGGTCCAGCGGCAGCGCGCTGCGTGACGCAGCGTCGAGCCGGTCCACCAGATCCGGGGTGAACCGGCAGGGCTGCATCTGCGCCTGCACCTCCTCATAGAGGGCGCCGTAGCGGGCACAGTAATCCCGCAGGCCGCCGGGGGCGTTGAGGTCGATCGTCTCGAACGGACCCATGAAGGCCCAGCGCAGGCCCAGGCCGTGCTTCACCGTCGCGTCGAGATCCTCGGGCGACACGATGCCGTCCTGCACCAGCCGGAAGGCCTCCGCCACCAGGGCGATCTGCAGCCGGTTCAGCACGAAGCCGGCGATCTCGCGATTGACCGTCGCCGGCACCTGGCCGGCGTTCGTCATGAGCGCGCGGGTCCGCTCGACAACCGCGGGGTCGGTCCAGGGGCTCGGGCAGAGCTCGACGACCGGCACCAGATAGGGCGGGTTGACGGGATGCGCGACCAGGCAGCGATGGCGCCCGGGCAGCGCCTCGGTGAAGGCGCTGGCGGGGATGCCCGAGGTGGAGCTGGCGAGCACGGTCTCCGGCGCAGCGAGCCGATCGAGTTCCGCAAACAGCGCGGTCTTGTCGCCGACCCGCTCGGGGCCGTTCTCCTGCACGTGCACCGCGTCGCGCAGCGCCTCCTCGAGCGTCGCGGCGGGGCGGATGCGGTCGCGAACGGCTCGCACCGCGTCGGGGAGCAGGCCGGCCTGCTCCAGCTCCGGCAGGCGGTCGGCAATGAAGGCGGTCGCCGCGTCGACGGCGCCGGCCGCCGGGTCCCACAGGGCCACATCCAAGCCGCCACGCGCGAATACGATCGCCCAGGCGCGTCCGATGAACCCGACCCCCACCACCGCCACTTTCGCCATTGCCGCCTCCTCGCGTGCGCCGGCGCGATCAGACCATCGCGCGGTGGGGGCGGCAATCTCGCGTCATCCG
This sequence comes from Acidisphaera sp., assembly GCA_019240395.1. Classification (GTDB taxonomy): domain Bacteria; phylum Pseudomonadota; class Alphaproteobacteria; order Acetobacterales; family Acetobacteraceae; genus JAFAYA01. The sequence goes on along the minus strand of JAFAYM010000037.1, from coordinate 4,197 downwards.
AACAGTCGCCGCTGGCAAGGTCCTGAGAACATTGGCAGGGTTCGGTCCAGCCTGCCGCGCTACACGCAAGGATGGAATCGCAGCGGCAGGTGCGGCAACCGCTCACCCGCCGGACGCAGACCATCGTCATCAGCGGGACCTTTCCATGCATTGCAGCGCTCCCAAGTCGGCCTGCGTCGCTTGCAGCGGCGGCCAGCGCGTGGCTAATATTTGATACGCGCTACGGACTGTTCGATGATCACTCCCCCCGACAATAGCGGCGAGGACGCCGAGGCGACTTTTTCCGGCTCCGGCCTAAGCAAGACCGGCATCGGCAGCTACACTCTCGGCGCTGCCGACCCGGCCGGCCCCGCGGAAGATGCTGACACGGTCACGGCGGCGGAGGTCGCTGCCGATCCGGCCTTGCCGAGCAGCCAAGCCCCGACCAGTGCGGCGGAAGCAACACCGGTCGAAACCGCTGCCGCCCAAACCACTTCCGCCGAAGTTATTACGGCAATCACGCCAGGCGAAAGCCTCACCGCCACGGTTGCCGCGGCTCGCGATCTGCTCACCGCCGAGATGGACTTCATCTGCCCGAGCTCCGAGATCGGCATCGCAGGCATCACCGCAAACGGCGGCATCGCCGAAACCGGCCACCACGCCCGACGACTGGCCTCTGCCGCATTCGGGCTGGATGGGCTGTCCGATCTCGACATGGTCACTCCCGATGTGCTGCCCCGGTGCGCCGCGCTCGCAGGCCCGCGGCATCACATCCGGTCCGGTCCGGGCAGCTACATATCAGCCAGCTACATCAAGGTGACGAGCAAGGCCGCCGTGACCACCCTGTCGGTCGCCGCCGCCCCGAGCGGGCTCGCCGTGGTCATCAATACTCTGCACGGCTTCGGCGACAGCTCCCTCAGCATCAGCCATGACGAGGAGTCGCTCCGCTCGGAGCAGGCACGCGCAAGCGGGAGAACGGCGCTCGCCAACCCCGGGGAAGGATAGCAGCGGCGCGCGTCACGCCGCTTCGGCGGCGCGCTGCGCCAGCAGGCCTGCGCAGCGCAGACCAAGACGGAAGCTGTCCTCGGAGACGGTGAACACCTGGTCCACGGCGCCGATCGGCGTCGGCGAGAAGACGAAGCCGGTCGGCTGCCGGAAAACCTGCCCCAGACCCGACTGGATGAAGCCGGGATGATGCGATGTGCCGCGCAGGGCCATCACCACGGTGCCCGGTGGCGAGAACACCGAGCTGTGAAGCCCGGAGCCGTACTCGCCGATAACCTGGGTTGCAGAGGCAAACAGTGCGATCTGCTCGGGAATCGCCAGCGTTTCGGGCGAGACGATCTCGTATCCCGCCGCCGCAGCGATCGCCTCGATGGCCACCCGGTTCGTCGGTGTCCGCGAGGGCTCGCCACCACGCCGCGAGATGAACAGCCGGCGGCGGGCGGCAGAGCCCGCTGACGGCGGCGCCCTCTGCATCCGCTCGCACATGAACTGCACGGCCTGGTGCATCAGCGGGTGAATCTGGCTGCCGCGCCGCAGGTTGGTGGGCAGCAGCAACTCCTCCACCTCGAGCAACTCGCCGCGGTCATCATGCCGGATCAGCTGGTCCTCGCTGATGCCGAGCAGGTGCAGGAACTGAAAACAGAAAGCCGGCAATCGCGCCGACACCACGAAAGTGAGCGCGGCCAGGTCGTGGCCGCACTGCGCCAGCACGAAAAGCCGAGGGAGCATGTCGACCAGCCAGTGCCCGTAGATGTGGCTCCCTGGTCCGGTCAGCATGACAGCCCGTCCCTCGACACGCCGGATCGGCAGGTTGCCGAGCACGTCCTGCATTTCACGCATGATGGCTGCCACGTGGTAGTCGGGATGGTTGACGAGGATGGTGCAGAGCGCGTCCTCCCCCGCCAGCACGATGCCGTCCACGGTCAGTCGGACCTGCCGCAAGCGGTAGCACCGTACGGGTCCGGTCGCCGTCTCGCCGAAGATGGCGTAGGTTATCTCGGCGGGAAGATCGCCAAGCAGAAATGCCGGCGGCTTGACCGGACGCTGCTGCAAGGGCGCAATCTGCACCCAGGCGGGATCGCCCCCCGGCGAGCGGCTGATGCACTCATCGAGCTCGCGGATCGTGTAGGACGGCATGGCGCTACAGCTTGTCGCCCCGCGACGCTGCATGCGCCGCGATCAGGGCCGGCAACACGCGCTCCCGAGAGCAGTCCTGAAGCTCCGTGAGTCCTCCATCGCCGTGCCGTGATGCGTCCGCTGCCGCATGGACTTCCTCGGATCGACCTGCGCCGCGGCAAGCCTTTATTAATCTGCTGATGCCTCAGTTTGTCTTCGAGGCACTGAAGGCTGCGCGCCCGGCGCGTGCCCGAGGTGCAGTGTGCGGCTGGACCGTTAAGGGGGCATGAAATGGCGATCCGGCCGGACCTGACCGGGGATGATTATCACGCTGTCCTGCAGCGGCTGCATCGCGCGCTTGCCCCGAAGACCTATCTTGAGATCGGCAGCCGGAACGGAGCCTCGCTCCAACTGGCCTCATGCGCCTCGATAGCCGTCGATCCGGCCTTCGATCTGACGGTGGACGTCACCAAGAACAAGCCAAGCTGCCATCTGTTCAGGCAGACCAGCGACGCATTCTTTTCTGCCGAAAGCCCCCGGGAGATTCTGAGAGCGGAGGTGGACTTTGCCTTCCTCGATGGATTGCACCTGTTCGAATGCTTGTTGCGCGATTTCTTCCACACCGAACGCCACTGCAAGCCGAACACCATCATCGCCATCCACGACTGCATGCCGGTGGAGACCGCGCTGACCCGACGCGATGAACACCAGGCCGTGCAGGTCGCGCCGCACCACGAGGCCTGGTGGACCGGCGACGTCTGGAAGATCGTCCCGATACTGAAGCAATACCGGCCCGACCTGATCATTCACGCGATCGACGCCCACCCGACCGGCCTGGTCCTGGTGACCAACCTCGACCCGCTCTCCAAGGTGCTGGCGACTGCGTATTTCCGGATAATCGAGGAGTGGCGGAGTGTCGGTCTCGGGGAGTATGGCATCGACAGGCTGTTCGATCTGCTCGGCCTCATCGCCACCAGCGAACTCATGACGGACGAGCAGATTTCCCGCCGCTTCTGGCTATGATCCAGAACGATACCCTGGTGCGGCAGGGGCGGGTCCTGCGTCATCGAGCGGCTGTTCCGGGTATGGCCGATATCCCCGTGCCCGTCCGATCGCGATGTAATGCTGAGCCAGATTCTCGAAATCCCCCTGCCCGACTTCAAAGGCTGCCATCGGGTAGGCGGCGCTGTACCAACGCTCGTCGAAGTGGAACGCAGGGCGGCCTTCCTGGAAGCCGTTATGGAAATAGTGGTCACGCCCGCTAGCAAAACCACCCCTGTCAACGGCCTCGCGTACGTCGGCATGTGTTGCGCAATAGTATTGTTCATCGAAAGCCGCGAAACAATCCTCGCGCGAAGGCTTAAACCGTGGCCGGTCCTCCTGCAAAGCCGTGAGCATCGCCGGCGTTATCCGGCGCCACAATCCGATCAGCGGGTTGAGGCAGGCCTCGAACCGGTGGACGGGGGTCGAGAAGTTGATCGGGAATAGGTAAAGGACGAAGCGCGGATCGTCCCGCGGCACCAGATCGACCTCTCGACTCTGCATGGGGTGGAACAATCCGCTCAGCGGCATGTAGATCTTTTGAGCGTGCGACAGCCAGGCGGCAAGCCACGAGAACGTGCTGATCGACGTCACGATGTTGGTCGCCTGCCGGATCGTTGCGAAATCGATCATCGGTCCGCGGCTCTCGACGAAGCGGGCATCCGGGAATAGGCGACGCAGCCGGGTGCAGTAGGTGTTTTCTCCGAGCTGTCCCATGAACACTGGCGCCAAGCCGGTCTGCTCGACCAGTTCCAGGTAGAACTCGGGCGGAATCAACACGTAGTCGCGGTGATGACCGTCAAGAATGTCGCCACCGCGGATACTGCAGAGCAGAATATCGGGCCCGAAAACTTCTGCGCCCTGGGGCACCGCCTGGAAAACGCGCCGGTAAAAATCGAGTGGCAGGAAGTTCTCCATTCGTTGAGCAAAACCGCCGAGAAAAAGCCGGCTCACCTCGCCTCGGGCGAGCGCTCCCGCGAAAGGCTTGAGGTCGCAGTGGTGTGGCAGGTATTGAGCGGAGTGCTCCTCGGCAGCCGGAACATCCGGGTAGGAAAT
>JAFAYM010000217.1 GCA_019240395.1 Acidisphaera sp. | reverse complement strand
TGCGCGAGCGACGAGAACGGCTTCGCCGCGGATATCACGCAGGAACAGAAGAACGTGCTGACCGATGCGCTGATCGGCGATCTCCAGAACCTGCCGAACTGAACTGCGGACGCACGGTCGAAGCACCGGGTGATCCGGGCGGGGGTGAGTGGCGGAAGCGCCACCACCCCCGTCTGCCCGCCAAGCGCGGTGGCCGCCGCCGGCCGTCACTCCCGCATGGTGCCGACGCTCGGAATCGAACCGAGGACCTACTGATTACGAATCAGTTGCTCTACCCCTGAGCTACGTCGGCCCCCAGACGGCACGGTCATATAACGGCGCGGCCATATAACGCTGCCGGCAGGGCACCGCAACCGGCTCGCGTCAGGCGGCGTCGGGGGTCAGCTCCAGGCGGGGCGGGGGTTTGCGGATGGCGCCGATCAGGGCGCGCACCTCGGCGCGGGCGGCGACATGGCTCATGTCCATCCGGATGCCGACCCCCGCCTCGCGCACGTCCATCAAGGTCAGCCCCAGCAGGTAGAGCTCGCGGAAGATCACCCGCTCGCCGAAACCCTTCACCGTGCGGAAGCCGATCCGCCGCGCCAGCGCCTCGAGCGTGCTGCCGACGTCGCGCTTGTTGCGCGCCTCGCTGGCGCCGAGCCGGTTGCGCATGACGATCCAGTCGATCCGGCCGCGGTCGCGGGCGAACCGCCGCTTGCGCGCCTCCCAGACCATCTCGCTGTAGATGCTGGGATGGATCACGTCGTGGTTGTCGGGATCGACCTTCGCCAGCATGGCGAAATCGACGAAGCTGTCGTTGATCGGCGTGATCAGCGTGTCGGCCTGGCGATGGCCGAGCCGGCTCAGATAACTGTCCGACCCCGGGCAGTCGATCACCACCACCTCGCACTCGCGCGACAGCTCGCCCATCGCCCGGGTGAACCGCTCCTCCTCTTCGGCCTCCGCCTCGGCCCGGCTGTCGCGCTCGCTCCGATGCACGGCGATGGAGCGCGGCAGCGGCAGGTCGAGCCCGCGGGCCTCGGCGAAGGCGGTGCGCGCCGCCAGATAGGCCGAGAGCGTCGCCTGTCTCGCGTCCAGGTCGATGGCGCCGACCCGATAGCCGTCGCGCAGCAGGCCGACGATGACGTGCATCGCCGCCGTGGACTTGCCCGAGCCGCCCTTTTCATTGCCCAGGACGATCACCTGGGCTCGCCGGTCGATGGTCACGCTCGCCACGGTGCTTCCCCGCTGTCGCCGCGAGCCATCTTGGCAAGCCGGGCCGGCCGGCGTCCATCAGGGTCGGGAAAGCGCTGAAATCGCCCGCTTTCGCCGAGGTGACCAATCCATCAGTGGCGGCTGGACCGCGGAACAGGCTAGACGACTCGGGCGTTGGACACGACCTCCCATGAACTTCGCTCCGCCCCACGTGGCCCCCGTCCTCGTCGCCCACCTCCCGGAACCCGAGCCGCGGCGGCGGCTGCGCGAGTGCTTCGACTGCGGCCAGTTGCACCGGATGGGTCCGCTGCCCGCCGGCGTGGTGGCGCGCTGCCTGCGCTGCCACGCCGTGCTCGGCCGCGGGCGGCGCGACCCGTTCAGCCGTCCCCTGGCTCTGGCGCTCACCGGGCTGCTGCTGCTCTTCCTGGCGGTCCAGCTGCCCTTCATGGGGATCGACCTCTACGGCCGCGACAACGCCATCCACCTGACCACCGGAGCCGCCGAGCTCGAGACCTACGGCTTCTGGGAGCTGGGGGCCGTGGTGTTCGCCTTCACCGTTGGCGCCCCCTTCGCCCGGCTGCTCTGCATCGGCGCGGTGCTGTCGGGCCTGCGCATGGCGCGGCCGCCGCGCTTCCTGCCCCTCCTGTTCCGGCTGGACGAGCGGCTGCGCCCCTGGGCGATGGTCGAAGTCTATCTTCTCGGCGTGTTCGTCGCCTACACCAAGCTCGGTGACCTCGCCTTCGTGCAAGTAGGCCTCGCGGTCTATGCGCTGGGCGGGCTGATGCTGGCGATTGCCGCCACCGACGCCGCCCTCGATCCGGACGCTGTGTGGGATACGCTGGAGGCGCGCGGGCTGGTGGTGGCACCGGAGCGCCTGGCGGCGGCGCTGCGGGCGGCGGAGTCGCCCGAGGCCCGGGTGAACGAGCTGATCGCCTGCACCTGCTGCGTCCTGGTGGTCGGCGCCGCCGAGGCGACCCCCTGCCCGCGCTGCGGGGCGCGGCTGCACCGCCGCAAGCCGGAGGCGGTGGCGCTGACCTGGGCCCTTCTGGTGGCCTCCTTGGTGCTCTATGTCCCGGCCAACATGCTCCCCGTGCTCACCGTGTCGCGGCTCGGCCAGGGTGCCCCCAGCACCATCCTGGGCGGCGTGCAGCAGCTCGCGGCCGCCGGCATGTGGCCGCTTGCCATGCTGGTGTTCTTCGCCAGCATCACCGTGCCGGTGCTCAAGCTGATCGGCTTGGCGATCATGCTGATCAGCATCCAGCGCCGGGCGGCCGGGCGGCTGCAGGACCGCACGGTGCTGTTTCGCATCGTCGATGCGATCGGCCGCTGGTCGATGATCGACATCTTCATGGTTTCCGTGCTGGTCGGGCTGGTGCGCCTTGGCTTCGTCGCCTCGGTCACCCCCGGCGCCGGTGCGGTGGCGTTCTGCGGCGTGGTGATCCTGACCATGCTGGCCGCCCGTACCTTCGACCCCCGGCTGATGTGGGATGCGGTTGCCCGCGTGCAGGCGCCGCCGCGGCGCCGGGTGGCACTGCGCCGCTGGGGCCGCCCGAAACCGTTCACCGCCCGCCCCGCATCATGAGCGATCTCGACACTCCGCCGGGCGCCGCACCCCCCGGAGCGACACCGCCCGAGGTTGCTCCGCGGCAAGTCGCTCCGCCCGGGGTGCCTCCGGCCGAGGTGGCTCCGCCCGAAGTCGCCTCGCCGCGGCTGCGGCGGGGCTGGCACTTCTCGCTGATCTGGCTGATCCCGCTGGTCGCCCTCGTGCTTGCGGTCTACCTGGGCTGGCGCAACCAGGCCGAACGGGGACCGGAGATCACCCTGACCTTCCTCTCTGCCGACGGGCTCACCGCCGGGCAGACCAAGGTGCGTCACAAGGCGGTCGATCTCGGCACGGTCCGCTCGATAAATCTCAGCCGCGACATGTCGCACGTCGTCGTGCGCGTCGAGATGCGGCGCGAAGCGACACGCGTGCTGACCGACCGGGCGCGCTTCTGGGTGGTCCGGCCGCGCCTCACGCCCGGCAACATCTCCGGCCTCGAGACCATCGTCTCCGGCTCCTACATCGAGCTCGACCCCGGCCAGCCCGACAGCAAGCCGCAGCGCCGGTTCACCGGTCTGGAGGAGCCGCCGGCAGTGCGCTCGGACGAGCCCGGGCGCACCTTCAGCCTGCATGCGGCGCGGCTCGGCTCGCTCGGCAGCGGCTCGCCGATCTTCTACCACGACGTCACCGTCGGCGAGGTGCTCGGCTACGACGCCGGCGCGCCGGGCGATCCCGTCACCGTCCACGCCTTCGTGCGCGATCCCTATGCCCAGTACGTGCATGACGGCTCATTCTTCTGGAACGCCTCGGGACTGTCCGTGGAGGCGGGGGCGAACGGGCTGAAGCTGCAGCTGGAATCGATCCAGGCGGTGCTGGCCGGAGGCATCGCCTTCGACACGCCGGAGGAGGAGCGCGGCAGCCCGGCGGCCGCCGACGGCGCCGCTTTCACGCTGTACGCCGACCAGGGCACGGCGGAGGCTTCGCAGTATCGCGAACGCATCTCCTTCCTCATTCACTTCAAGGGCTCGGTGCGCGGCCTGGGCGTCGGCGCGCCGGTCGAGCTCTACGGCATCCAGATCGGCAACGTCACCGACATCAGCCTGCATTTCGACCGCAGCACGGATACGCCGGACGTGCCGGTACGCATCGAGGTGGAGCCTGAGCGCATAGTGCGCAGCGGCACGCCGCCGAAACCCGAGGAAGTGATCGACACGGTGCGCGAGATGGTGCGCCGCGGGCTGCGCGCGCAGCTGCGCTCGGCCAATCTGCTGACCGGGCAGCTTACCCTGGCGCTCGACTTCTTTCCCGCTGCGCCGCCCGCCGAAGTGTCGATGGAGGGGCAGGACATCGTGCTGCCGAGCGAGCCCACCGACCTGGAGAACGTCACGCGCGCGCTGAGCGACATCTCGCAGAAGCTGCAGCGCATGCCGCTCGACGAGATCGCGCAGAATCTCAACAACACGCTGGCGGCGGTCGACAAGATCGCCAATGGCGCCGAGCTGAAGAACGCGCTCGAGTCGATGGCGGCGACAATGAGCAGCGCGCAGGACCTGGTGCGCAAGGTGGATGCCGGCATCACCCCCGCACTGCGCCGGCTGCCCGACATCGCGGCGCAGCTGGACAGCACGCTGGATCGCGCCAACAAGCTGGTCGGCTCGGTGAACGGCGGCTACGGCGAGAACTCCGAGTTCCGCCGCGACCTGGAGCGGCTGCTGTCGCAGGTGGCGGATACCGCGCGCTCGGTGCGGCTGCTCGCCGATTTCCTCGACGAGCATCCGGAGGCGCTGATCCGCGGGCGCACCGGCGCGGCGCGGGAGCGCTAGGTGGCGACGCGTCGGGCCTTGCTGCTGGCCCCGTTTGCCGCGCTCGCCGGCTGCGCCTCGCCCGACCCGATCCTCTACACGCTCGCGGCGGTGCCGGGGCAGGCCTTGCCGGGCGGATCGGGCACCATCGAGCTGCGGCGCATCGGGCTGGCCGACTATCTCGATCGTCCGACGGTCGTGCGTTCGTCCGACGACTACCGGCTGAAGCTGGCGACCGGCGATCGCTGGGGCGCGCCGCTCGGCGACATGATCGAGCGCACGCTGGAGGAGGACCTGACGCAGCGCCTGCCGGGGACCACCATCTACACGGAGTCCGGGGCGATCTCGACCAACCCGGACCGCATCCTCGAGATCAACCTGCAGCGCTTCGACGCCGATGCCGGCGGCGCGGTGGTGCTGGCGGCGCAGGCGGCGGTGCGCCCTGGCGATTCACACAATGCCCTGGCGACTCGCGCGCTGCGCTTCACCGTGGCGCCGCGCAGCGCCGGCACCGCCGACTTCGTCGCCGCCCTCAGCGCCGCTCTCGGGCAGCTCGCGGATGCCGTGGCGGACATGGTGCGGATACCGGAGACGACGCCGGCCGCCCTGCCGCAGAGCGCCGCAAGCGCCGTCCGCCGCCGTCGCTAGCGCAGGTTCGTAGCAACGAACCTGCACTGGCGCAATTTCCGTGCTGATAGGCGCACCGAAATTGCTCTAGTTCTTTGTTTTGGCGAGCAACTTTATCCGATCGGGTGATTCCACCCGATCGGATGTTGCTCTAGCCCGTAGCGGTGCGCGGGGCGGTGAGCTGGCCCCATGCGGTGAGCGCGCGGCGGAGATCCATGGTTTGCCGGTCCGTCAGGGGCCAGGCGCCCGGCGGGCGGACATGGCCGCAATCATTGCCCATCAACTGCAGCGCCGACTTCACCACGGTCACGTTGGTGCCGTTGCCTTCCTCGGACCGCAGTTCCTCGAAGGCGCTCATGGTGGCGATCAGCTTGCCGGCCTTCGGGTAGTCCCCGGCGGCGAGCGCAGCGTGGATGGCCAGGGAATGCTCGGGCCACACGTTGATCAGGCCGGAGGTGAAGCCGCGTGCGCCGACGGCACAGAGCGGCGGTGCCCAGGTCTCGGCCAGGCCGCCGACCCAGACGATCTTGGGATCAGCCCGGCGGATCGCCTCCGCCAACCGCAGCGGCGTTGGAGACGCCCATTTCACGCCGGCCACCCCGGGAATGCGGCACAGCTGCTCGATCGCCTCGAAGCCGATGCCGTCGTTGCGGAGGTAGAGCACGACGGGCAACCCTTGCCCGGCTTCGGCGATGCGCCGGACGTAAGACACCACGCCCCGAGGCGCCACGAACGGGTCCGGCGGCTGATGCACCATCAAGGCGGCCGCGCCGGCCTCACGCGATGCCCGCGCCAGCGTCACGGCATCGCCGATGCTGCGCCCGACACCGGCCAGCAACGGCACCCGTCCGTCGATCAGCTCTGCCGCCGCATGCACCATGCGCTCGGCTTCCGCGGTGGTCAGCCCGTAGAACTCCCCGGTATTGCCGTTGGCGGTGAGGATGTGCACCCCGGCACCCACTGCCCGATCGATGATCGGCTTGAGCCTCTGCGGTGCGACGTGGTCGTCGTTGTCGAACGGCGTGACGAGGATTCCCGAAATACCGGGAAGCGCGGACAGGAAGTTCGGGTTTGGGGATGGCACGGAAGGTCTCCTTTCAGTTCGGGTCAGGCCGCCTGGCGTTACGCGAGCTTGGTGCAGCGTTCGCGGTCGGCCGGTTGCGGAGTGCCGCCGGAACGGCTAGGAACCCGGCCGTTGAGACCCGGCGCTGCTGTAGCTCAGTGGTAGAGCACTCCCTTGGTAAGGGAGAGGTCGAGAGTTCGATCCCCTCCAGCAGCATCATCAGGGCTCCGGCTCCAGCGGCGGCATGCTCAGGGTCAGGTCGCCCATGCGCATGGTCCTCCCGCCGGCGCCCTGGCTCTGTGTCATGTCGGGCCCCATGCTCTGGCTCTGGGTGGCGAGCGGGCGCCAGTCGCGGAAGAATGCGGTGCCGATCTCGTTGCCCAGCCGGATGAGGTCGCGCTGCACGCGATCGAGGAATTCGTGCAGCCCTTCGGCGATCAGCTGCTCCACCGCGCGATCGGTGAGCGCGCCGCGCAATTCCTCGACACGCTCCAGTGCACCGACGGTGCCGCGCAGGCCGTAGTGCCGGCGCAGCTGCGTCAGGTGCCACTCCAGCTCGGTCACGCAGAGCGTCACGCTGCGCGGAAACGAGGGGTCGCCGATCAGGAACCGCACCACGTCGCGCGGCGCGAAGCCGGCCGGGGCGACGCGGCGGAAGGCGTGGTAGCCGGCGCAGGCGCGCAGCACGACGCTCCATTGCGTCAGCTCGAGAACGCGCCGCTCCTCGATGCCCGACGGCATCAGCTGGTGGTATTTGATGTCGAGCAGGCGGGTGGTCTGGTCGGCCCGCTCCAGCAAGCGGCCGAGCTGGTAGAAATGCCAGCCTTCATCGCGGAAGAACGTGCCCTCGGTGATGCCGGTATGCGCCTGCACGCCTTCCTTGATGCGCCGGCACAGGCGCGAGAGGCGATCGGCCTGCAGTTCGTCCTCGCTGATCGCCAGGATGTCGCGATGGAATACGTTCATCTGCATCCACATCTCGGTGCTGATCAGCGGACGCAGGGTGCGCGCGTTGGTGCGGGCGGCCTCGATGCTCGCGGTGATGCTGGTCGGGTTGGTGGCGTCGAGCACGTAGAAGCGCTTGACCGCCTCGGGTTCGCCGAACAGGCCGCGATCGGCGAACGGCGCCTCGTCGGCGTTGATGCGCACCAGCGCGTACCAGGCTTCCGCCTCGCGTCCCGGGCTCTCGAAGTTCTGCGTGACGTCCACCAGGCGCGCCATGTTCTCCACCCGCTCGAGGTAGCGGGCCATCCAGAACAGTCCTTCGGCGTAGCGCGCGAGCAGGGCGACGCCGCGGGTCATCGCGCCGGCCCCTCGGGAAAATCGTCTTCCATTACCCAGGTGTCCTTGGAGCCGCCGCCCTGGGAGGAATTCACCACCAAGCTGCCCTGGCGCAGCGCGACGCGCGAGAGGCCGCCCGGGAGCACCCAAGTATCGCGGCCGGTGACGGCGAAAGGGCGCAGGTCGAGATGGCGCGGACCGATGCCGTCCTCGCAGAGCGTCGGCGCGACGGAGAGGCCGATCACCGGCTGGCTGATCCAGTTGGCGGGATCGGCGATCAGCGCGGCGCGCGCGGCTTCGAGCTCGGCGCGGCTGGCGCGCGGCCCGATGGTGATGCCGTAGCCGCCGGATTCGCCGACCGGCTTGACCACGAGCTCCTCAAGATGCGCCAGGGTGTAGGCGAGCGCTTCGGGCTCGCGGCAGATGTGAGTGGTGACGTTGGCCAGGATCGGCTCCTGGTCGAGGTAGTAGCGGATGATGCGCGGCATGTAGGCGTAGATCGCCTTGTCGTCGCTGACGCCGGTGCCGACGGCGTTGGCCAGTGCCACGTTGCCGCGCCGCCAGGCCCCGATCAGGCCGGGCACGCCGATCATGCTTTCCCCGCGGAATATCGTGGGGTCGAGGAAGTCGTCGTTGATGCGCCGGTAGATCGTGTGCACCGGCCGGCGGCCGCCGGT
>JAFAYM010000181.1 GCA_019240395.1 Acidisphaera sp. | reverse complement strand
CTTTCGAGAACCGGAGCGGAGCGGCCGTTCGGGGCCGTGAGCACCGGAAGCGCAGAAAGCCGCGTCAGATGGCCGCCGTAGTAGCATTGTCAAACAGGCTCTGAGCGATGCCGCCGGCGATCGAGACCCGATCCGCCTGCAAATCGTTCGGCAAGGCGGGGCAGCGGATCGACGCGCTGGCCGATATCGACCTGGACGTGGCGCAGGGCGAGTTCGTTTCGGTGGTCGGCGCCTCCGGCTGCGGCAAGTCGACGCTGCTGCGCCTGATCGCCGGCCTGCTGCCGCCGACGCGGGGGAAAATCCTCGTCGAGGGACATGAGGTCCGCGGACCGGACCCGGGCATCGGCGTGGTGTTCCAGACGCCGGTGCTGCTGCCCTGGCGCAGCGTGCAGGCGAATGTCGCGCTGCCGCTCGACATCCAGCACGACGACCGGCCGGAGATGCGGGCGCGGATCGCGTCACTGCTCGAGCTCGCCGGCCTGGCCGGCTTTGCGCAGCGCAAGCCGCACGAGCTCTCCGGCGGCATGCAGCAGCGGGTGGCGCTCTGCCGCGCGCTGGTGCACGACCCTGCTCTGCTGCTGATGGACGAACCGTTCGGGGCGCTCGATGCGCTGACCCGCGAGCAGCTGAACCTGGAATTGCAGCGCATCTGGATGGAGACGCGCAAGACCGTGCTGCTCATCACCCACAGCATCACCGAGGCGGTGCTGCTGGCCGACCGGGTGGTGGTGATGACGCCGCGGCCGGGGCGCATCAAGGATGTCGTGCCGGTGGCGCTGGCGCGGCCGCGGGATTTCTCGGCGCTGCGCGATCCCGCCTTTCACGCGGCGTCCGACCGGGTGCGCGCACTGATGAACGCCGCCGCCTTTGTGGAGTGACATCGTGACACGCGCCGCCGAGCCCCTGCCCTTCTCCGAAGGCGAATTCGCCGACCGTCTCGCCGTGGTGCAGCAGCGGCTGCGCGCCGATGCGCTGCAGGGCGCGCTGCTGTTCGATCCGGAGAACATCTTCTGGCTCACCGGCTTCCAGACCATCGGCTACTTCACCTTCAACTGCCTGTTCGTCCCGGCCGCCGGCAAGCCGGTGCTGATTTCGCGGACGGTGAACCGGCACCTCGCGCGCGAAACCCCGACCTTGCAGGGCTTCGTCGCCATCGATGACGACGCCGTGCCGACCGAAGTGCTGGCCGTGCATCTGGCAGCCGCAGTGCCTGCCGGTGCGCCGGTCGGCGCGGAGACCGGCGCGTGGTATCTGACGGTGCGCGACCATCGCGACCTGCAGGCGCGCGTGGCCGTGCGGCTCGTCGACTGGAACGGCTTCATCGAGCAGCAGCGGCTGATCAAGACGCCGGCGCAGCTCGAGCGGATGCGCTGGGCGGCGCGCGCCGCCGAGGCGGGGCTCGATGCGGCCTTGCGCGCGATCGCGCCGGGAAAGACCGAGAACGACCTGGCCGCGGCGATGTTCGCCGCGACCATTAGTGCCGGCAGCGAGTATCTCGGCCATCCGCCGCTGGTCGTTGCCGGCGAGCGTACCGCGCTCTGCTTCGCGATGTGGCGGCGCCGGGTGCTGCGCGTCGGCGATGTCGTGCTGCTGGAAGCGGCGGGCTGCATCGACCGCTACCACGCGATGATCGCCCGCTCCGCCGTGCTCGGCCCGGCCAGCCCGGCCCAGCGCGACGCGGCGGCGACGATCATCGGCATGCTGGAAGCCGCGATCGGCGCCATGCGCCCGGGCGTGCGATGCAGCGAGGTGTATGCGGCCTGCCGCGCGGTCGCCGAGGCGGCCGGCCTCGCCGGCTATTTCGACCACCGCGCCGCCTACGGCATCGGCCTCGGCTTCCCGCCGAACTGGTCGGAGGGGAAGATCATTTCCATCCGCGCCGGCGAGACGGCGGTGCTGCGCCCGGGAATGGCGTTCCACGTCGTCCCCACGCTGTTCATGCCGGAATTCGGCATGTGCTTCAGCGAGAGCGTGGTGGTGACAGAAAGCGGCTGCGAGGTGCTGAACGACTATCCGCGACGCCTGTTCGAGGTGGCGTGACGGGCAGGCTGGCACGGCGCACCGGCTTATGGAATCATCCCGGGCAGGACGAGGCGGGGAGGAAGCCGATGCGCATCGCTGATCCGCCGATCGCGGCAGAGCGGATGCGGGAGTTCACCGCGGCGGGATACTGGCGCGACAGCACGCTGGCCGACGAGCTCGACCAAGCGGCGGCCGCGTTTCCCGACAAGATCGCCATCACCGATCCCCGCGAGCGGATCGACTACGCGACCTATCGGCGCCGGGCGCGAAGCCTCGCGGCGCATTTCATCGGACTCGGGCTGACCGCGGACGACGTCGTCGCCATCCAGTTGCCGAACTGGAGCGAGTTTCCCGTCGCCGTCGCTGCTTCCGTGCTGGCGGGCGTGCCGTTCTGCCAGCTGCACAGCGATTTCCGGCTGCGCGAGCTCACCTTCATGCTGCAGTTCATCGGCGCCAGCACGCTGATCGTGCCGGCGGGGTTCCGCAATTTCGACTATCTCGCCATGGTCGAGGTGTTGCGGGAGCGGCTGCCGATGCTGCGCCACGTGCTGGTGGTCGGCGATGCAGTGCCGGAGGCCTGTTTCGATCTGCGCCGGTTCCTGTCCGCGGCGCCGGCTGAGGTCGACCTTCCGGCGGAGCGGCGGCCGCACGCCAATGCGCTGATGCGCGCGGCCTTCACCTCGGGCACGACTGGCGATCCGAAGGTGGTCCTGCACCTGCACAACACCACGAACTGCGCCATCCGCTTTCTCAATCGCGGCCAGGAGGTCGGCGCCGACAGCGTCTTCCTGGTGTTCCTGCCGGTCGGGCTGAACTGGGGGCTGTTCAACGTGCTGCAGGCGCTGTTCGCCCACGGCACGCTGGTGCTGCAGGATGTGTTCAACGCCGAGGCAGCGCTGGCGCTGATCGAACGCGAGGGGGTGACGCATTTCTGCTGCGCGCCGGCGCATCTCGTGGGGATGCTCAACGTTCCCGATCTCGCGCGCCGTGATCTCGGCTCGCTGCGCCACATGATGACGGGCGGCGCCTCCTGCCCCATCGAGGTGATCCGCGCAGTGCGGGCGCGCCTGCCGGGCCACCTGCTGGAGATGTACGGCATGCTGGAATGCGGCACCCAGGCGCACACCACGATCGACGACGACCCCGAGGCGGTCTGCGGCACCGCCGGCCGGCCGGTGCCGGAGATGGGCATCCGCGTGGTGGACGATGCGGGCCGCGACTGCGCGGTCGGCGAGCCCGGGGAGGTGCTGACCTACGGACCCGGTCTGACCATCGGCTACTACAACAACCCCGAAGCGAACGCGCGCAGCTTCACCGGGGACGGCTGGTTCCACACCGGCGACATCGGCAGCTTCGACGAACGCGGCTGCCTGCGTATCGTCGGGCGCAAGAAGGAGATGATCATCCGCGGCGGCGCCAACATCTATCCGCGCGAGCTGGAGGAGGTGCTGTACGAGCACCCCGCCGTGCTCGATGCGGCGGTGATCGGTGTGCCGGACGAGCGGCTGGGCGAGCGGGTCTGCGCCTGCGTCGTCGCCAGGCCGGGGGAGAGCCTGACATTCGATGACGTGATCGGCTTCCTCAAGGGGCGCATCGCCACCTACAAGCTGCCGGAATATGTCGAGTTCCTGCAAAGCCTGCCGCGCACGCCGACCGGCAAGGTGCAGAAGGCGCCGCTGCGCGACAGCGTGCTGCCGCGTCTGGCGGCGCGGTCCTGATGTCGCTGCGCGCCATGCAGCCTTCGGCGGAGGCGGTGCGTCGCTACACCGAGGCCGGATACTGGGGTGATGCCTCGATCGGCGACATCCTGGAGCGGGCCGCGCGCGCGCATCCCGAGCGGGAAGCCCTGGTCGACGGAAGCCGGCGGCTGAGCTATGCGCAGTACTGGCGACAGGCGCAGCGCCTGGCCGCGCACTGGCTGCGGCTCGGCCTGACGCGCGACGATGTCATCGCCATCCAGCTGCCGAACTGGTCGGAGTTCGCCATCGCCGTCGCCGCGGCCTCGCTGCTCGGCATTCCCTTCTGCCACTTCCACAGCGACTTCCGGCGCAAGGAGGTGGAATTCATCCTCGGGTTTTCCGGGGCTTCGCTGTTGGTGATGCCCTCGACGTTCCGCGGCTTCGACCACCAGGCGATGCTGCGCGAATTGCGCCCGGTGCTGCCGCGGCTGCGCCACCTGGAGGTAGTCGGCGAGGACGTTACCCCCGATGCTTTCGATCTTCGCCGATTTCTCGACGAGGATGCGCCGGCGGAGGCGAGCGAGGACGAGGTGCGGCGGCATCGGCCGCACGGCAACGACGTGCTGCGCCTGCTGTTCACCTCGGGCACGACCGGCGATCCGAAGGCCGTCGTGCACACGCACAACACCTCCCTCGCCTCCTGCCGGTTCCATGTCCACGACTACCACATCACCTCGTCGAGCGCCTTCCTGCTGTTCCTGCCGGTCGGCCTGAACTGGGGATTCGGCAGCACCATCCAGACGCTGATCGCGGGATGCCGCATCGTCTATCTCGACGTGTTCCGGCCGGAGGCGGCGCTGGCGCTGATCGAGCGCGAGCGGATCACCCATTTCGCCACCGCGCCGGCCGGGCTGGTGGCGATGCTCGGGGTGGCGGATTTCGCGCGCTACGACCTCAGCTCGCTGGAAGTGGTGATCACCGGCGGCGCCTCCTGCCCGATCGAGCTGATCCGCCGCTGGCGGGCCGCCGCGCCTGGCCATCTGCTCGAGCTTTACGGCATGGCGGAATGCGGCGGCCAGGCCTGCACCGATCTCGCCGACGATCCCGAGGCGGTGGCCGGCACGGTCGGTCGGCCGAGCCGGGAGATGGGCATGCGCCTGGTCGACGAGTCCGACCGCGATGTGCCGGCGGGTGAGGTCGGCGAGATCCTGTCGCGCGGGCCTTCGGTGATGCTCGGCTACTACAACAATCCCGACGCCAATGCCCGCACCTTCACCAGGGATGGCTGGGCTCGCACCGGCGATCTCGGCACGCTCGATGCCGCGGGCTATCTGCGCATCGTCGGGCGGCGCAAGGAGATGATCATCCGCGGCGGCGCCAACATCTATCCCCGCGAGATCGAGGAGGTGCTGCACAAGCATCCCGCCATCGCCGACGCGGCGGTGATCGGCCTGCCCGACGAGAAGCTGGGCGAGACGGCCTGCGCCTGCATCGTGCTGCGGCCCGGTGCCTCGCTGAGTGCCGGCGAGGTGGTCGATTTCCTGCGCGGCACGATCGCCACCTACAAGCTGCCGGAGCGTGTGCATTTCCTCGCCGCACTGCCGCGCACGCCGACCGGCAAGGTGCAGCGCGGTCCGCTGCGCGCGCTGGTCACGGGGTAGGCCGTGGACCTCGGACTGGCGGGGAAGGTGGCGATCGTCGGCGGCGCCAGCCAGGGCATCGGGGCGGCGATCGCCGCGGCGCTGGCGGCGGAGGGGGCGCGGCTGGTGATGTGGGCGCGGCGCGACCCGGCGCTCGCCGAGGCGGCCGAGCGGATACGCGCGGCGACCGGTGCGGAGATCGCCACCGTGCTCGGCGACGTGCGGCGGGCGGAGGACCACGAGAAGGTCGTCGGGACCGCGCTGACGCGCTTCGGCCAGATCGACGTGCTGATCAACAATGACGGGGCGCCGCCGCTCGGCCTGCTGATGGAGTTCGACGATGACGCCTGGCAGCGTGCGGTCGCGCAGAATCTGCTGAGCGTTGTGCGCCTGTCGCGGCTATGCGTTCCGTCGATGCGCGAACGCCGCTGGGGGCGCATCGTCAACATCACCGCGGTCTCGGCGAAATCGCCGATCGCCGGCTTCGGGCTGTCGGTTGCGACCTGGGCCGGGCTGATCGGCTTTTCCAAGACGCTGTCGCGCGAGATCGGCCGCGACGGCATCACCATCAACACGATCTGCCCCGGCCGCATCGACACCGACCTGTCGCAGCGCGCCTTTCGCCGGCAGGCGGAGATTGCCGGCCGGCCGCTCGAGGACGTGGTGGCCGAGGCGATGGAGCGCATTCCGCTGCGCCGCATCGGCCGGCCGGAGGAGATCGCCGCGGTGGTAGCGTTTCTCGCCTCCGAGCGCGCCGGCTATCTCACCGGCACGACGATCCAGGTGGATGGCGGCAGCACCGAAAGCCTGCTGTGAAAGCTGGAATCCAGCAAAGGGAACCCACCGGACTGGCCATCCGGCTACCCACGATCGCTGCTCCATGATTTCCGGGTGCTACGCCGTCATCGCGAGCCGCCGCTTCGCGGCGTGGCGATCCAGAGGGGTGGTTCGTTGCCGCGACCCTGGATCGCCGCGTCGCTACGCTCCTCGCGATGACGTGCCGGAATCGGGACAACAGCTCTGATGGGCTTGGCCACCGCGCCGTATCCGCCGGCCGGAGGAGATCGCCTCGGTGGTGGCGTTCCTCGCCTCCGAGCGCGCCGGCTATGTCACTACGCCGTCATCGCGAGCCGCGGCTTCGCGGCGTGGCGATCCAGAGGGGTGGCCCGGTGCCGCGGCCCTGGATCGCCGCGTCGCTGCGCTCCTCGCGATGACGTGCCGGAATCGGGACAACAGCTCTGATGGACGTGTCCACCGCTCTGCAGCTGCTGTTCTCCGGGCTCAGCATCGGCGCAATCTACGCGCTGGTGGCGCTCGCCCTGGTGATCCCGTTCAAGGCCTCCGGCGTGCTGAATTTCGGCCAGGGCCAGATGGTGACGCTCGGCGCCTATATCGCGCTGACGCTGTCGCAGGCCGGGCTGCCGTATTACGCGGTGGTGCCGCTGACCCTGCTGATCGCCGGGCTCGCCGGCATGGCCATCGAGCGCGTCTTCATCCGCCGGCTGGTGCGCGCGCCGGAGTTCACCATCGTCATCGCCACCTTCGCGCTCGGGCTGATGGTGCAGGACGCGATCCGGCTGCACTGGCAGGACAATGACTTTCCGCTGCCCGTGCCGTTCAGCACCGATCCCTGGCGGTTCGGCAGCGTGCGGGTCAATCCGGTCTTCGTCTGGATCGTCCTGGCGACGGTGGTGCTGGTCGTCGTGCTGGCGGCCTTCTTCCGGCACAGCCGCGCCGGCAAGGCGATGCGCGCGGTATCGCAGAACCAGGAGGCGGCGCGGCTGATGGGCATCAGCGTCGAGGGCGTGTTCTCGGCGACCTGGGCGATCGGCACGGCGATCGGCGCGCTGGCCGGCATCCTGTTCGCGCCGGTCACCGGCATCAATCCCGGCATCGGCGATCTGATCATCAAGGCCTTCGTCGCGGCGGTGATCGGCGGATTTTCCAGCCTGCCCGGCGCCGTGGTCGGCGGCTTGGCGCTCGGCGAGATCGAGACGTTCTCCGGCGCCCTCGCCGGCAGCACGCTGAAGAACGTCAGCGCCTTCGTGGTGCTGATCCTGATGCTGCTGGTGCGGCCCTACGGCCTGTTCGGCACCGCCGGTGCGCGGCGCGTCTGACCTGCGCAAGCTCGCCGCGATGGCGACGGCGGTGCTCGCGGCGCTGGCGGCGCCGCTGCTGTTCGGCACCTACGGCGCCTATCTCTGCAACCTCGTGCTGGTCAACGTGGTGATCGCCGTCGGCCTCAACCTGCTGACCGGAAATGCCGGGCAGATCTCGCTCTGCAACTCCTCCTTCGTGGCGATCGGCGCCTATGTCTGCACCTGGCTGTTCACGCAGCAGGGCCTGTCGTTCTGGCTGGCGCTGCCGGCGGGCGGGGCGGTGGCGGCGGCGTTCGGCTGCCTGCTGGCGCTGCCGGCGATGCGGCTCAGCGGCTTCTATCTCGCCCTGGCGACGCTCGGCTTTCTCGAAATCACCGAAGTCGTCATCGAGCAGTTCCCCGACATCACCGGCGGCATCCGCGGCATGCTGGCGGCGCGGCCGACGCTGTTCGGCGTGACGCTGGCCACCGACCGGGCGCTCTACTACACCATCCTGCCCATCGTCGCGGTTCTGGTTGTGGTGGCGCGCAACCTGCTGGCCTGCGACACCGGGCGGGCGTTCAATGCCATCCGCGTCAGTCCGCTCGCCGCGCAGACGCTGGGCATCTCGCCGGCGCGCACGAAGCTGATCGCCTTCGCGCTCGCCGCCTTTTATGCCGGCATCGCCGGCGGGCTCGGCGCGGCGGTGGTCGGCTTCATCGACCCGGCCGAGTTCGGCGCCGGCGCGGCGCTGCGGGAGGTGACGTTCATCGTCGTCGGCGGCCTCGGCTCGGTCGCCGGCTCGGTGATCGGCGCCATCGTCCTCACGCTGTTGCCGGAGCTGCTGCGCGGCGTGCAGGAATACGCCGATCTCGTCTATGCCGGCCTGCTGCTCGGCTTCCTGATGCTGCTGCCGCAAGGTCTGGTCCGGCTGCCCGAGACGCTGCGCCGCGGACGCGCGCCGGCGAGCCCCGCCGGCGAGCCCGCGGCACCGTGACGTTCTTCGCCCTGCAGGATGTCAGCGTGCGCTTCGGCGGTGTCGTCGCGGTCGCCGACATTTCGCTCGAACTGGCGCCGGGCGAAATCCGCGGATTGATCGGGCCGAACGGCGCCGGCAAGACCTCGCTCATCAACGTCGTCAGCGGCATGGTGGCGCCGTCGGCCGGGCGCATCGTTCTGGATGACCGCGACATCGCGGGGCAGCCGGCGCACCGTATCGCCGCGCTCGGCGTCGGCCGCACGTTCCAGAACGTCGAGATCTTCGCCGACCAGACGGTGCTCGCCAACGTCATGACCGGCCTGCATCGCCACCTTCCGCACGGCTTCTGGAGCAGCGCGCTGATGCTGCCGGGGGCCCGGCGCGGCGAGACGGCGGCGCGGCGCGAGGCGGGGGAATTGCTGGCGGCGTTCGGCCTGGCGGGCTACCGCGACGCGCTCGCCGGGGCGGTGCCGTTCGGCATCCTCAAGCGGGTGGATCTGGCCCGCGCGCTGGCGGCGCGCCCGCGCTTGCTGCTGCTCGACGAACCGACCTCCGGCATGAGCGAGACCGAGGCGGCGGCGGCGATCGCCACCGCCCGCGCCCTGGCGCGCGACCGCGGCATCACGCTGATCGTCGTCGAGCACAACATGCGCGTCATCATGGCGCTGGCGGATCGGTTGACCGTGCTGGACCAGGGGCTGAAAATCGCCGAAGGCACGCCCGAGGAGGTGCAGAACGATCCGCGCGTCATTGACGCCTATCTCGGCAGCGCCCCCTGATGCTTGAGATGAGTGATGCTTGAGATGAGTGATGCTTGAGGTGACCGATCTCGTCGCCGGTTACGGGCGCAGCGCGGTGCTGCGCGGCGT
The DNA here is from genome assembly GCA_019240395.1 of Acidisphaera sp. Taxonomy (GTDB): domain Bacteria; phylum Pseudomonadota; class Alphaproteobacteria; order Acetobacterales; family Acetobacteraceae; genus JAFAYA01. Next base: position 1,713 of record JAFAYM010000181.1, on the reverse strand, counting down.
GTCGCTGCGGGTGCCGGCGGGCGGGCTGGTCGGCCTGCTCGGGCCGAACGGCGCCGGCAAGACGACGTTGGCGCGCGCCATCTCCGGCCTGCTCGCCTGCCGGTCCGGCAGCGTGCGGTTCGACGGGCGGCCGGTGCATCGGCTGCGTGCGCAGGAGATCGTCGGGCTCGGCCTGCTGCACGTGCCGCAGGGGCGGCTGCTGTTCCCCGAGATGACGGTGCAGGAGAATCTCGAAATGGGCGCCTACCGGGCCGACAGCCGGGCCGCCGTGCAGCAGGGCTTCGACCGGGTGCACACGCTGTTTCCGATCCTCGCCGAGCGCCGCTTTCAGCTCGCCGGCGCGCTGTCGGGCGGGCAGCAGCAGATGCTGGCGATCGGTCGCGCGCTGATGCTGCGGCCGCGCCTGCTGATGCTGGACGAGCCGTCGATCGGCCTGGCGCCGCTGGTCATCGACGAGATCTTCGCCGTCATCCGCCGCATCAACGCCGAGGGCACCGCCATCCTGCTCGCCGAACAGAACGCCCGCCGGGTGCTGGCGCTGGCCGGCAGCAGCGTCATCCTCGAGAGCGGCCGCGTCGCCGCCGAGGGCACCGGCGCGCAGCTGCTGGCCGACGACCTGGTGCGCGAGACCTATCTCGGATTGCATTGAACACGATACCGGAGCCACACCATGCCGATCTATGACGTGCATTCGCACTGGGGCACGCGTCGCGGCTATACGCTGCGCACCGAGGCGGAGCTGGCGCAGCAGCGCCGCACCTGGAACTCCGATCCGAGCTACGCCACGGAAGCGGAGATGGCGGAGTATTTCCGCAAATCCGATGTCCGGGTGATCCTCGACTTCGGCTTCGACAAGCACCTGCCGCTCGACGAGGCGGCGGAGCTGCACGATTACGGCTTCGCGACCCAGCGCGAGCACTCCGACGTCATCATCGGCAACTGGGTGCACATCGCGCCCAAGACCGGGGCCGACGGGGTGCGGGAGCTGCGGCGCTGCCGCGACGCCAACGCCGGCTTTCTCGGTCTCGCGGTGTCGGGCAGCGGCTCGGGGCCGGCGAGCGACCCGTCGTGGGAGCCGTTCTATGCGCTGTGCATCGAGGCCGGCATTCCGGCGCTGATCTTCGTCGGCACCACCGGCTCGGGCGCCGGCCTGCCGGGCGGCGGCGGCATCCTGCTCGATCACTGCCACCCGCGGCATCTCGACGAGGTGGCGGCGCGGCATCCCGAGCTGACCATCGTCGCCGCCCGGCCGGGCTGGCCGTGGCAGACCGAGACCAACGCCGTGCTGCTGCACAAGCGCAACGTCTGGTACGAGCTGCACGGCTGGTCGCCGAAATATTTCGCGCCCGACCTCAAGCACGAAATCCCCCGCCGCCTGCGCAGCCGCGTGATGTTCGGCGCGGACTACCCGCTGTTCACCTATGAGCGACTGATCCGCGACTGGCGCGCCGAAGGCTACACCGAGGAGGTGCTCGCCGACGTGTTCACCCACAATGCCGAGCGCTTCCTCGCCAGCCTGAAACGCTGACGCCGCGCTCCGCCTGCGCCGTCATCGCGAGCCGCTCCTCGGCGGCGTGGCGATCCAGGCGGTTGGCGCGGCGCGGTGGGCCTGGATCGCCGCGTCGCTGCGCTCCTCGCGATGACGACGCCGGCTTCGGCGCGCCGAAGGCTACGGCGAGGAGGCGCTCGCCGACGTGTTCACCCATAATGCGA
>JAFAYM010000172.1 GCA_019240395.1 Acidisphaera sp. | reverse complement strand
CGTCGATCGCCGAGCCGAAGATGATGTTCGCCTCCTCGTCGACCTCCTCGCGGATGCGGTTGGCGGCCTGGTCGACCTCATAGAGGGTCATGTCCTCGCCGCCGGTGATGTTGATCAGCAGGCCGCGGGCGCCGGCCATGCTGGTGTCTTCCAGCAGCGGGTTGCTGATCGCCGCTTCGGCGGCGCGGATGGCGCGGTTCTCGCCCTCCGCCTCGCCGGTGCCCATCATCGCCTTGCCCATCTCCGCCATCACCGTGCGGATGTCGGCGAAGTCGACATTGACCAGGCCGGGAGCGACCATCAGGTCGGTGACGCCGCGCACGCCCATGTAGAGCACGTGATCGGCCATCTTGAAGGCCTCTTTCCAGCCGGTGCGCTCGTTCGCAAGGCGGAACAGGTTCTGGTTGGGGATGACGATCAGCGTATCGACATATTGCTGCAGCTCCTCGATGCCGGCTTCGGCGGCGCGGGCGCGGCGGGCGCCCTCGAAGGTGAACGGCTTGGTGACCACGCCGACGGTCAGGATGTTGCGCTCGCGCGCCATGCGGGCGATCACCGGGGCGGCGCCGGTGCCGGTGCCGCCGCCCATGCCGGCGGTAATGAAGGTCATGTGCGTGCCGTCGAGGTGGCGATAGAGCTCGTCCGCCGCCTCTTCCGCCGCCGCCCGGCCGATCTCCGGCTTGGCGCCGGCACCGAGGCCCTGGGTGATGTGCGGACCGAGCTGGATGCGGCGATCGGCGCGGCTGTGCATGAGTTGCTGCGCATCGGTGTTGGCGACGATGAAATCCACGCCCTGCAGATCGAGCGCGATCATGTTGTCGACGGCGTTGGTGCCGCCGCCGCCGACGCCGATCACGCTGATCCGCGGGGTGAAGTCGGTGTGCATCTGTTGCGGGATCGTCAGGTTCAGGGTCATCGGGATTTTCCCCTTTCAGGAAAAGCGGGTGTCGGCTTCTGGTGAAGCGGGGCGCATGTCAGACGCGCTCCCGCAGGAAATTGACGAAGCGGCGGACCAGGCCGCTCGGCCGCTCGGAGTGGATTTCGAGGTCCTGCATCGGGCGGCCCTCGCCGGAGGCCCAGGCGAGCAGGCCGGCGGCGGTGGCGAAGGCCGGGCCGGAGGCGGCGTCGGGAAGGCCGCGCAGGGTGTGCGGCCTGCCGTGGCGGATCTGTCGGCCGAGGATGCGGGCGGCCATCTCGCGCGCTCCGGCGAGCTGCCCGGCGCCGCCGGTCAGCACCACGCGGGTGCCGGCGGCGCGCGCCAGGCCGGAGCCGTCGAGCCGCTCGCGCACCAACTCGAAGGTCTCCTCGAGCCGCGGCTTGATGATGCTCACCACCATGCTGCGCGGCACCTTCTGGATCTGATGCTCCTCTTCGCCGACCAGCGGCACCGGCAGCATCTCGCGCTCGTCGTCCGGGCTCGACTGCGCGTTGCCGTAGAGCGTCTTCAGCCGCTCGGCATGCGTCACCGTTGTCGAGAGCAGGCGGGCGATGTCGTTGGTGACATGCACGCCGCCGACCGGCAGCTGGGCGGTGTGCAGCAGTTGGCCTTCGCTGAACACCGCCATCCCCGTGGTGCCGCCGCCCATGTCGAGCACGGTGGCGCCGAGCAGCCGTTCATCCTCGACGAGGGTGGAAAGCCCCGCCGCCATGGGCGCGGAGACCAGCTCGGCGATGTCGAGGTCGCAGCGGGCGATGCAGGCGCCGAGCGTGCGCAGCGCGGTCGAGGTGGCGTCGACGACATGCAGGCGCGCGGTCAGCGTTTCGCAATGCATGCCGCGCGGATCGGCGACGCCGGTGAGCTCGTCGGCGGCGAAGCCGAGCGGCAGCGCGTGGATGGTCTCGCGGCCTTCGCTGTAGGCGCGGGCGCGGCCTTCCAGCACCACCCGCCTTATGTCGTTGGCGCTGACGGCGCGGCCGCCGACCGGCCACTGCACATTGAACAGCCGGCTCTCCGGCGCGCCGCAGGTCAGGTTGACGGTGACCGAGCGCAGCCGCGTGTCGGCCATGTCCTCGGCCTGGCCGACGGCGGCGCGGATGGCGCGCTCGGCCTCGTCGAGATCGGTGATGCCGCCGCCCCGCACGCCGCGGCCCTTCTGCCAGCCGAAGCCCAACACGCGCAGCGTGCCGTCGCTCTCGGTGCGGCCGATCAGGCAGGCGATCTTGGTGGTGCCGATGTCGAGCACGCCGAACAGGCCGGTGCGCGCCGAGCGGGCGCGCGGCAGCGCTTCCGGCTCGATCGGCGGGGTCAGCACGCGGCGCGGGATGTCGTTCACAGCGGCGCCTCAGCCCGGCTTCTTCGGCGACGCGGGGACAGCGGATGTCGAGGAGTCGCCGCGCGCCGCCTGCGGCCGCACCACCAGCCGGTCAGGCAGGCGCAGATCGACCACCTGCAGCGGCCGGTCGAGCAGCGCGTGATCCTGCTGCAAGGACGCCAGGCGTTGCAGCGCGGCGCTCTCGGCATCCTCGGGCAGCAGCACGTCCGCGCCGTTGCTGGTGCGCAGGTTCCAGCGCCGCTCGCCGACGCGCACCGCGGCGACGACGTGCGACTGCAGCGCCGGCCATGCCGCGAGCGCGTCCAGCAGCGCCGCCGCGTGCGCCGGGGCGCCGGCACCCACCACCAGCGGCAGCTTGGCGGCGCGCGCCGGGTCCTGGTCGGGCAGCACCGTGCCGTCGCGATCGATCAGCACGAATTTTCCCTGGTTCTGCCACACCGCGAACGGACGCCGCTCGTTCAGCGACACCAGGATGGTGCCGGGCAGCAGCCGCTCGACGGTGACGCTCTCGACCGAACCCAGCGTCAGGATGCGCGCCTGCGCATCGGCGACGGAGAAGCCGAGGATCGGATCGCCTCTGGACACGCCGATGGCGGCGCGCAGCAGCGGTTCCGGCGTGGTGGCGCGGCCCTCGATCACCAGATCCTGCACGCGCAGGCCGGCAAATGCCGCGGCGTGGCCGAAGCGCTCGCGCATCGTGGTGAGGGTCGCCGACGGGCTGGTGGCGCGGATCAGCGCCGAGACCGCGGCGAGTGCCACGAGCCCGGCCAGCACCAGTACTGCGGGGCGCAGCAGCCGGCGCTGGCGACGGAGCAGCAGCTTCAGGCGGCCAGGGCGGTCGCGCAGATTGCGCGGCGTGCGGTTCAGGCGCGGCATGCGGCCTGCTCCACCATCCAGACGCACAGCGCGGGGAACGTGATGCCCACATGCGCCGCCTGCTCGGGCAGCAGCGATGTGCGGGTGAGGCCGGGCTGCGTGTTCACCTCCAGCAGCACGAGCCGGCCAGGCTCGCCGCGCGTGTCGTCGTAACGGAAATCCGCCCGACTGGCACCGCGGCAGCCGAGCAGGCGATGCGCCGCCAGCGCGATCTCCAGCGCGCGGGCCGCCGCGTCGGGATGGATGCGCGCCGGCAGCAAATGGCGGGAGCCGCCTTCGCTGTATTTCGCTTCGTAGTCGTAAAACCCGTGCGCCGCGGTGATTTCCGTGACCACCAGCGGGCGATCTCCGAGCACGGCGACGGTCAGCTCGCGGCCGGGGACATACTCCTCGACGAGGGCGGTGCGGCCGAAACGCCAGCCGCGCGCCAGCTCGGCCCGGGTGTTGCCGCCGCTGCGCAGGATTTCGACGCCGACCGAGGAGCCTTCGTTCGGCGGCTTGACCACATAGGGCAGCGGCAGCGGATCGGCGGCTTGCAGCGCCGCCATCTCGACGACGCTGCCCGCGGCGACCGGCAGGCCGGCGGCGGCGAACACGGCTTTGGCGGCGACCTTGTCCATCGCCAGCGCCGAGGCGCGCACGCCGGAATGGGTGTAGGGGATGCCCAGCCAGTCGAGCATTCCCTGCACGGTGCCGTCCTCGCCGAAGCGTCCGTGCAGCGCATTGAACACCAGATCGGGCGCCGGGGTCAGCGCATCGATCATTGCGCGCAGATCGGCGCCGACCTCCACCGGCAGCACGTCGAAGCCGAGTTCGCGCAACGCGGCGATCACCTGCGCGCCCGAGGCGAGGCTGACCTCCCGCTCGGCGGAAATGCCGCCATGGAGCACCGCGACGCGCTTTATGGGATCGCCTCCGGCTCGGGTCACGCGATCGCCTCCGGCTCGGGTCACGCGATCGCCTCCGGCCGGCCGCCGGGGATGCCGATGCGGCGGATTTCCCACTCCAGCGCGATGCCGCTGGCGGCGTGCACGCGCCGGCGCACCTCCTCGCCGAGGCCCTCGATGTCCGCAGCGGTGGCGTCCCCCGTGTTGATGAGGAAGTTGCAGTGCTTTTCCGAGACCTGCGCGCCGCCGCGCACCAGGCCACGGCAGCCGGCGGCCTCGATCAGCTCCCACGCCTTCAGGCTGCTCCGGCCGGGCGACGGATTGCGAAAGGTGGAGCCGCCGGTGCGCGCGCGCACCGGCTGCGTCGCCTCGCGCGCCGCGCGGATCTCGCCCATGCGCGCCGCGATCATCGAGGGCTCGCCCGGACGCGCGTGCAGGCGCGCCCGCACCACCACGCTCTCGGGCGGCAGCGTGGCATGGCGGTAGGCGAAATTCAGATCGGACGCCGACAGGCGCCGCAGCTCGCCCGAGCGCGTCGCCACCTCCGCCCAGTCGAGGCACCCCGCCATGTCGCCGCCATAGGCGCCGGCGTTCATCGCGACGGCGCCGCCGATCGTGCCGGGAATGCCGCAGAGGAATTCGAGCCCGGCAAGCCCCGCCGCCGCGGCATGCTCGGCGACCGTCGCATCGAGCGAAGCGGCGCCGCAGATCACGCCGTCGCGCTCAACCTCGATCTCGCCGAAGCCGCGGCCAAGGCGCAGCACCACGCCGTGCAGGCCGCCGTCACGCACGATCAGATTGGAGGCGGCGCCGATGACGGTCACCGGCAGGCCTTCCGGCAGCGCGGCGAGAAGCTCGCGAAGGTCTTCCGTGTCCGCCGGGCGGACCAGCAGCTCGGCCGGACCGCCGACGCGGAACCAGGTCGCCGGGGCGAGCGGCGCCGCTTCCTGCGCGCGGCCGCGCAGCCGGGGCAGCAGATCGAGCAGAGGCGCCGGGCGCCTTGCCGCCATCATGCCGCACCGCCGGCGCGGCGGCGATGGCCGGCCTGCAGCTCGAGCAGCTGTTCCGGCAGCGCCTGCGCCCAGCTGGTGATGTTGCCGGCGCCGAGGCAGACGACGAAATCGCCGGACCGGGCGATGGCGTGCACCATCTCGGCGAGGTGCCCGGGCCCGGGCAGCGGCACCACGCTGCGATGGCCGCGCGCCCGCAATCCCTCGATGAGCGCGTCGCGGTTCACGCCCTGGATCGGCGCCTCGCCCGCGGCATAGACGTCGGCGACGATCACCGTGCCGGCGTCGTTCATGCAGGCGCAGAACTCGTCGAAAAGCGACGCCAGCCGGGAGTAGCGATGCGGCTGCACCACCGCCACCACGTCGCGCGCGCCGGCCTGCCGCGCCGCCTTCAACACCGCGGCGATCTCCACGGGGTGATGGCCGTAATCGTCGATGACGGTGATGCCGCCAGCCTCGCCGGTTTTGGTGAAGCGCCGCTTGACGCCGCGGAAGCCGGCGAGCGCAGCGCGCAAGCTGGCCTCCTCGATCTCCATCTCGACGCCGACGGCGATTGCCGCGAGCGCGTTCTGCACATTGTGCTGCCCGAGCATCGGCAGGCGGAACGGGCTCATCTTGCGCGAGCGGTTGCGGAAGCGATCGGTGACGATCACCTCGAAGGTGGCGCCGAGCTTGTCGGTCTTCACCCGCTCGGCCCGCACGTCGGCCTGCGGACTCAGCCCGTAGGTGATGATGCGGTGGTCCGACAGGCGGGGGATCATCTGCTGCACGGCAGGGTGGTCGATGCACAGCACGGCGAAGCCGTAGAACGGCACGTTGGCGACGAACTGGTCGTAGCCGGCGATCATCGCCTCCGCCGTGCCCCAATGATCGAGGTGCTCGGGGTCCATGTTCGTCACCACGGCGATCACCGCGGGCAGCCGGAGAAAGCTGCCGTCGCTCTCGTCGGCTTCCACCACCATCCACTCGCCGGCGCCGAGGCGCGTGTTGGTGCCGTAGGCATTGACGATGCCGCCGTTGATCACCATCGGATCGAGGTTGGCGCCCTCGAGCACGGTGGCGATCAGGCTGGTGGTGGTGGTCTTGCCGTGCGTGCCGCCCACCGCGATGGACCATTTCAGGCGCATCAGCTCGGCCAACATCTCGGCCCGGCGCACCACCGGTATCAGCCGGTCGCGCGCGGCGCGCACCTCCGGGTTGTCGCGCTTCACGGCGGTGGAGACGACGACGACTCGCGCATTACCAAGATGCGCCGCGTCATGGCCGATCATCACCGTGATGCCGGCGTCTCGCAGGCGGCGGACGTTCGGTCCGTCGGCGATGTCGCTGCCCTGCACGGTGTAGCCGAGATTGTGCAGCACCTCGGCGATGCCGGACATGCCGATGCCGCCGATCCCGACGAAATGCATCGTGCCGATGCTGAGGGGGAGGGCTCTCATGGCAAGGATGGCGAGGGCTCTGCCCCGCGCGCTGAAGTATGGGACCCGCTGGGGCCCGTCGGCCCCGGACCCCATTTACCTTCGATCGCATCGGCCAGGCGCACGGCAGCATCAGGCCGGCCCTGCGCCGCCGCGGCTTCGGCGGCCGTCGCGAGCGCGGTGGGATCGTCGGACAGGCGCTCGATCCGCGCTGCGAGGGCGGCCGGCGAAAACTCGGATTGCGCCATCGTCCACGCCGCAAGCGCGCGCGCATTCGCGCTCTGGTGGTCGTCGATCGCGCCGGGCAGCGGCACCAGGATCGCCGGGCGGCCGACCACCGCCAGCTCGGCGACCGTGGAGGCGCCGGCGCGCGCGATCACCAGCTGCGCGGCGGCAAGGCGCTCGGGCACGTCGTCGAAAAACGCCGCCAGTTCGGCGGCGATGCCGGCCCCGGCGTAGGCCTCCTGCACGCGGGCGAGGTCCTCGCGCCGGCATTGCTGCACCACGCGCAGGCGCGCGCGCAAATCCGCCGGCAGCATTGCGAGGGCGGCCGGCACGACATCGCTCAGCACGCGCGCGCCGAGCGAACCGCCGAGCACCAGCAGGCGCAGCGGCGCGTCGGCTGTCGGCACGGAATAGGGACGCGCGACGATCGACGGCCGCACCGGGTTGCCGGTGAGCTCCGTCCTCGCAGTTTCCGGCACCCCCGTGGTTTCGGCATAGCTCAGCGCCAGCAGGTCGGCGTGGCGCGCCAGCAGGCGGTTGGCGCGGCCGAGCACGGCGTTCTGCTCGTGCAGCACGATCCTCGGGCAGCGGCGCAGCAGGCGAGCGGCCAGCACCGGCGCGACGCAGGGATAGCCGCCGAACCCGACCACCGCGGCGGCGTCCAGGCGCGCCAGGATGCGCCGCGCCTGCATCGTGCCGGCTGCCAGGGCGATGGCAGCTGCTGCCGCGCGCGCGGCGCCGCGTCCGACGATGCCGGCGCCGGCAATGACGAAGCGCTCGCGTCCCTCGAACACCGCGCTGGTCAGTCCGCCCGAGCGCGCGTCGGTGATCAGGGCGATGCGCCGGCCGCGCCGCACCAGCTCGGCGGCCAGCGCCTCGGCCGGAAAGAAATGCCCGCCGGTGCCACCGGCGGCGATGACGATCGGCTGCACCGCCGGCCCTCTCATCGCACGCACCCTCTCACGGCACTTCCCCGTGGTGGCGCTTGCGGGTCAGCGCCAGCAGCATGCCCATGCCGAGCGCCACCGCCAGCACCGACGATCCGCCATAGGAGACGAAGGGAAGGGTCATTCCCTTGGTCGGGATCAGGTGCAGCGAGGAGCCCATGTTGACGAAGGCCTGTAGGCCGAAGCTGGTGACCAGACCGGCCGAGGCCAGCACGACGAACAGGTCGCTCTCTTCCAGTAGCAGCAGCAGGCCGCGAATGACGATGAAGGCGAACAGGCCGAGCAGCAGCGTGCAGAGCAGCATGCCGAATTCCTCGCCGGCGACGGCGAAGACGAAATCGGCGTGCGCGTCCGGCAGCACGTCCTTGACGCGGCCTTCGCCCGGCCCGCGGCCGAGCAGTCCGCCATTGCCGAACGCCTCCAGCGCCTTGTCCACCTGATAGCTGTCGCCGGTGTCAGGATGCACGAAGCGCAGCACGCGGCTGCGCACGTGGGCGAACAGCGCGTAGGCGCCGACCCCGGCGGAGGCGAAAGCGGCGAGCGCGAGGCCGACCAGCACGAGGTTCAGCCCGCCGACGAAGAGCTGGGCGAAGAACACGGCGGTAACAACCGCCAGCATGCCGATGTCGGGCTGCGATTTCAGCAGCACGGCGATCACGCCGTAGAGCCCGCAGGCCAGCAGCGTGCCGGGAAAGCGCGGCACCCGCCGGGCTTCGGCGAGCAGCCACGCGGTGACCACGGCGAAGCAGGGTTTCAGGAACTCGCTCGGCTGCAGCGACAATCCCGGCAGCGCGATCCAGCGGCGCGCGCCCTTGATCTCGACGCCGTGCACCAGCGTCATGGCGGTCAGCAGCAATGCGGCAAGACACCCGGCGAGTGCCAGGCGCCGCACGCCGCGCGGGCTGAGCAGCGATACCAGGACGACGAGCAGGCCGGCGGCGGCGAGGAACACCACCTGCTTGAGGATGAAGAGGTCGCGCGACTGGCCGATGCGCTCGGCCACCGCCGGGCTCGCCGCCAGCATCATGACGTAGCCGAAACCGATCAGCGTGGCGATCGCCAGCAAGGTCCAGCGATCGACCGTCCACCACCAGCGGCCGAGCAGCGAGGTGTCGGCGCGGGAGAGCGCGGGCATTCAGGCGGCCCTTCCCTGCGGTTCGGCGAGGCGCAGCACGAGATCGCGGAAGCGTTCGCCGCGCGCGTCGAAGCCGCTGAACTGGTCGAAGCTGGCGCAGGCCGGCGACAGCAGCACGACCGATGCCGCGAGCGTGCGGGCAGCGGTCAGGGCGGCCGGGACCGCCGCCTCGAGCGTGCCGAGAATGCGATGCGGCACGCCGGCGGCAGCGAGGGTCGCGGCGAGCGTGCCGGCGTCGCGGCCGATCAGCAGCGCCTCGGCGATGCGGGGAAAGCAGGGCGCGAGCGGCGCGATGCCGCCGGCCTTGGCGATGCCGCCGGCGATCCAGACCAGCCGGTCGTAGCAGGCGAGCGCGCGCCCCGCCGCGTCCGCATTGGTCGCCTTGCTGTCGTTGATGAAAGCGATGCCGTCGATAGTGGCGATGCGCTCCTGGCGGTGCGGCAGGCCGGGAAAGCCGGCGAGGCCGCGCGCGACGTCCTGGCGCGTGGCGCCGAGCGCCAGCGCCATCGCGGCGGCGGCGGCGGCGTTCTGCGCGTTGTGCGCGCCGGGCAGCGCCGGAGCCTCGCGCATCGCCAGGATCGGCCCGCCGGTGTCGCGCAGCACCCCAACATCACACCAGACATCAGCCGGGCGCGTGCCGGAGACACGCAGCACGGTGCCCGATTCGGTTAGTCCGTCCGCCATCGCCACGGACAGCGCGTCGTCGATGCCGAGCACGGCAACATCCCCGGCGCGCTGGCGATCGAAAATCGCGCGCTTGACAGCCGCATAGGCCGCCATGTCGCCGTGGCGATCCAGGTGATCGGCCGAGAGGTTGAGCATCGCCGCCACATCGAAGCGGAGTGTGGCGAGTCGCTCCAACATGTAAGACGACATCTCCAGGACATAGACGCCGTCATCGGGCAGCAACGGGAGCGCGAGAGCCGCCGGGCCGAGATTGCCGCCCGCCGCTACCGGCACGCCCGCGACCGCCAGGATGTGCGCCAGCAGCGCCGTCGTGGTGGATTTGCCGTTGGTGCCGGTGATGCCGGCGAAGCGGGCGTGCGAGCCCGACGCACGCACCGCGCAGAACAGCAGCTCGGCGTCGCTGAGGATCGGCACGCCTTCGCGCTGCGCCCGCGCCGCGGTCGGGTGCGCCGCCGGCAGGCGATGCGGAATGCCGGGCGACAGGATCAGCGACTCGAAGCCGAAATCGACGGAGAGCGGATCGCGCACGACAATCCCCTCGCGCGCCGCCGATTCGCGGGCGGGCAAGGCATCGTCCCAGGCGACGACCGCGGCGCCCATCCGGGTCAGCGCGCGCGACGCCTCCAGCCCGTTGCGGCCGAGTCCGACGACGAGGAACCGCCGCCCGGCGAACAGGTCGGGGGGAAAGCCGCTCATCGGATCTTCAGGGTCGCGAGACCCACGATGGCCAGGATCATCGAGATGATCCAGAAGCGGATGACGATGGTCGGCTCGGCCCAGCCCTTCTTCTCGAAATGATGGTGCAGCGGCGCCATCAGGAAGACCCGCCGGCCGGTACGCTTGAACCAGAACACCTGCACGATCACCGAGACCGTCTCGACGACGAACAGCCCGCCGACGATGCCCAGCACGATCTCGTGCTTGACCGCGACCGCGACCGCGCCGAGCGCGCCGCCGAGGGCGAGGCTGCCGGTGTCGCCCATGAACACCGCGGCTGGCGGCGCGTTGAACCAGAGGAAGCCGAGGCCGGCGCCGACCAGGGCGGCGCAGAACACGCCGAGCTCGCCGGTTCCCGGGATCGGGTTGAGCTGCAGATAGTCGGCGAACACCCGGTTGCCGACGAGGTAGGCGATCAGCGCGAAGACGAAGGCGACGATGATGGTCGGCACGATCGCCAGCCCGTCCAGCCCATCGGTCAGGTTGACCGCGTTGGAGCTGCCGAGCATCACCAGCATGGAGAAGATCGGAAACGCGTAGCCGAACGGGATCAGCACCTCCTTGAATACCGGCACGGTGAGGCCGGTGGCGAGCGGCCCGCGGGTCAGCCAGCTGATCCAGATCGCCGCGATCAGGCCGAGGACCGCCTGTCCCAGCAGCTTCCGGCGGCCGGACAGGCCGTGCACACTGCCCCCGGTCAGCTTGAGGTAGTCGTCGGCGAAGCCGAGCGCGCCGTAGCCCAGGGTCAGGAACAGCACCGCCCAGACGTAGCCGTTGCGCAGATCGGCCCAGAGCAGGGTGGAGATGACCAGCGCGAGCAGGATCAGCACGCCGCCCATCGTCGGCGTGCCCTTCTTCTCGAGGAGGTGGCGTTCCGGCCCGTCGAGGCGGATCGGCTGGCCATGGCGCTGCAGCCGCTTCAGCCGGCGGATCAGCGGGCCGCCGAGGACGAAGCTGACCACCAGCGCCGTCAGGCACGCCGCGCCCGAGCGGAAGGTGAGGTAGCGGAAGAGGTTGAAGAGGATGAACTCGTCGGCGAGCGGGCGCGCCAGGTTGAACAGCATCAGGCCGCCCCCGCGCCGGCACGCATCGAGCCGGTCGGCCGTGGCGCCTCGAGCGCCTGCACCACGAGGCGCATGCGGCTGCCGAGGCTGCCCTTCACCAGCACCGCGTCGCCGTCCTCGATGGCCTGGGCGACCAGCGGCGCGAGGGCAGCGGCATCGGCGGCGTACGCGCCGCGCAGTGCGGCGGGAACCGCATCGAACAAATGCCGGCTCAGCGGACCGCAGGCGAAGAGCCTGTCCGCGCTCGCCGCGACTTCGGGGGCGAGCCCGGCGTGCTCGGCCGGTCCTGCCTCGCCGAGCTCCAGCATGTCGCCGAGCACGGCGATCCGGCGCCGCGCCGGCTGCAGGCGCAGCACGGCCAGAGCGGCGCGCACCGAGGCGGCGGAGGCGTTGTAGCTCTCGTCGAGCAGCCAGGCTGTGCCGGTCGGCAGAGCGAGCGGCCGGCGGGCGCCGCGTCCGGCGATCGCTGCGAACCCGGCGAGCGCCGCGGCGCCCCGCTCGGGATCGATGCCGAGCGCCGCCGCGGCGGTCAGGGCGGCGAGCGCGTTCATCGCCATGTGCCGTCCGGGTGCCGGCAGGCGAAAGCGCAGCATGCGTCCGGCGAGGCGGGCGACGATGTGCGTCGCCTCGGCATCGGTGTCGGCGGCGAGCAGGCGTGCCTCGGCGTCGTCGCCGGCGCCGAAGGTTTCGATGCGCCGGCCGCGTGCCGCCTCGATGAGCCGGGGGAGCAGCGGCGTGTCGGCCGGCAGCACGGCGACACCGCCGGGCAGCAGGCCCTGGAAAATCCTGCCCTTCTCGTCGGCGATCGCCTCGATGCTGCCGAGATGTCCGAGATGCGCGCGCTCGATGGCGGTGATCAGCGCGACGTGCGGCTGCGCCAGGCGCGCCAGCGGCTCGGTCTCGCCGGCGTGGTTCATGCCGATCTCGACCACGCAGAAGGCGGCGTCGGCTTGCAGTCGGGCGAGGGTGAGCGGCACGCCCCAGTGGTTGTTGTGCGACGCTTCGGCGGCGTGCGTGGCACCCACCGCCGAGAGGATGACGCGCAGCATCTCCTTGGTGGTCGTCTTGCCGACGCTGCCGGTGACGGCGACGAGGCGGCCGCTGAAGCGTGCGCGGGCGTGGGCGGCAAGGCGGTGCAGGCCATCGAGCGTGTCGGCGACCTCGAGCAGCCTCGCGTCGCCCGGCAGATCGGCGGGACGCCGATGCACCATCGCGCCGGCGGCACCCCGGGCGAAGGCGGCCGCCACATGGTCGTGGCCGTCGCCGTGCTCCCCGCGCAGCGCCACGAACAGCGCGCCCGGCGCGAGGCTGCGGCTGTCGATCGACACGCCCCCGGCCGCGAACGGCGCGTGCAGCGTGCCCCCGGTCGCTTCCCGCAGCGCCTCGGCGGTCCACAGCATGCTCATCGCCCCGGTTTCATCCCGGGCTTCCCGCCAGCCGCCGCACGACGGCGACGTCATCGAACGGGATGATGGCGCCGGCGACCGCCTGCCCCTGCTCGTGGCCCTTGCCGGCGATCACCAGCACGTCGCCGGCGGCAAGGCCGTCCAGTCCCGCGGCGATCGCCGCTTCGCGGTCGCCGATCTCCTGTGCGGCCGGGCACGCCGCCAGCACCGCCGCGCGGATGGCGGCCGGGTCTTCGCTGCGCGGGTTGTCGTCGGTGACGATGGCGCGGTCGGCGAGGCGGGCGGCGGCGTCGCCCATCAGCGGACGCTTGCCCGTGTCGCGGTCGCCGCCGGCGCCGAATACGATGTGCAGCCGGCCGGCGGTGTGCGGACGCAGGGCGGTGAGCAGCCGCTCCAGAGCGTCGGGCGTGTGGGCGTAGTCGACATAGACCGCGGCGCCGTTGGACAGGCGCGCCGCCAACTCCATGCGTCCGCGCACGCCCTGCAGCCGCCACAGCAGGTCGAGCGCGCCTGTCTCGCCGAGTGCCAGGGCAAGAGCGGCGGCGAGCAGCACGTTGTCGGCCTGAAAGCGGCCGGGCAGCGGCAGGGCGATGCTGCGCCGCGCCGCGCCGGCCTCGATCTCCAGCACCTGGCCGTCCGGCCGCGGCTCGACGCGCAGCAGGCGGATGATGTCCCCGCCCTCGCCGGAAAGCCGGAGATCCAGGCGGCGGCGTGCGGCGATGTCGCGCAGCGCCGCGAGCGTCGTCGGGTCGATGCCGGACGAGGCCACCGCCGGCGCGCCCGGCGGCAGCAGCGTGTCGAACAGCCGCAGCTTGGCGGCGCGATAGGCGGCCTCCGTGCCGTGGTAGTCGAGATGATCGCGGG
Organism: Acidisphaera sp.; assembly: GCA_019240395.1. Classification (GTDB taxonomy): domain Bacteria; phylum Pseudomonadota; class Alphaproteobacteria; order Acetobacterales; family Acetobacteraceae; genus JAFAYA01. Next base: position 8,777 of record JAFAYM010000172.1, on the reverse strand, counting down.
AGAGATTGGAAAAACCGCCGCCGGCCAGGCGCACGCCATCCAGCCGGAACTGGTCGAGACCGTGCGAGGAGGCTTCCATGGCGGCGTGCTGCACGCCGGCGGCGCGGAGCCGTGCTAGGATTTCGGCCAGCGCCACCGGGTCGGGCGTGGTCAGGCCGGGACCGGCGGCAACGCCCCATCTCCCGCCGTTCGGCGCGTTCAGCCCGAGGGTGCCGAGGCTGGCCGCGGGACGACCGGCCAGGCTCCAGATCTGGCGCAGGAACTCGACCGTGCTGGTCTTGCCGTTGGTGCCGGTGACCGCGACGATCGTGGCGGGCTGCGGTCCGGCGAGCGCGGCGGCGAGCTGGGCGAGGCGGCGGCGCGGCTGCGGGTCCGCGATCAAGGGGCGGGGCGGCACGCCGGCGGGCCAGGCGGTGCCCTCGGGCGCCAGCACCGCCGCGGCGCCGCGCGCCACCGCCTCGGCGATGAAGCCGCGGCCGTCGGAGCGCGCCCCGGGCAGGGCGGCGAACAACCAGCCCGGTGCCACGCGCCGGCTGTCGGCGGTGATGCCGAGCAGCTCGACGTCACCGGCGGCACCCTGCGGCGAGACCGCCTCGCGGATCATGTCGGGAAGCGCGCGCATCGCCTCACTGAGCAGCAACGGCGAAGCCGTCCTTGGGAGGAGCCGCGAAGCCGTCCTTGGGAGGAACCGCGACGACGTCGCTGGTGCGGGACGACGGGTCGGTCGATGCCTCGTGACGCTGGTCGCGCGGCTCGACGTGAACCGGCAGGGCGTGAACCGCCTCGCCCCGACCAGTTTCGCCCCGATCAGTCTCGGGTCGGGTCGCGGCGGCGGTGCCGTGGGCCGGCGTCCCGTGCCCGGGCTGCAGCGCGATCGCCAGCGAGGCCTGGATCGCCGCCGCGTCGTCGGTCTGCGGAAACAGGCCGAGCATCGGCGCGATGCGCGCGATCACCCGCCCGGCCGCCGGCGCGCTGACCGCGCCCGCCGTGGAGTAGCCGCCGGTGCTGGCGTTGCCGTGCGGCTCGTCGAGCATCATGTAGACGGCGTAGCGCGGCGCGTTCATCGGAAAGACGCTGATGAAGGCGCTGACATTGGTGTGCTTCTTGTAGCCGTGAGCGCCGACCTTCTCGGCCGTCCCGGTCTTGCCGCCGACGAAATAGCCCGGCACGTCGGCCGGCTTGCCGTAGCCGTCGGTGACCACCAGGCGCATCAGCCGGCGCATGGTGTCCGAGGTCGCCTGCTGCATGACGCGGGTGCCATCCCGCGGCGCGCCGTCTTCGGACGGCTCGGCGAGCAGGGTCGGGCGCAGCACCAGGCCGCCATTGGCGACCGCGGCGGTGGCGCGCACCACGTGCAGCGGCGAGACGGCGATGCCGTGGCCGAAGCCGATCGTCATCGTCGCCACTTCCTTCCAGTTGGCGACCGGCGGAAAGATCGGCAGGCCCGCCTCGGGCAGCTCGATGCCGATGCGCCGGAACATGCCCATCTCGCCGAGCCAGGCGCGCTGGCGCTCGCCGCCGACGGTCAGGGCGATGTGCGCGGCCCCGAGATTGGAGGAATAGGCCAGCACTTCCGGCAGATAGAGCCAGCGGTGCTTGCCCTGGAAGTCGGTGATGGTGAAGCGGCCGATCTTGATGTCGTCCCGGGCGTCGAACTGGTCCCAGAGATGCGCGGCACCGCTGTCGAGCGCCATCGCCGCGGTCTGCAGCTTGAACGTGCTGCCCGGCTCGTACATGCCGGTCACCGCGCGATTGAAACGGTCCTCCGGCGGCGCGTCGCCGAACTCGTTGGCGTCGTAGTCCGGCAGGCTGACCATCGCCAGCACCTCGCCGGTGCGCACGTCCATGACGATGCCGCAGGCGCCGATCGCCTGGAATTCGGTCATCGCGGCGAGCAGCTCGTCACGCACCACCGCCTGCACCCGCACGTCGAGGGAGAGACGCAGCGGATCGGCGCCCTGGCGCAGCCGGTCGTCGAAGAAGCGCTCGACGCCGGCGACCCCGTGCTCGTCGACATCGACGCCGCCAAGCACCTGTGCGGCGACCCGGCCGAGCGGATACCGCCGCCGCTCCGAGGTCTGGAAATACACGCCGGGAATGCCGAGCGTGTTGATCGCCATTTCCTCGTTGGGCGAGAGGCGGCGGGCGAGGTAGACGAATTGCCGTGCCGAGGCGAGGCGCTCGCGCATCTGCGCCTCGTCCAGGCGCGGCACCGCCTGCTTCAGCTTGTGCGCGGCGTCCGCGGTGTCGATCATCTCGCGCGGATCGGCGTAGAGCTCGGCGGTGGGCAGGGAGATCGCCAGGATCTCCTTGTTGCGATCGGTGATCATGGCGCGCCGGATGTGCTCGCCGGGTGCGGCCGGCGTCGCCGGATCCGGTACCACGAGGGCGAGCGGCGGCTCGCGCGGGTGCAGCGGGCGGAAGATGGTGGCGTCCGCCAGCTTGCCGATCACCGCCAGGAACAGCAGGGTGAAGAAGCCGGCGGCGAACACCAGGCGGGCTCGCGTCCGCTCCATGGCGGCGCGGCGCGCCAGGTCGGGGGCGGTGACGCGCACGGTCTCCATCCGCGGCACCGCGGCGTGGCGCGGCGCGCCGAAGGCACGGGCCGGCATGCTGGAGGGCGAGGGCGCCTGCGGTCCGCTGCCCGGAGCCGGATCGTCGCGGCGCGTGCTCACTGGCCCATCCTCATCGGCCCAACCTCATCGGCGACACCTCACTGCCCGCCGGGAGGCGAGGCGTAGGGCGACAGCACCGGCACAGGCGCCGCCAGGACCGGCGTCGGCGCGCCGAGCGCGGAGGCGACTGGTGCAGAGGCGAGGGGTGCGGAGGCGAGGGGCAGCCGCGGATAGGCGCGGGGTCCCAGGGCGGCATAGGTCGGGCCGCTCTCCGGCCGACCACCGAAACCCTGGCCATCGAAGGCCCGGCCGTCGAAACCGCGCTGGTAGCGTGTCTCGATCGGCCGCGGTCCGGCGAGTGCGGAGGCCGAGATCGGATGCGAAGCGGCGGGTTGCTCGGCGTGGCCGGCGGCGAGGGCCAGCGGCTCGGGCGCGATCTCGCGATGCGGCGGGGCGAGATGCGGCGGCGCCGACCGGGCCGCGGCGAGCTGCAATGGTGACGTGACCGGAGCAGAGGGAGCGGGCTGGGCAGGGGCGGGCGGCGCGGCCGGGGGCGGCTCCGTCACCGCCACCACTGCCGCCGGCGCCGGCCCGGCGGGTTGCTGGATCGGCGGCAGACGCCGGTCGAGCTCGGCGAGGGTGACGAACTGGCCCGGCGATAGCGGCTTGAGCGTCAGGAAGCGGTTGGCGAGATCGGCCAGCCGGTCCGGCTGGTTCAGCAGTTCCCACTCCGCCTTGAGCAGGCCGGTGCGCGCCCGCGTCGCCTCGGCTTCCTGCACGACGCGGCCGATCTCCCGATCCAGCATGCGGGTCCGGTGCTTGGCCTGATAGAGATAGAGCCCGGCGCTCGCCGCCAGTACCATGCAGAGACAGGTGAAGGGCCGGATCATGGCGCCCCTCCCGCCTCGGCCAGCCCTTGTTGGGGTGTCGTCGCCAGGCATTCGAGGGTGCGCAGCCGGGCGCTGCGGGCGCGCGGATTGGCGGCGAGTTCGCCGGGGAGCGGGCGTACCGCCTTGGCCGTGACCAGCCGGAAGCGGGCAGGCGGCGGTCGGTGCAGAGTGCCGGGATGATGGCGCGAGGCAGCGGCGGCACGGCCGCTCGCCGCCGCCATGAAATGCTTGACGATGCGGTCCTCCAGGGAATGGAAGGACACCACGACCAGCCGCCCGCCGGGACGCAGCAGCGCCGCCGCCTGCGTCAGGCCCCGCTCGATTTCGCCGAGCTCGTCGTTCACCTGGATGCGCAGCGCCTGGAAGCTGCGGGTCGCCGGGTCGATGCCGTGGCCGCCCCGCTCCGCCGGGATCGCGCGGCGCACGATGGCGGCGAGCTGGCCGGTGGTCTCGATCGGCGCGACCGCGCGGGCGGCCACCAGGGCGCGGGCGATGCGCCGGGACTTCCGCTCCTCGCCGAAGGCGAACAGCAGATCGGCCAGCTCGCGCTCCGGCAATTCGTTCACCAGCGACGCCGCCGTCGGGCCGGAGCGGCCCATCCGCATGTCGAGCGGGCCGTCGGTGCGGAAGCTGAACCCGCGCGTGGCGTCATCGAGCTGAAACGACGAGACGCCGAGGTCGAGCACCACGCCGTCGAGTGCCGTGACCCCATGCCCGGCGAGCAGCGCCAGCATGTCGCCGAAACTGCCCTCGATCAGGTGCAAGCGGCCGGGGTGGCGGGCTGCCAGCGCCGCACCCCTGGCGATCGCCTCGGGATCGCGGTCGATCGCCCAGACCGTGCAGGCGGCGCGGGCCAGGATGGCAGCGGCATAGCCGCCGCCGCCGAATGTGCCGTCGAGGTAGCAGCCCCCATCCCTGGGCGCCAGCGCCTCCAGCATTTCCGCCGGCATGACCGGGAGATGGCCGCTCACGGAGCGCCGTCCTTGTTGCCGGGCAGGGTCAGGCGGCCTTCGCGGGCCCGCTCGCGAGCCTTGGCGCGGCGCAGCTCCGCCGCCGCCGGCTCCCAGATCTGGAAGATGCGCCCCAGGCCCATGAACACCACGCTGTCGCTCAGCCCGGCATGCGCAGTCAGCGGCTCCGGCAGGATGATCCGTCCCTCCTTGTCCGCGTCGACGGGAAAGGCGTCGGCATAGAGCGCCGCCGCCAAGTCGTCATGCGCCTCGCTGAACAGGTCTAACCGGTCGAGCGGAGTCGCCAAGGTGTGGAAAACCGCCGCCGGCCATGCCTCGATGCAGGGGTGCTTGTGCGAGGGCCGCAGCACCAGCGCGCTCTCCTCCTGCAGCTTCAGGGCGTTGCGGAACGGCGCTGGCACGGAAACCCGTCCCTTGGCGTCCAACCGGTTCTGGTGGGTGCCCAGGAAGTGGCTCATCCGGCCAGGCGCGCCCTTTCCAAACCCTGGGGCCGGCGGTCGGCCGGCGCGGTTGCGAACTCAGCCGTTTGGGAAAACGTGGGTTAGCATGGGCTGATATGGGCGTCAAAGGGATTGTCCCCGTTTTACTCGCCGGCGGGCCGGTTTTGCTGGCGGGAACGGGGCGATGATGGCGACAGCCCTCGCCTATGCTGCGTTAACCAAGTATTCGCTTTTTGTTCTTTCCAGGGTCCGAACCGCCTTCCCGGCCGTGCTGCCGCCCGTGCTGCCGGCGGAATCGGGTGAGGCGCCAGACGGCCTGTAAGCCGGGTTCTGTCCGCGCCGGTTTTCGACGCGGGACGACCATTCCTCTGGGACGCGCCTCGCGGCGCGCCTCGCGCGACCAACCCGGGCGGCGGGGCGGGAATGCCCCTGCGTCACCGGCGATGGCGGACCACCGCCGGCTGCCGGCCGCCCCTATTCGGTCTTGCTCCCGGTGGGGTTTGCCCTGCCGCTCCCGTTGCCGGGGGCGCGGTGCGCTCTTGCCGCACCGTTTCACCCTTGCCCGCGGCGGCGAGCCGGCGCGGGCGGTCTGTTTTCTGTGGCACTTTCCCTGGGGTCGCCCCCGCCGGACGTTATCCGGCACCGCATTCCCGTGGAGCCCGGACTTTCCTCCAACGCGGCAAGCGCGTCAGCGGCCGTCCGGCCGTCTGGCGCCGGGGTGAGTGCGCCGGCCTCTTGGCCCTGTCAATCCTCCACCATGCGGGCGACCGCGAGCAGGCGGGCCAGCGTGCCGGCATCGGCGCGGCCGGTCACCGCCTCCGGCCGCCAGTGCCGCTGGAAGGCGCGCAGCACGGTGGCGAGCGCCGGGTCGAGGGCACCCTCGGGGCCGATGCGATAACCGATCCGGGCCAGCGCGCGGCGCACGTCGCGCAGGTCGGCGGCGCTGCTCACCGCTCCGGTCGTGCCGAGGTCGGGGACCCCCTCCGGCCAGAGCCCGACGCCGTTCTGCGCCAGCGCCTGCCAGTCGAAGCGCTCGCCCGGGTCCTGCTTGCGGTCCGGCGCGATGTCGCTGTGGCCGACGACGTTGCGCGCCGGGATCGGGTGGCGCGACAGGATCGAGAGGCAGAGGTCGCACACCGCCGCCAGCTGCAGCACCGGGAAATCGCGGTAGCCGAACTCGTGGCCGGGATTGACGATCTCGACGCCTATCGAGCGGCCGTTCAGCTCGGTCATGCCGCGCCAGAACGAGATGCCGGCGTGGAAGGCCCGGCGGTCCTCGGGAACGAGGCGCCATATCGTGGCATCCTCGTCGACCACGTAGTGCGAGGAGACCCGGGCCTCGGGGTCGCGCAGGCGATCGATGGCGCCACGGGCAGATTGCATGCCCGTGTAGTGCAGCACGAGCACATCCACCGGGGTGTTGACGGGGCGGGCGTCCTGGTTGGGGCTTGGCAGATCAAGGCAAGGCGAGGGGCTCTGCCCCTCGACCCCGTCAAATCCGTTGCGCGCTCCTCGCGCGGCGGCGGAGCCTTTGAAATCCATTACTTAAGTAAGTGGGGTCTGGGGTCCCCTGACCCCAGCGGGTCCAGGGCGGAGCCCTGGCCTTGCTTTCTTCAAAGCCGCCTCTCCCGCTTGATCCGGTCCCAGGCGGCATTGATCCGCGCCACCTTCTCGCTCGCCCGGGCGATGAACTCCGCCGGCACGCCGCGGGCCGCCAGGCTGTCGGGGTGGTTTTCGCGCACCAGCTTCAGCCAGGCCTGGCGGATCGCTTCGTCGCTGGCGCCGCGGGTCGTGCCGAGCACGGCATAGGCGTCGGGCTCGTCGCTCACCCGCTCCCGCGGCACGCCGGCCCGGGCACGCTGCCAGGCCGTGCGGTCCAGGCCGAAGCCGCGATGCACGCCGGCCAGGAACTCCAGCTCCGGTGCGTTCACCGGGCGGTCGGCGCGGGCAATGACGAACAAGGCGGTCAGCACGTCTTCCAGCACGCCGCGGCTGTCGGCGAAGGCGGCGCCGAGCTGGTTGGCGTAGCTCTCGTAGCCGTCGGAGCTGTCGCGCGCCTGGTCGAACAGCCGGCCGATATCGCGCAGATTCTCCGGCGGGATGCGGAACTGCCGGCGGAAGGCGTCGATCTCGGCGCGCACTACCGGGCCGTCGCACTTGGCGAGCTTGGCGGAGAGCACGACGACGCCGACGGCGAAGAGCTGGTCCCGGCCGCCGAGCAGGGCGGCGAGCTTGGCTGGCCCGAAGGCGCCGAACGGCGCGCCGCCGAACGACATGCCGCCGCCGGGCAGTGCACCATTATCGGCGGCGTGGCCGAGCGTCGCCCCGACCACGGCGCCGAACGGCCCGCCCATGACGAAGCCGGCCACCCCGCCGATGATCTTGCCCCAATAGCTCATTCTGGCTGCTCAGGCTCCCCGTCACATCCCTGTATCATGGCACCAGTTTACGCTTGCGAAAGACCGTCGGGCCCGCCGGGGGCTGCTTGCCGCCCCGCCACGCGGCCAGCATTCTCCCAACAGCCGGGGGTGGGCAAGTGGACGACATGGCGGGATGGCAGTTCTGGATCGACCGCGGCGGCACCTTCACCGACATCGTCGCCCGCGATCCGCACGGCCGACTCTCTACCCGCAAGCTGCTGAGCGAGAACCCCGGACGCTACGGTGACGCGGCGATCGCCGGCATCAAGGCGGAACTCGGGCTGGCGGCGGAGGCGCCGATCCCGGCGGGGCTGGTCGCCGCGGTGAAGATGGGCACCACCGTCGCCACCAACGCGCTGCTGGAGCGCCGCGGCGAGCCCACCCTGCTGGTGGTCAACCGCGGCTTTGCCGATGCGCTCCGCATCGGCAACCAGGCGCGCCCCCGCCTGTTCGACCTGCACGTCGTGCTGCCCTCGATGCTGCATGAGGAAGTGGTGGAAGTCGCCGGACGCGTCGGCGTCGACGGCGAGGAGATCGAGGCGCTCGACGAGCCGGCCGCGGCCGAGGCGTTGCGCGCGGCGCGCGGGCGCGGGCTGGCCGCCTGCGCCATCGTGCTGATGCACGCCTGGAAGTATCCCGCGCATGAGCGCCGGCTCGCCGAGCTGGCGCGCGAGGCCGGGTTCGCCCAGGTCTCCGCCAGCCACCGGGTGAGCCCGCTGCTGCGGATGATCCCGCGCGGCGACACCACGGTGGTGGACGCCTATCTCTCGCCGATCCTGCGCCGCTACGTCGAGCAGGTGGCGGCCGAGCTGGGCGGCACGGAGCTGTTCTTCATGCAGTCGAACGGCGGGCTGGCGCAGGCCCGGCACTTCCAGGGCAAGGACGCGATCCTGTCCGGGCCGGCGGGCGGCATCGTCGGCGCCGCGCGCACCGCTGCCGCCGCGGGATTTGACGACATCATCGGCTTCGACATGGGCGGCACCTCGACGGACGTGGCGCTGCATGCCGGCGGCTTCGAGCGCAGCTGGGAGACCGAGATCGCCGGCGTGCGCATCCGCGCGCCGATGATGGCGATCAACACGGTGGCCGCCGGCGGCGGCTCGATCCTGCATTTCGACGGCGCGCGGATGCGGGTCGGTCCGGGCAGCGCCGGCGCGGATCCGGGTCCGGCCTGCTATCGTCGCGGCGGGCCGCTCACCGTCACCGACGCCAATGTCTGTGTCGGGAAAATCCAGGCGGCGCATTTCCCCGCGATCTTCGGGCCGCACGGCGACCAGAGGCTGGACACCGAGGTCGTGCAACGCGGCTTTGCCGAGCTCGCCGGGGACATCGCGGCGACCGGCGGCGGGCCGCGCGATCCGCGCGACATCGCCGAAGGCTTCCTGCGCATCGCCGTCGCCAACATGGCCAACGCCATCAAGCAGGTCTCCGTGCAGCGCGG
>JAFAYM010000171.1 GCA_019240395.1 Acidisphaera sp. | reverse complement strand
GTTGCAGGCGGAGCTTCCGATCAGCTTGCTGCGATGCCTATTCCCCTGGCTCGACCAGGCATCCCCGCGAGCCGTAGAGCAGGTCCGGACCGATGCGGTCTACGCTGGCTATCTCGCCAGGCAGGACGCGGATGCGCGCGCGTTCCGCCGCGAGGAGGCCATGGCGCTCGGCGGCGTGAACTACGACGAAATCGGCGGGCTCTCCGCTGAGATCCGATCCAAGTTGCAGGCGCACAGGCCTGCATCTCTGGGCGTGGCTTCCCGCCTACCGGGCATGACGCCTGCGGCGCTGGCTGCGGTTTGCGCTCATGCGCGGAAGCTCGGGCGAGCGCGTTTCACGTGAAACAACAGCTGCGGTCCAAAGAGCCCCCGGGCCTAAAGGCTGTTTCACGTGAAACGGAAGCACGGCTAGCCCGCTTCGTTGAAGAAATCCTGCTATGGTCGGGACGGCTAAACCTTGTCGGCGACCTGGACGAAGCGAGGGTCTGGGATCGTCACGTGCTCGATTCCCTGCAGCTCGCCCCGTTGATAGACGAGCGGCCCGGGCCGGCTATCGATATGGGCTCCGGCGCCGGATTTCCCGGGTTGGTGCTGGCAATCGCCACCGGCCGGATGATCCACCTCGTAGAAGCGGACCAGCGCAAGGCCGCATTCCTCCGGGAAGCCGCGCGGCTCACCCAGGCACCCGTGACGATCCATCCCATTCGTATCGAATCGGCGCGCCTGCCGACCCCTGCCATCATCATGGCCCGCGCTCTCGCCCCCCTGCCACTCCTGTTGGCCTATGCCGAGCGATTCGCCGGGCCGGAAACCACCTGCCTGTTCCTGAAAGGGGCGAAGCTTCAGGGTGAATTGACCGCGGCCGAAAACGAGTGGCACATGGACTACGTCCTACACCCGAGCATCACCGCACCCGACGCAGCCATCCTGGAAGTCAGGGAGTTCTCGCGTGCGCCCGCCAGATGAAAGGGAGCGATCAGTAGAAGTACCGCCGCGTCCCGCGTCGCGAGTTCTGGCTGTTGCCAACCAGAAGGGAGGGGTGGGCAAAACCACCACCGCGATCAATCTGGCGACGGCGATGGCAGCCTCCGGTGAATCCATTCTCCTCGTCGACCTGGATCCGCAAGGGAACGCCTCGACCGGCCTAGGCATCCAGCGAAACGAGCGCAAGACGGGGAGCTACGCCTTGCTCACCCAGAATGTCCCGGCCAGCCCAATCCGCACCTACGTGCCGGGCCTCTCACTCATCCCCGCCGAGCCCGACCTCGCCGGGGCAGAGATCGAGCTGGTCACCATCCCCCGACGCGAGTTCCGCCTGCGCGACGCCCTGCGCTCACTGAATACCGATGGACAGGCCTACACCTACGTCCTGATCGATTGCCCGCCAGGACTCGGATTGCTCACCCTGAATGCTCTCGTCGCCGCAGACTCCGTGCTGGTTCCCCTGCAGTGCGAGTTCTTTGCGCTGGAGGGCATCACGCAGCTGATCCGCATCATCGATATGGTCAAACGTGATCTCAATCCGAGTTTGCGTCTGGAAGGGATCCTTCTCACCATGTTTGATCGACGGAACAATCTGTCTGAGCTGGTTGCCGCCGACGCTCGCGGGTTTTTTGGCCAGGAGGTCTATGAGACCGTGATTCCGCGGAACATCCGCATTTCCGAAGCGCCAAGCCACGGCAAGCCAGTCCTGCTCTATGACTTCCGATCGCCCGGCGCACAGGCCTATGTGCGCTTGGCTGGCGAAGTGCTCGAACGCGGTCGCCGCGCCGCGGGGACCGCGCCTTGAGCGCAAAGGAAGCGAGTCCCCGCCTTGGCCGCGGTCTTGCGGCGTTGCTGGGCGAGGCCGCTGCCGCCCCCGATCCCGACGTGGCCGTTCGGGCGATCGGCATCGAGCTCCTCTCGCCAGGCCCGTTCCAGCCGCGCCGTGGGATGGACCCAACCACCCTCAGCGAGCTTGCGGACTCGATACGGGCCCGAGGCATCTTGCAGCCCCTGCTCACCAGGCCCGACCCGCAGACCCCCGGGCACTATCAAATCATCGCCGGGGAACGCCGGTGGCGAGCCGCCCAAGCTGCCGGCCTCCATGCGGTGCCGGCGCTCGTGCGCGAGCTCAACGACGCCGACGCCATGGCGGCGGCGCTGGTTGAGAATCTGCAGCGCCAGGACCTCAACCCCATAGAAGAGGCCGACGGGTTCCGCCGCCTCATCGACGAGTTCGGCATGTCACAGGAGGCAATCGGCAAGGCGATCGGCAAGTCCCGCAGCCATGTTGCGAACCTCCTGCGCCTCCTCAACCTGCCGCCCAGCTTGCAGGCGGAGGTTCGCAACGGAGCTTTGTCGGCAGGCCATGCGAGGGCTTTGCTCGCACATCCCGATCCGGAAAGGGCGGCGCGGACCGTCATCGCGCAAGGCCTCAGCGTCCGCCAGACCGAAGCCCTGATCGCCCGAAGAACCTCAACACCCGACCGAAGCGCCGCCTCGGAAAAGGACCCCGAAGCCGCCGCGGTTGAACGCGACCTCTCCGAACGCCTCGGCCTGCGGGTGCAGATCAGCTTCGACGGCCGCGGCGGCAGCCTGCGAATCAGCTATCAGTCCATTGAACAGCTCGACGGGTTGATCGCCTTGTTGAGCCGCTAGAAGGTCAGGGCAAGAACTCGGCACGGCTGTCAACTTCTTCGGCCGCGCCCCGCCCGGTGTGCCAGACTGAGGATCGCCTCCCGGCAGAGCAGTTCCGCGGGCGCCCCGGTCTGCTTGCAGGCCAGCTCCGTTTCCCACATGGCCCGGCATGCTTCGGCCAGATCCGCGAGCGGCCAGGCGTTCAGGGCAGCGCCGAAAGAGGCGATCCGGCGGAAGAACAGCGGCGGCCGCACAGCGCGGGCTGCCTCGGCAGCCGCGAGCCCGCCGGCCATGGCGGCGCGCGCGCGCACAAGTCGCTGGAGGTGGAACAGGGCGCTTCGCACGATGGAGACAGGGCTCGCGCCCTCAGCGAGAACCCGCCCAAGTGCCCGGTCGGTTGCAGCAACGTCCGCAGCCGTTGCGGCAAACAGGGCGTCTTCCAGCTGCAAGCTGGCGACATCCCCCCCGACGGCGGCCGCAACCTCCAGGGACACGACACCACCCGGGCCGGCATACAAGGCCAGCTTCTCTATTTCCGATCGCGTGGCCGCGCGATCGGCTCCCAGCTGCTCGGCCACCCATGCTGTTGCGTCCGGATCGATGGACACGGTCTCCCGGCGGAGTTCGGCCTGGATGAACTGCCTGAGCGCCCCGCCCTCCTCGCGGTAACAGCCTATCACCACCGCGTGCGCCGACCGCTCCAGCGCCGCGCGAAGCCGGGAGCGTGGGGGGAGCTCGCCGGCCTCCAGCACCAGCAGCGCTTCCGGCTCTCCTGACAGCGCGGCCGCAACCGGCACAGCGGCGGCATCACCGGCTTCCCGAACCCGGACAACGCGGCGCCCGCCGACCAGCGAGCGCGCCGAAACCTCCTCCGGAATGCGCGAGAAGCCGTCACGATCGAGCTCTGCAACCCGGAACGGGTCGTGCAAGCTGCCCGCGACGGCCCGCAGCAACGCCTCGGCACGCTCGCGCACCAGTCCGCCATCTTCGCCATGCAGCAGCACAGCCCGGCAATCGCCGGGGTCGCGAAGAAAATCGGCGACGCGCCGGGCGTCGAGCTTCATCCCGTCACCCGATTGCGGGGTGCCGCTTGAAATACAGCGCCAGCTGCAGGGTGATCTGGTCGGCCACGTTCTCGGCAATCCGGCGCTGCGTGGCCTCACGCTCCATGTCGGCCGCAAAAGGCTGCTGATCGATGACGTCGTATCCGTCGACCGATCGTGCGACCCCGCTGTCCAGCGTCGTTCGCAGCGGGTCCTGGTTGCGCAGTGTCCAGGAGGCGGTGCCGATGACCCGCGAGCGGGTGTTGGCGCTGTCGGGCAGGGTGCCGACGCCCTCTTCGCCGATCGCAAACGCCACCGCGAGCTCGAAGCGGTGCGCCACCCCTATGCCCTGCCGCTCGAATCGGTCCTGCAGCGCCTGGCGCAGCAACTGGCCCGTCCGATCGGGAATGATGCCGACCGTGATCGCGGCCAGCTCCGCCTGGGCGACGCTCATCGTGCCGCTCTCGCCGGCGGCATAGAGCGGCCGGAAGCCGCATCCCGGCAGCAGCCCGAGGAGCCCGAGAGACAGCAGGCCGCGACGGGAAGGCCGGAGACGGTCAGAGATCACACCCGCCGTCCGGGGCACGCTCACTCCGCCACCACGAAATTGACGATGCGGTCCGGCACGTGCACGCGCTTGATGACCCGCTTGCCCTGGAGTGCGCGGGCGACGTTCGGCTCGACCGCGGCGGCCGCGACAACATCACCTGCCTCCGCTCCGGGAGGCATGGTGATCGTGCCGCGCAGGCGTCCCATCACCTGGACCGCGATGGTGACGGATTCGACCGCGAGCCAAGCCGGATCGGCTTCCGGCCAGGATAGTTCCGCAACCAGGCTTTCGGCCTCCGGATGCAGCCGGGCGTGAATTTCCTCGGCCAGGTGCGGCATCATCGGCGAGATCAGGCGAGCGAGCGTCTCCACCGCTTCCGTCCGCGCCCAGGCGAGGCCGGGATGATCGGGGGCTTCGGCGACCTTCTCGGCATCCGCCATGGCATTGGCGAACTCGTGCACGCGCGCGACGGCGACGTTGAAGGCAAAGCTCTCCAGCGCGTCGGTCACCGCCTTTATGGCGTGGTGGGTGGCGCGCCGCAGGGTGCGTGCGGCGTCGCCGAAGCCGGTCCCGGGCGCCGGGGTTGGCGCCGCTTCGACCGCTTCGGCCAGTCGGAACAGCCGCTGGGTGAAGCGGAAAACGCCGGACACCCCGGCCTCGGTCCACTCCATGTCACGATCCGGCGGGTTGTCCGACAAAATGAACCATCGGGCTGTATCGGCACCGAAACGAGTTATGATGGCGCCGGGATCGACTGTGTTCCGCTTGGATTTCGACATCGCCTCGACGCGGCCGACGCTGACCGGCTCGCCGGTGTCGCGATGGATCGCCGAGCCGTCGGGCTGGCGCTCCACCTCCTCGGGATAGAGCCATTTGCCATCGGCAGTGCGGTAGCTCTCATGCGTCACCATGCCCTGGGTGAATAGGCCGGCGAACGGCTCGCGTTCGGCGAGGTGGCCGGTGTCGCGCATCGCGCGGGTGAAGAAGCGGGAATAGAGCAGATGCAGGATCGCGTGCTCGATGCCGCCGATATACTGGTCGACGGGGAGCCAGTGATCGACCGCGTCGCGCGCCATCGGCACCGCGGCACGCGGCGAGCAGAAACGCGCGAAATACCAGGCGCTGTCGACGAACACGTCGAAGGTGTCGGTCTCGCGCCGCGCCGGCCGGCCGCATTCCGGGCAGGCCACATGCCTCCAGCTGGGGTGATTATCGAGCGGATTGCCGGGCCGATCGAAGGTCACGTCCTCGGGCAGGCGCACCGGCAGTGCCGAGTCGGGAACCGCCACTATTCCGCAAGCGTCGCAATGGATCATCGGGATGGGGCAGCCCCAGTAGCGCTGACGGCTGACTCCCCAGTCGCGCAGGCGCCAATTCACTTCGCCCTTGCCCGCCCCCTGTCGTTCCAGTTCGGCGATCGCCGCGCGTTTCGCCGCCTCGGTGTCCAGCCCGTCCAGGAACCCGGAATTGAACATCACGCCGGGCCCGACATAGGCGGTGTCGCCGATCGCATATGTCGCCGGATCGGCGCCGGGCGGCAGCACCACCGGCGGCACCGGAAGCGCGTATTTGCGGGCGAAGTCGAGGTCACGCTGGTCATGCGCGGGACAGCCGAAGATCGCGCCCGTGCCGTATTCCATCAGCACGAAGTTGGCGATCCACACCGGGGAGGTCTGCCCCGGCAGGAACGGATTGTCGACGCAAAGGCCGGTGTCGAAACCCCGCTTCTCCGCGGTCTCGATCACCGCTTCGCTGGTGCCGAGGCGTCGGCACTCCGCGATGAAAGCCGCCGCTTGCGGATCGCTCTCGGCCACCGCGGCGGCGAGCGGGTGCTCGGGCGCGAGCGCCAGGAAGGACATGCCCATCAGCGTATCCGGGCGCGTCGTGTAGACCTCGACGCCCTCGATCGAACCAACCGGACGGAGCAGCGGAAAGCGCAGCTTCGCGCCCTCGCTGCGGCCGATCCATTTGGCCTGCATGACTCGCACCCGCTCCGGCCAGCGTTCCAGACCATCGAGAGCGGACAGCAGTTCCGGGGCGTAGGCGGTAATCCGCAGGAACCATTGCGAAAGCAGCTTCTTCTCGACCGGCGCGCCGGAGCGCCAGCCGCGGCCCTCGATCACCTGCTCGTTGGCCAGCACCGTGCCGTCGACCGGGTCCCAGTTGACCCAGCTCTCGCGACGCTCCACCAGCCCGGCCCGCCAGAGATCGAGGAAGAGTTTCTGCTGATGGCCGTAATACTCGGGATCGCAGGTCGCGAACTCCCGGCTCCAGTCCAAGGAGAGGCCCATGCGCTGCAGCTCGGCGCGCATCGCCGCGATGTTGTCGTACGTCCATCGTGCGGGATGCACGCCGCGCTCGCGCGCCGCGTTCTCCGCGGGCAGGCCGAAGGCGTCCCATCCCATGGGGTGCAGCACCGAGAAGCCGCGGGCCCGCTTGTAGCGTGCCACCACGTCGCCCAGCGTGTAGTTGCGGACGTGACCCATGTGGATCTTGCCGCTGGGATAGGGAAACATCTCGAGGACGTAGTATTTCGGCAGGCCGTCATCGGGCACGTCGGCGACGCGAAAGCAGCCGCGACGCTCCCAGGCTTGCTGCCACCGCGGCTCGGCCGCGGCGAAATCGAAGCGCGCCGGCTCGGAACCCGCTTTCTCCGCGGCAATGGCTAGGGTGTCAGACATGGGCTATCTGCCGGCTGCGACGTCCTGCCTGTATCGGCCAGAACAGCTCCGCAGACAAGATTCCCGCAAGCAACGGCGCCCGGGGATCCGCGCCGCTGATCCCGCCGCCGGGGCGAGGACCTCGCCTGGTCTCCGTGCCCTAGTTGCTCGCCGATTGCGCGCGCAGCTCGCGGGCTCGCGCCAGCACCTTGTTCTCGATCTCGCCGGTCGTGGCGGGGCTCACGGCCGCGTCCACCCACTGACCGTTCTGCTGGACCTGGCGGAACACTGAGATCCGCACGCCGTCGGCCCGCAGCTGCCGCCCGAGGATATAGGCCGTCGCCTTGAAACGCTCGCCGGAAGCCGTCGGCGGCTGATACCAGTCGGTGATGATCACGCCGCCGAACGGGTCGGCGGAGGCCAGCGGCATGAAGGACAGCGTATCCAGCGCGCCCCGCCAGAGATACGCGTTGACCCCGAGAGCCCCGCCGGCCTGGTCGCCCTTGGCGTTCTTGTCGACGCCGAGCGTCAGGCCGGCGTCGCCGAAGATGGTTCCTTGGCCGCCGGTCTGGTTGCGCGGATCGGTGTATTCGCTCTCAGCGACGGGGCGGCTGTTGCCGCAGGCGGCAAGCGACAATCCCGCGGCAAACAGCAGCAAGGCGAGGCAAAGCCGTGGGGTCATCCTGGATCCCTGCAAGGAGTGAACGCGCCGGGCCGATCGCGGCTGTTTAGCCCGGCACGGCCCGGCCGCCAAGAGCATCCTCGCCCGACATCCTCGTGCGACCGGGGCAAAGAAAAAGGCGGTGGGTATGCCCCACCGCCTTTGCCTCGAGCCGCTTGGGGAAGTCTTACCAGCGGATCTGCGTGCCGAGGCCGATAAGCTGTGCCCGCGTCTGGTTGTGGGTGGCGGAGGACTCGGAGTCGCCGAGCAGGTTCACACCGTTTTCCTTGCGGTCGCCGTAGAGGTAGTCGAGGAAGAGCGAGACGCCGGGGGCGACGGTGAAGGTGCCGCCCGCCGCGACGCCGCGCTCCCGAAGCTGGCCGACGCTGCTGGCGAAGCCCGCCGAGGTCGGACCGCTCGAGCCGGCGACGTTGGTCTGGAAGAACGACGCGCCGACGATCACCGGGCCGATCGTGTAGGAGGCGCCGGCGAGCCAGATGAACTCGGGCACCGCGCCGACCGGCTCCAGCGCCGCGTTGGCGCCGTTGCCGCGGCCGAAGCTGATATGGCCGCCGACGGTCAGCCCGGCGATGGTGACGGCGGTGCCGAAGTCGCCGATTTCCAGACCGTTGTAGCGGACCGGGATCGGGGGCGCCCCGTCGTAGTTCACGTGCTGCGAGCCGATGAAGCCGCCGGTCGCGGCGATGCCGACCGGGCCGAACGTGCCGCGATAGCGGACCGCCGTGTCGATCGTGTTCCGGCGACGCGCGAGATCAGCCGCGCGCGAAGAGGAGGAGAGGCGCGCGCAGCTCGCTCCGAAGGAGCCGATGCTCGACACGTTGAGCGGCGTAGTCGCGCCGGCGGGGGTCACCGAGGGCGGGATCGTCTCGGCATAAGAGCACCCGTCAAGCGGGGTCACGTTGCTGGTGCTCGGCTCATAGCTGAAGCCGAAATCCACGCCGTAGAACTGCGGCGACAGGTAGACGACCTTCGTCGTGGTGTAGTAGGCGCCGACCACCATGAACGGCCAGGAGGGGGCCGCCGAGGAGGAGAAGAAGTCCTCGATATCGCCGTTCCAGCCGCCGTCGTTGAAGTTTTCGAAGGTGCCGGTCTCGAACAAGCCGCTGGTCGGGTCGGTGGCGCCGAAGCGCACGGTGCCCAACTGGTTGGTGCCGACGTAACCGTATTCACGGCGAAAATAGAGCAAGCCGTTCCTGGTGTCGGACCCGGAGATGCTGCCGAGCGCGCCGCCGCCGGCGCCGACGCCCGACTCATGACGGATCTCGGCGAAGACACCGTATTTGAGGCCGTTCGCCGCCACGCCGTCCAACGACGGGTAGAGGCGGACGTAGTCGCCGAATTCGTAATTGGCCTGCTTGTAGGTGCCAGTCGCCGGACCGGTCGCGCCGGCACCTCCGGTCGGGGCGACCGCCTTGTCGCCGCTGTCGGAGAGGACGCCGGCGTAAAAGTTGAGTTTCGCGCCGAGGCGGACGGTGATCGTCCCCGGAGCCGGAGTCGGAGTGGTGCTTGGCATCAGCGTCGGCAGCGTGACGACCTGCGCCTGGGCGACGCCCACCGACGCGCCGAGTGCGGCCACGCTGGCCAGCAGGAGCTTACGCATTCGATCCTCCTCATATTGCCGGAACGCCCGGCAAACCTTTCAGGGATCCGGCCCCCTGCCGTCGGAACAAAGCGGGCGACCAAACCTGAACGGATTATGGAGGGAGTGTTCACGTTCCCGCAACCGACCCCGGCCCGCCGCCATGGCAATTCCGAAACAGTGTGGCGTTCGCGTCACAATCTTCCGAAGCCAATGCCCCGATGGCGCCGGCACCGGCGCAGAACCGCGGCAGCGCGCGGGCACGGCGGCCGGACATGCCGCCCAGGGCCAGCAGCCCCGGGATTCCTGCGGCCTGGCCCGCCCGCGCGATGGCCGCCCAGCGAAGCGGGCCCAGAGCCGCCGCGCCGGGATGGCTGTCGGTCGGAAAGCACGGCGAGAGAAACACCAGCGCGGCACCGCTCCGCCCCGCCCGCAATACCTCGGGAAGTGAATGCGCCGAGCTGGTGGCGAAACGGCAGGCCGCTCCGCCGGCCGGGCGCCGGCCGCGACGCAGATGCAGGCCAGCGCCCAGCGCCCTGGCGAGACGCGCGTCGCCGGCGACCGACAGGGCGAGGCGCCGCGAGCGGCACAGCCGGGCGAGGTCGCGGCCGAGCGCTGCCCGATCGGGCCGGCCATCGTCGCGCAACACGACGCCGCACAGGCCCTTGGGCAGGCGGCGCACCGTCGGGCGTGGATCGGCCAGACGCTCGGCGTCGGTGAACAGCCAGAGCACCGGCGGCGAGGCGCCATGCCGGCGAGAACGGCGCGCCTTGACGGCCCGCGCCCAGGCGACAAGCCTGCTGTCCATGGTCGCCTCCCCGCCTGATCCCGGCTCCGATGCCGCGCCTGATATCGCCGCGATCCGGCTCGGCCTACAGCGGATCGGCGAGCGGATCGCCCAAGCCGCCCGGGGCGCCGGCCGGCGCCCGGAAGATGTCACGCTGGTCGCCGTCTCGAAAACCCAGCCGCAGGCCGCCATCCTCGCCGCCTTGCAGGCCGGGCAGGCGGTGTTCGGGGAGAACCGGGTGCAGGAGGCGGCAGCAAAATTCCCGCCCCTGCGCTCGGACTGGCCGGCACTGCGGCTGCACCTGATCGGCGGCCTGCAAACCAACAAGGCGGCGGACGCCGTGCGCCTCGCCGACACCATCGAGAGCCTGGACCGCCCTCGCCTGGCCGACGCCATCGCGCAGGCCGGGGACCGCGAGGGCCGACTGCCCGCCCTGCTGGTCCAGGTCAATGTCGGGGACGAGGCGCAGAAATCCGGTGTGCCGCGGGACGAGGCGGATGCCTTCATCGCGGCGTGCCGCGCCCGCTTCGGCGACCGGCTGCGCGGGCTGATGTGCATCCCTCCCGCCGAGGTCGATCCGGCGCCGCACTTCGCCTGGCTCGCCGACCGGGCCGCGCGGCACGGCCTCTCCGTGCTCTCCATGGGAATGTCGGCGGATTTCGAGACCGCGATCGCCCACGGCGCCACGATCGTGCGCGTCGGCAGCGCCATCTTCGGCGCCCGCCCGGCGCCCGGCGAGGTGCCGCGCGGGTCGGCGGCCAGGGTCGGGGTCGGGCACCCCGCTTGAACCGGCACGCGGCTTCTCGCGTAGTGTCGGACGGCGGTGCACCCCAGGGCGTCTCGCCGGACCCGCGAAGAGGCGACCGAATGCTGGTGCGTGGCTTTGGCGCAAGTCTGGACGCAAGTCTGGGCGGCAGCCTGGGCGGGAGCGTGCAATGGGCGTGACGCTCGCGGCGGCGCACCGGCAGCGGACGGCGCCCCGCGTCGGCATGCTGCTCGCCGTGCTCGGGGTGGTCTATGGCGACATCGGCACCAGCCCGCTCTACGCGCTGCGCGCCAGCCTGCAGCATTTCATCGGCGGCCGGATCACCAGCGCGGAAGTGCTCGGCATCCTGTCGCTGATCTTCTGGTCGCTGGTGCTGATCGTCACCGTCAAATACGTGCTGCTGGTGATGCACGCCGACAATCGCGGCGAGGGCGGCATCCTGGCGCTGATGGCGCTGGCGCAGCGCGCCTCGGCACTGCCGGCGACCCGCCACGCCATGGGGATCATCGGGGTGATCGGCGCCTGCCTGTTCTTCGGCGATGGCGTGATCACTCCGGCGATCTCGGTGCTGTCGGCTGTCGAGGGGCTGGAGGTCTCCGCCCCCGAACTGCAGGAATACGTGCTGCCGATTTCGGCGCTGGTGATCGTCGTGCTGTTTGCGGTCCAGTATCGTGGCACCGGCAGCGTCGGGCGCGTCTTCGGCCCGGTGATGGCGCTCTGGTTCGGCGTCATCGGTCTGCTCGGCTTGCTGGCGGTACTGCGCAATCCCTCGGTGCTGCGCGCACTCTCTCCCTGCTACGCGGTCGAGCTCTGCCTGCACTACCGGCTGCTCGCCTTCGTCGCGCTCGGGTCCGTCGTGCTGGCGGTGACCGGGGCCGAGGCGCTGTACGCCGATATGGGGCATTTCGGCGCGCAGCCGATCCGCATCGCCTGGCTGGCCTTCGTGCTGCCCTCGCTGGTGCTCAACTATTTCGGCCAGGGGGCGCTGATCCTGCGCGATCCCCGGGCGCTGGAGAACCCGTTCTTCCTGCTCGGCCCGAAATGGCTCGGCCTGTCGCTGGTGATCCTGGCGACCGCGGCGACGGTGATCGCCAGCCAGGCGCTGATCTCCGGCGCCTTCTCGATGGCGCGGCAATGCATGCAGATGGGGTTCCTGCCGCGGCTGACGGTGCGCCACACCAGCCAGACCGAGGAGGGCCAGATCTACATGCCGCAGGTCAACGGCGCGCTGGCGATCGGCGTGCTGATCCTGGTGCTCGCCTTCAAGACCAGCGACAACCTGGCGGCGGCCTACGGCATCGCGGTGACCGGCACGTTCATCTGCACCTGCGTGCTGGCGACCGTGGTGTTCCGCCGCCAGTTCCGCTGGTCGCGCACCGCGGCACTCACCGTGTTCGGCTTCTTCTTCGTGCTCGACAGCACCTTCTTCGCCGCCAACGCGCTGAAGATCCCCGAAGGCGGCTGGGTGCCGCTGGTGCTCGGGCTGGCCCTGATGGCGCTGATGACCACGTGGAATCGCGGCCGCAGCCTGATGCTGGAGCGCTGGCGTCAGGACAGCCTCTCCATCAAGTCGTTCCTCGATCGGCTGCCGCAATCGCGCACCGTGCGGGTGCCCGGCATCGCGGTCTTCCTGACCGGCAATCCGGACTATGTGCCGGGGGCGCTGCTGCACAATCTCAAGCACAACAAGGTGCTGCACGAGAAGGTGCTGTTCGTCACCGTGCTCAATCTCGACGTACCGGAGGTCGGGGCGGACCGGCGCAGCGAGGCCGAGGAGCTGATCCCCGGCGTCTATCGCGTGATCATCCGCTACGGCTTCATGGAGAGCCCGAACATTCCGCGCGATCTCGAGGAGCTGCACGGCCGCGGCGTGCCGTTCGAGCCGATGCAGGTGAGCTACTTCCTCGGGCGCGAAACGATCGTGCCGGCGATGGCGCCGAAGCTGCCGCTTTGGCGGCTCTGGCTGTTCCTGGTGATGGCGCGCAATGCCGTGTCGGCGACCGAATTCTTCCGCATTCCCAGCGACCGGGTGGTCGAGCTCGGGGTGCGGGTCGCGATCTGATCCGGCTTTTCAGGACCTGCGGCGCAGCCGGGAGAGGGTGCGTGCGACCTCGGCCACCACCGGCGCCCAATCGCCCGGCCGCGGCTGACGGAACAGCCGGACGGTCGGATACCACGGGCTGTCGGTGCGATCGAGCATCCAGCGCCAGTCCGAGGGCCGCGGCAGCATCAGCCAGACCGGCTTGCCGAGAGCCCCGGCGAGATGGGCGACCGCGGAATCGACGGTGACCAGCAGATCCAGATTGACCAGCGCCGCGGCGGTCTGGCCGAAATCGGTGAGGTGCTCGGCGACATCGACGGCGCCCGGCATCGCCGCGAAGGCGGCGGCGTCGCGCGCCGGGATCGGCTTCTGCAGCGACACCAGCCGGATCGTCTCGATGGCGGCGAGCGGCGCCAGGGTCTCCAGCCGCATCGAGCGCCGGCTGTCGTTGGGATGGGTCGGCCGCCCCGCCCAGACCAGCCCGACGCGCAGCCGCGCGCTGCCCGCCAGCTGTTCGAGCCGCGCCGCCCAGCTCTGCACCGCCGCAGGGTCCGGCGTCAGGTAGGGGATCGTCGCCGGAATGCTCGCCACCTCGGTGCCGAGGATTCCGGGCAGGCTGGACATCAGGGCGTAGGCAGAGTGGCGGGGGATGTCGCTCCAGCGCGACAGCACCTGCGAGACACCGGGGATGCCGCGCAGCAGCATGCCGAGATCGGGACTGCTGCCGACCAGCACTTCGCCGCAGCGTTCCGCGACCATCGGAATGAAGCGGGAGAATTGCAGCGTGTCGCCGTAGCCCTGGTCGCCGACCAGCAGGATGCGGCGGCCCGGCAGGTGCATGCCGTTCCAGAGTGGCGCCACCATCTTCGGCACCATGCCCTTGGCCTGCTCGAGCTTGTTGCGCCACTCGTATTCGATCCAGCCCGGCCGCAGATCGCCGGCGGCCAGCAGGATCTGCCCGATCGCCAGATGCGCCTCGGGATTTTCCGGGTCGCGGGCGAGCGTTTCCAGAAACTCGCCCAGCGCCGCCTCGCGTTCGCCGCGGTCCAGGTGGACCTTGCCGAGATTGAGATGGTTGCCGGCCTGGTCGGGCTTGAGCCGCACCGCTTCGAGCCCGGAGGCGAGCGCCTCGTCGAGCCGGTGCTGCATGCGGTAGAGGCCGCTGAGGTTGCCGTGCCAGGCAGCGACCGTGGCGTCCGCCGCCACCGCCCGCTCGAGCAGGACGGTGGCCTGGGCCAGTTCGCCCCGGTGCCCGAGTACGGCGCCCATCACGGCGAGGGCGGCCGGCAGGTCCGGGTTCTCCGCCAGGATGTCCTGGCAGATGCCGGTCGCCTCGCCGAAATGCCGGGCCTTCGCCGCCTGCTCGGCGCGGCCGAGCCGCTCCAGGAGCGCCTCCCGGCGCAGGGTGGCCGGATCCTTGGCTGGCGCGGGAGGGGGTGGGGCGGGAGGAGCGGGCTGGTCCATGCGCGTGCCGGTGAATGTCCTCAAACCGGGCGGGATGCAACGACGAACGCTCGACCTCGCCGGCCGGCGAGGTCATAAGGTACTCCCCCGCATCAGGAAAACGGGACGCCAGGCATGTCAACGATCTCTCGCGATCTCATGCGGGCCGTGCTGGAAGTGCGCGATCACCGGCACAATGAGACCCACGGGGCGCTGGTCGCCCTCTACCAGGCGCTGGTCTGCGAGCTGCTGGAAGCCGGCGTGCTCGAGGCGCCGCCGCTGGCCGAGCGGATCGAGCGCGCCCGCGCGGCGGTTCCGTCCGATGTGCATGGGGACGCCGCCCGCCACCTGCTGAGCCATGTCGCGGAGTGGCTGCGCGGGGTGCATCTCGACCTTCCCGTCGCCGCCCCGGAACCCTGGAGGGCGCCGGGACTGGCGGTGGAAGCCGCGGAGGCAACGATCAGGGTGCCGGTGGCCGGCGCTCGGTGAAGGGTCTGGGGGACCCTCGCCTGACATTTTCCGAGGCCTGCGAGGAGAGGCGGCCATGGCCGGACTGATCGAGGATTACGGCGTCATCGGCAATTGCGAGACCGCCGCTCTCGTCGGCAAGGACGGCTCGATCGACTGGCTCGGCCTGCCGCGCTTCGACTCGCCCGCCTGTCTGACCGCGCTGCTCGGCGGCCCCGAGAACGGCCGCTGGCAGATCGCGCCGACCGAGGCCGACGCCAGGATCAGCCGCCGCTACCGCGGCGACACGCTGATCCTGGAGACGCAGTTCGAGACGGCGGCAGGAAGCGTCGTTCTCGTCGATTGCATGGGGCGCCGTGACGACGGCACCGACGTCGTCCGGCTGGTGCGCGGGCTCAGCGGCAGCGTCGCGATGCGGATGGAGCTGGTCATCCGCTTCGACTACGGCTGGGTCGTCCCGTGGGTGCGGAAGCTGCCGGACGGGCGGCTGACGGCGGTCGCCGGCCCCGACCGGCTCACCCTCTCGACGCCGGTCGAGCCGCGTGGCGAAGACATGAAGACGGTCGCCGAGTTCACCGTCGCCGCCGGCGAGGAGGTGCCGTTCGTGCTGACCTGGTCGCCCTCGTTCCGGGCAATCCCCGAGCCCGCCGATGCCGCCAGCACCGTCGAGACGGCGACCGCGGGGTGGCGCGATTGGGCCCGCGCCTACCGGGTGGAGGGCAGCGGCGAGTGGTCGGAGGCGGTGCTGCGCTCGCTCATCACGCTGAAGGCGCTCACCCATCGCGAGACCGGCGGCATCATCGCCGCGATCACCACGTCGCTGCCCGAGCAGCTGAATGGGCCGCGCAACTGGGACTACCGGTTCTGCTGGCTGCGCGACGCCACGATCACGCTCTATGCGCTGCTGAATTCCGGCTTCATCGAGGAGGCGGACGACTGGCGGGAGTGGCTGCTCCGGGCGATCGCCGGGGCGCCGCCGCAGATGCAGATCATGTACGGCATCGCCGGGGAGCGGCGGCTCACCGAATACGAAATCCCGTGGCTCACCGGCTACGAGGGGGCCGCACCGGTGCGGATCGGCAACGCCGCCTCCGACCAGCTGCAGCTCGACGTCTATGGCGAGGTGATGGACGCGCTCTACCAGGCGCGGCGCATGGGCCTGAAATCGAGCGAGGCGGCCTGGAGCCTGGAGCGTGCCCTCGTCGAGCATCTCGAGACGATCTGGGACCAGCCGGACGAGGGTGTGTGGGAGGTGCGCGGCGGACGGCGCCACTTCACCCACTCCAAGGTGATGACCTGGGTCGCCTTCGACCGCGCGGTGCGCAGCATCGAGGAGTTCGGGCTGCCGGGTCCGCTCGAGCGCTGGCGCGGCCTGCGCGAGCGCATCCATGACGAGGTGTGCGAGCGCGCGTTCAACGCCGACACCAACGCCTTCGGCCAGTCCTATGGCGCGCGCGAGATGGATGCCAGCCTGTTGCTGCTGCCGCTGGTCGGCTTCCTGCCGGCCGACGACCCGCGCATCCGCGGCACCGTGGCGGCGGTGGAGAAGCACCTTTTGAAGGACGGCTTCGTCGCCCGCTACGACACGGCGAGCACGGTGGACGGCCTGCCCGGCGACGAGGGCGCGTTCCTCGCCTGCAGTTTCTGGCTCGCCGACAACTACATCCTGCAGGAGCGCTACGATGATGCGCGGGCGCTGTTCGAACGACTTCTGTCATTGCGCAACGATCTCGGCCTGCTCGCCGAGGAATACGACGTGCGGGCGAAGCGCCAGGTCGGCAATTTCCCGCAGGCCTTCTCGCACGTCGCGCTGATCAACACCGCGCACAATCTGAGCCGCTCCTACGGCCCGGCGCAGCATCGGGCAGAGAGCAAGGAGACCTGAGGCGTCAAGCGTCAGCGGAGGAAGCAGCAAGCCCCCTCACCTCACGATCCTGACCCGCTGGATTGCTTCGCCTTCGGCTCGCAATGACGAATTGATGCGCTTCAAAGGATGTCATCCCAGAGGTCCCGCCACGTGGGGTTGTCCCGCTCGATGAGGGCCAGCTTTTTCGCACGCGATCCGCCCTTGAGCTGCTTCTCCCGGGTGATCGCGGCGGCCATGTCGGCGTGCAGCTCGAAATAGACGAGTTGTTTACAGCCATAGCGGGAGGTGAATCCGGGTACGGCAGCAGTACGGTGCGAATGCACGCGCCTGACGAGGTCGGAGGTGACGCCGACATAGATCGTGCCGTTGCGTCCGCTCGCCATGATGTAGATGGTCGGTTGCCGCACTCGGAGGCTCATCGTCCCCTCTTGGTCATTGCGAGCCGGAGGCGAAGCAATCCAGGGCCGCCGCGCCGCGGAAGTGTTCCTGGGCCAAGTGTCCTGGATCGCCACGCCGCCAAAAGGCGGCTCGCGATGACACCCTCCAAGGGACAGGGCAGGCTCTCCAGCGGGTGATCAGTGGCTGGCGGGCTGCGGCTCGGCGGCGGTGATGCGGCCGGCCTTGATGGCGGCGAGAAAAGCCTTCCAGTCCTTCTCGGTCTGGTCGGCATAGGCGACGGCGAAGGCGCTGATCGCCTCGTCCAGGGCGTCGCCCTTTCCGGCATAGCCGGCAACCAGGGCGGGGTCGCCGGCGCGGGCGTGCGCGCGGGCCAGGGTGCGGCCGCAGAGCCCGGCATAGAACGGCAGCGCCGCCTCGATCTGGACGCCGATATCCGCCAGCCGGGCATCCTTCAAGCGCCTGACATAGAAGTGCCGCCCGTCGATCGGCGTCAGCGTCCACCCGAGGAAGACATCGCTCGCCGCCTGCATCATGCGCTGGCCGACCACCACCCGCTCGCCGTGATTGGCGTATGCCGACGCGCCGGCGCACGGCGCCAGCACCGATGCCTGCGCCTCCTTGATCTGCAGCAGCAGCGGCGCGCCGTCACCGGCGGTCAGCAGCCCGATGGCGCAGAACGTCCCCACGCTGCCGACCCCGACCGCCTTGAACGCCACGTCGCGCAGCGTGTGGCGGGCCAGCAGCACCCGGCGGTCCTCCTGCAAGGTCTGCGCGTAGGAAGCGAAGGCCTGGCGCGCCGGCAGGGCGTGCTCGCCGAGGTGATAGATCAGCGGCGGGTTCAGCCGGATCTGCGCCCGGCCGTGCGCCTCCTCGACAAGGCCGAAATGCCCGGCCCCGCTCCGCAGCACCGCGGCGAGATGCTTCTCCACCGTATCGCGCAGCTTCGGCCGGTCGATGGCGGCGACGGCGCGGGCGAGGTCGACGCGCCGGTTCCAGGCGTCGATCGGCGAGAGCGCCGCCAGCTCCGTCATGTGCTCGCGGTAGGACCGGGCAGCGGCATGAGCGAGCCGGCGCGCCGCCTTCTCGCCCTGGCCGGCGACGCGCGCGGCCACCACGAGGCTGGCGGCCAGCCGCTTGAGGTCCCACTCGAAGGGCGCCGGCAGCGTCTCGTCGAAATCGTTGACGTCGAACACCGGCACGCCCTCGGGCGAGGCGTAGGCACCGAAATTGGCGAGATGCGCGTCGCCGCAGGACTGCAGGCTGATGCCGGTCGACGGCGTGGGTGCCAGGTCGGCCGCCATCACGGCGGCAGCGCCGCGCAGGAAAGCGAAGGGATCGGTACGCATCCGCCCGTAGCGGATCGGCAGCAGCTCCGGGATGCGGTTCCTGCCCTGCTCGATGAGGATCGCGATGGGGTCGGCCCGATCGGCAGCCGGCTTCCAAGCGCCCTGCGCGCTGCGCGGCACGTGGCGCCGCAGCGCCGCCCCGGCGCGACGGCGCTCGTCCGGCGTCCGGGCGGCCGATGGCGTCGGGCCGGGCGCAGGGTTCGTTTCCATGACGACAGCATAGCGGCTTGCCCTGACAGGCTGCTGATAAAAGTCAGAAGGCGGGGCGCCGGCCTCGGCATCTACCCGGTATCGCGGCCGAGCCCGACGCAGCCGGCCAGCAAGCCGGCCCCCAAGCCACCGGCTTCGTTGATCAGCATAATGCCGGGTGAGGGATTTGAACCCCCGGCCTTCGGTTTACAAAACCGCTGCACTACCCCTGTGCTAACCCGGCCGGCGGCCTGTTTCTGCGGGCGCGCCGGGGTTGTCAACGGCGCGCATGACCGAGCTTTCATCGTCGCGCCAGAGGAACGGTCATGTTCGCACCCCTATCTCCCGCGCAACCCGAAACGCGGCGGGCCGACCGACCGCGGCACAAGAATGCACAAGGAGATCATGATGCCCGGGATCGATCCGAACGGCCGCGACCCGAACGGCCGCCGCCGCACCCGCCTGTCGCTGGTTGCCGTCCTGCTGGCCGGCACGGCCCTCGGCGGCTATGCCGCCGGTCACGCCGGCATGGCGGCCGACGCCGCCACCGCGAGCGCCGTCAACTCCGGTGCGCCGATCGCCCCGGCGGCGCCGGCCGCGGCGCTGCCGGATTTCTCGGCGCTCGTCGCCCGCGTGACGCCCGCGGTGGTCTCGATAACCACCAAGCTGCGCGCCACCCCGGCCGAGGCCGAGGGCATGCCGTTGCCGTTCCCCTTCGGCATGATGGGCCCGAACGGCATGCAGATGCAGCGCCCGCGCGCTATCGAAGCCCGCGGCTCCGGCTTCATCATCAACGCCGACGGCACGGTCGTGACCAACAACCACGTGGTCAAGGACGCCCGCTCGGTCAGCGTCACCCTCGCCGACGGCACCCAGCTCCCCGCTCGCGTGATCGGCCGTGACGCGCGCACCGACTTGGCGGTGCTGAAGGTCGATGCCGGCCACCCCCTGGCCTATATCGGGCTCGGCAACTCCGCGGACGTGCAGCCCGGCCAGTGGGTGATCGCCGTGGGCAACCCGTTCGGCCTGGGCGGCACCGTCACCGCCGGCATCGTCTCGGCACGCGGCCGCGACATCGGCGAGGGCCCGTACGACAACTTCATCCAGGTCGATGCGCCAATCAACCAGGGCAACTCCGGCGGCCCGCTGTTCACCCAGGACGGCAAGGTGGTCGGCGTGAACACGGCGATCCTCTCGCCCTCCGGCGGCAGCATCGGGATCGGCTTCGCCATCCCCTCGGATACCGTGCGGACCGTCGTCGCCCAGCTCGAAAAATCCGGGCACGTCACCCGCGGCTATCTCGGCGTCGAGGCGCAGGAGATCAGCCCGAGCGTCGCCACCGCCCTGCATCTGCCGAGCAGGGCCGGCAATCCGCAGGGCGCGCTGGTCGCCACCGTGCAGCCGGACTCCCCCGCGCTGCGCGCCGGCTTGCAGCCCGGTGACGTCATCCAGCGGGTGAACGGCCAGGCCGTCGCCAACCCGCGCGACCTCGCGGTGGATATCGCCGGCATCCAGCCCGGCGGCCAGGCCAGCCTCGCCGTGTTGCGCGAGGGCAACGAGCAGACCGTCACCGCCACGGTGGCGAGCATGCCGAGCGAGCAGACCGCCGATCTCGGCCGCGGCTCCGGCCAGGATGAGGAGGCGGGCCGCCCCGCCGTCGGCCTCGCCCTTGCCCCGCTCGATCGGCAGACCCGCGAGCAGCTCGATCTCCCGGCCCACACCCAGGGCGCGGTGATCGCGCAGGTCGAGCCCGGCTCGCCCGCCGATCAGGCCGGCCTGCGTCCCGGCGATGTGGTGATGGGGGTCGGCAGCAAGAGCGTCGGCTCGCCGCAGGAAGCGGTCTCGGCGATCCGCGGCGCCGCCAGCTCCGGTCACGAGGTCGCGTTGCGCGTCATGCACAACGGCCACACCGGTTTCGTGGCACTCAATGTCGGCCACGCCGCGCCGGACAACAGCCAGGACGACAGCCGGGGCTGATTTCTCCCCGGGCTGGTTTCTCAGGGAAAGGGGGCCGCGCGGCCCCCTTCACCCGGCTCGGCGAAGGACGGACGTGCGGTCAGGCCGACCGGAGCCGGGCGATCGACGGCTCCCGGCCGGTCACCCGCACGACACCTGCCAGCAGCCGCAGCGCATCCGGCCCGCCGCGGTCCCTCAGCCCGCCCAGTTCCATCTCCTTGGCCAGGCTCTCCGCCTGATTGGCGATCGTCTCGGCGGCCCAGCGCAGCGCCTCTCGCGACAGCAGCAGCTGCAGCTCCTCCGTGAGCTCGTTCCAATGCCCGACCATCGACTTCCCTTCTAGCCACGCCTTCGCGCCTGGGGCGCTTCCTGCGGCACTCTAGCGGCATGGGATTAAGCCAAGGTTCCCGCCGCACCACGGCCGGCTCACCGCGGCGGCGGATCGATCACCGGGGCCTCGGTCGCCAGCATCTCGACGTATTTCGCGGCAGAAGCCGTGTTGAAGACGACGATCCGCTCGTCCCGGCCCACTTCTCCACGCTCGACGAGCAGGCGCAGCGCCGCGACGCAGGCGCCGCCCTCCGGGCATAGACCGATCCCCTCCGCGCGACCGGCCTCACGCTGCGCCGCGAACATCGCTTCGTCAGGCACCGCGATCGCGGTGCCGCCGCTCGCGCGGATCGCCTGCAGGCACAGGAAATCCGCCAGCACCCGCGGCGCCCGCAGGCCGCCCACGCGGGTGGTCGGCTGCGACCACGGCAGGCTTTCCGCGGCGCCGGCGGCGAAGGCGCGAACCAGGGGCGCGCATCCCTCCGCCTGCACGCTGATCAGCCGCGGCCGGCGCTCGCCGATCCAGCCGAGCGCCTGCATCTCGCCGAACGCCCGCCACATGCCGACCAGCCCGGTTCCCCCGCCCGTGGGATAGACGATCACGTCGGGCACCTCCCCGCCCATCTGCTCGACGAGTTCGTAGGCCATGGTCTTCTTGCCTTCGACCCGATACGGCTCCTTGAAGGTGGACACGTCGAACCAGCCGGCCTGGCGCGCCCGCTGCCCCGCGACGACGCCGCAATCGTCGAGGAAGCCGCGCACCAGCGTCACCTCCGCCCCGGCGAGCAGCGCCTCGGCACGGTTGGAGAGCGGCGCGTCGGCGGGGATGAAGATATGCGCCGCCAGCCCCGCACGGGCGGCGTAGGCGGCCAGCGCGCCGCCGGCATTGCCGGCTGAGGGCATCGCCAGGCTTTCCGCTCCCAGCAGCCGCGCCATGGTCACCGCCGCCGACAGGCCGCGCGCCTTGAAGCTGCCGGTCGGATTGCCGCCCTCGTCCTTGATCGCCAGCCGCGTCAGGCCGAGCCTCTGCCCGAGCCGCGGCACCGGCAGGAGCGGGGTCATGCCCTCGCCCAGGCTGACGATGCAGTCGGGCGCCGGGGCGGGCAGCATTTCGTGGTAGCGCCACATCGTCGGCGGCCGGCCGGCCATCGCGTCCCGGCGCATCGTCGCCGCGGCGCGCCCGACATCGTACACCGCCAGCAGCGGGGCCCCGGCGGGGCTGAGATTGACCAGCCGCTCCCCGCCCACCCGTTCGCCGGTTCGCGAGCATTCGAGTCCGGCGAAGGTGGAAAACCCGTCCATTCCTTGTCCTCCCGGCTAAAGCACCTGTCCTACGAGGTCCCACAGAGCGCCACCGATTATCGCCACCCCCGCCGAAAGCGGGGTCCACGCGCCACAGGGATTCCCGCTTTCGCGGGAATGACTGTTATGAGTCGGCGCGCCCGAGAACTGGTATTCGTCGGAACGAATCCGGTCCAAGCTGGTGCTACCGTGGCCGTCAGGGAGACGCGACACAATGCCCGCCGAAACGCTGCAGCGCATGAGCGGACCGGAGAGCGCCCAGGGTCCGGACCGCTTCCGCCTGGCGAAAACCCTCGGCATCACCGCGATCGGCGCCTCCGCGCTCGCCCACGAATACGGCGCGACCATCAATTACGCCTCGACCAACAGCCTCGGCGTCTATCCCGGCATCCAGGACCTCGTGCCCTGGGCGATGCTCACCGCCGGGCTCATGCTGATCCCCAAAGTCTTCCTCTACATGCGCTTCTCCGCGGTGATGTCGCGCGCCGGCTCGGTCTATGTCTGGATGAGCCGGGCGCTCAGCCTGCCCGTCAGTTTCGTGCTCTGCTTTCTCGACTGGGTGGGCCTCACAGCGGCGATGGGCTTCATCGCCTTCGTCTTCAGCACCTTCCTCGCCCAGGCCTTCGTCGGCGCCGGCGTGCCGGCGGGCGCCGTGCTGCTCAACCCGATCGGTCACCTCCTGCTCGGACTGGTCCTGCTCTGGGCGTTCTTCGCCGCCCACATCGCCGGCGTGCACATCTACGGACGCCTGGTCATCGGCCTGGCCGCGCTGATCATCGCCGTCGTCATCGTCGTCGTCGGCTACGGCTTCGCCACCGACCCCGCGACCTTCGTCCGGCTCGCCCAGGCGCAGTCTGGCGTCTCCCTGGCGCCGCCCGGCACCGCGCAGGCGCCGAGCGCCGCCGCCTTCCTCGCCGTCACCTTCGTCTTCATCGCCGCCTATGGCGGGCTGACCGGCGCGCCGGCGCTCGGCGGCGAGGCGCGCGACCCGTCCCGCACCGTGCCGCGCGGCCTGTTCCTCGGCTGGTTCTCCGCCCTCATCCTCTATACCGCGGTCACCGCCGCGCTGTTTCACGCCGTGCCCTGGTGGGCGACCCTCGGTCTGATCCGCGGCAAGGCCGCCGGGCTGGCCACGGTGCCCGGGCTGATCAGCGTCGTGGCGCCGAAATTCGTCGGCACCCTGCTGAACTTCCTGGTCGCCATCATCGTCGGCAAGACCATCATTCCGCAGATGATGGTCTGCTCCCGGCTGATCTTCGGTTTCGCCCAGGACCACGTCATGCCGGCCTCCTTCACCCATACGTCGCGGCGCAAGACGCCGGACCGGGCGCTGCTGCTCACCACCGTCTTTGCCTCAATGTTCCTGGTGCAGTCCTGCTTCGGCGGATGGGCCATCGGCATCGTCATTCGCTCCTTCTCCGTGCTGCTGATGGTCGCCTTCATCGCGCTGGGCGCGCTCAACGTCAGCTTCAACCGGCGCTTCCGCGGCGTCGACTGGGCCGAGCGCATGCGCCAGGGGACGCCGCTTCTCGTGCTGATGGCTGTCCTCGCCATCGTCATTTCGGCGGTGCTGCTGTGGGGCGGCCTCATCGTGCCGGGCACGCCGTGGTTCCTGCAGCCGCTGTTCCAGGGCCTCGTCGCCGCGGCGGTCGCCATCTGGATCTACGCCGGCGCACGCGGCCGGGCGGCAGCACGCGGCGTCACCCTCGTCCACGTAACCACCGAACTGCCGGTGGAATAGGAGCGCGCGCGATGGAACCGATCCGCCGGAACATGGACCTCTATGACCGGCTCGGCGTCGCCAAGGTCATCAACGCCCAGGCCCGCGCCAGCAAGATCGGCGGCTCGCTGATGCACGAGGACGTGCTGCGCGCCATGAACGAGGCGTCCGGCGCCTTCGTCGACATCGCCGAGCTGCTGCGCAAGTCCGGCGAGCACCTGGCGCACCTGATCGGCGTCCCGGCCGTGCTCATCGTCAACAGCGCCGCCGCCGGGCTGACCGTCACCACCGCCGCCTGCGTCGCCGGGCGGGCGCCGGACCGCATCTACCGACTGCCGGACACGCGGGGCATGAAGGACGAGGTCATCGTCCATCGGCATCAGCGCAACCACTACGATTGCTGCGTGCGTCAGGCCGGCGTGCGCCTGGTGGAGATCGGTTCGGCGCGCGACACCTTCGCCTGGGAACTCGAGGCGGCGATCGGCGAGCGCACCGCGGCGGTCGTCTATTTCATCTCCCACGAGGGGCGCAACAGCCTGCCCTTGCCGAAGGTCCTCGACATCGCCCACGGGCGCGGAATACCGGTGATCGTCGATGCCGCCTCCGAGCTGCCGCCGGTGAGCAACCTGCGCCGCTTCGTCGAGGCCGGCGCGGACCTCGTCATCTTCAGCGGCGGAAAGGGGATCGGCGGCCCGCAATCCTCCGGCCTGGTCCTCGGACGCCGCGACATGGTCGAGGCCTGCGCGCTCAACGCCTTTCCCAACCAGAATTGCATCGGCCGCTCGATGAAGGTCGGCAAGGAGGAGATCGCCGGCTTGGTCACCGCCGTCGAGCGCGTGCTGGAGCACGATTTCGCCGCCGATCTGGAGCTCTGGGAGGGCCGCGTGCAGACCATGCTCGAGATCCTCCGCGACGTCCCGGGGATCGGCTCGCGCCGCGTCTTCGACGCACCGGAGGATCAGGAGATGCATCCCGTGCCGATCCCCCGCGTCTGGATCGATGTGCGCGATCCCGCCCGGTGCGCCACCCTGGTGAGCGAGCTCGCCACCGGCTCGCCCGCGATATCCGTGCGCACCGTCGGGCGCGACGTCATCATCCTCGCCCCGGACTCGCTGCGCGACGGGGAGGAGCGCATCGTCGCGAGCCGGATCCGGGACCTGCTGAGAAGCAAGTAAGGCGAGGGCTCCGCCCCCCTCCCTTCAAGCATGGGACCCCGCTGGGGCCCGTCGGCCCCAGACCCCATGACTCAAGAAAGTATCAGGGGCGCGGCATTGCCGGATCGGGCGGCACAGTTGCGGTCGCCGAAGCGAGCGGGCTAGGCTGAAGCCGTCCAAGAAAACCGGCGGGGCCGACATGAAGGTGGGCGAGGCAATCGCCGAGATCCTCAAGCGGGAGGGCATCGCGATCCTCGCGGGCTACCCCGTCAACCATCTGCTGGAATTCGCCGCCGCGCGCGACATCCGCCCGGTGATCGTGCGCCAGGAGCGGATCGGCCACGACGCCGGCAGCCCGCCCGACCAGCTTTCGCCGTTCTGGGTGTCGACCGAGCCGCTCACCTATCTCGGCTGGGGCAAGACCACGCAGCTCGGCTACGGACTCGGCCTCGCCATGGACGCCAAGCTGGCGCGGCCAGACAAGCTCTGCATCACGTCGAAGGAAACCTCGGTCTCGCGGTTCTGAGCATGGCGCATGTCAGCATCCGGCAGGCGCGGAAGTCCTTCGGCGCAACGCAGATCCTGCACGGCGTGTCGGTCGAGGTCGAGGACGGCGAGTTCGTCATCCTGGTCGGCCCGTCCGGCTGCGGCAAATCGACGCTGCTGCGCATGATCGCCGGGCTCGAGAATATCAGCGGCGGCGAGATCGCCATCGGCGGCCGCGTGGTCAACGACGTGCCGCCCAAGCAGCGCGACATCGCCATGGTGTTTCAGAACTACGCGCTCTATCCGCACATGACGGTGCGCGACAACATGGCGTTCTCGCTGAAGCTGGCGGGCGCCACCCGCGTCGAGATCGAGGAGCACGTGCAGCGCGCCGCCCGCATCCTCGACTTGGCGCCGCTGCTCGCGCGCTATCCCCGCCAGCTCTCCGGCGGGCAGCGCCAGCGCGTCGCCATGGGGCGGGCGATCGTCCGCGACCCGCAGGTCTTCCTGTTCGACGAACCGCTCTCCAATCTCGACGCCAAGCTGCGGGTGCAGATGCGCGCCGAGATCAAGGAGCTGCACCAGCGGCTGCAGAGCACGATCATCTACGTCACCCATGACCAGATCGAAGCGATGACGATGGCCGACAAGATCGTCGTCATGCAGGCCGGCCGCGTCGAGCAGGTGGGCGCCCCGCTCGAGCTCTACGACCGTCCGGCGAACCGCTTCGTCGCCGGCTTCATCGGCTCGCCCGCGATGAACTTCCTGGCCGGGCGGATCGCCGACGGTGCGTTCCATGCCGGCGGGGCGGCCTGGCCGCTGCCGAATGCGGCGGGCGGCGTCAACGGGGCGGCGGTGGTGTACGGCATCCGCCCCGAACACATGATGCTCTCGCCCGGCGGCCTGCGCGCCACCGTGCAGGTCATCGAGCCGACCGGTTCGGAGACGCACGTCATTGCGCGCGTCGGCAGCGCCTCGCTGGTCTGCGCCTTCCGTGAGCGGGTGGCCGCCAGGCCCGGCGAGACCATCGAGGTGCTGCCGAACCCCGCACTCGCGCATCTCTTCGACGAGCAGACCGGCAACCGGCTGAACTGAACACGCACCTGAACTGAATGCTGACGCACAAGGAACGGCCATGAACATCATCACGCGACGCAATACCCTGGCGCTCGGTGCCGGCGCGCTGGCGGCGGCGGCGCTACCGGGTGCCGGCTACTCGGCCATTCCGGTCGCCAATGTCGAACCGCCGAAGATGGAGATCGAGAAGGGCGCCACGCTGCGCGTGCTGCGGCCGACCAAGTTCGTCGATCCCGACGAGACGATCTGGCGGCAGAGCACCGACAAGTTCGTCAAGGCGACCGGCGTGCCGGTGCGCGTCGATTTCATCGGCTGGGAAGATCTGCGCCCGCAGACCGCGGTCGCCGCCCGCACCGGCGCCGGCCCGGATATCGTCGTCGGCTGGCCGGACGACCCGCACCTCTACACCGACAAGATCCTCGACCTCAGCGAACTCGCCGACTATCTCGGCCGCAAATACGGCGGCTGGTATTTTCTGGCCGAGAAATACGCCCAGAAATGGGGCACCAAGACTTGGATCGCCATTCCGATGGGCGGCTCCAGCGGCCCCTGCGTCTATCGCGAATCCTGGGTGAAGGCCGCCGGCTTCGACAAGATCCCCAACGATCTCGAGCAGTTCCTCAAGCTCTGCCAGGCGCTGCAGAAAATCAACCATCCCGTCGGCTTCGCGCTCGGCAACGCCGTCGGCGACGCCAACGCCTACTGCAACTGGCTGCTTTGGGCGCATGGCGGCTACATGGTCGACGACGACGGGAAGGTGACGCTCAATCGCAAGCAGACGATCGACGCGCTGAAATACGCCAAGGAGATGTACCCGACGATGATCTCGGGCACCCTCGGCTGGGGCGACCCGAGCAACAACAAGGCGTTCATCGCCGGCGACATTTCGCTGACCTCGAACGGCGTCTCGATCTACTACGCCCTGAAGAACGACCCGAAGATGGCCGAGGTCGCCGCCGACACCAACCACGCGCACATGCCGGCGGGGTTGGTCGGCAAGCCGCCGGAATCCGCGCTGATCCTCAATGCGATGGTGTTCAAGCACACCAAGTTCCCGAATGCCGCGCAGCAATACCTGCGCTTCATGATGGAGCAGGAACAATATGAACCGTGGCTGACCGGCTGCATCGGCTACTGGGCGCAGCCGCTGAAGGCCTATGCGCAGGCCGCGGTGTGGACGTCCGATCCGAAGATCGCGGTGTACAAGGATTCCTGCGCCAACGAGTTCTGGAACG
Source organism: Acidisphaera sp. (assembly GCA_019240395.1). GTDB lineage: Bacteria > Pseudomonadota > Alphaproteobacteria > Acetobacterales > Acetobacteraceae > JAFAYA01. The sequence goes on along the minus strand of JAFAYM010000171.1, from coordinate 19,371 downwards.
GCTACAAGGGGCCGATCACCGCCGCCTCCGGCGCGGCCACCGCCGACTACGTCAACGTGCACATGTTCGCCGCCGTCGCCAGCGGCTCGGCGACCCCGGAGGACGCCGCGGCGGAAGCCGAGAAGCGGGCGCAGCGCTACTACAAAAGCTGATCCATGGACGTCGCCGCACCCGCTTTGATCCTGCGGCGCCGCCCGGAAGCGGGGCGGCTGGCGCGCCTGTTCGACAACAAGACCTTCCTGATCTGCGCCTGCCTGACGCCGGCGATCGGTCTGCTCGTCGTATTCCTGGCCTATCCGCTCGGGCTGGGCGTGTGGCTCGCCTTCACCGACACGCAGATCGGCGGCGGCGGGGAGTATGTCGGCATCGAGAATTTCGTCTCGCTGGCGCACGACCCGGTGTTCCTGAAGACGGTGTTCCAGACGATCTTCTACACCGCCGTCGCCACGGCCGGGAAATTCGCCCTCGGCCTGTGGCTGGCGCTGCTGCTCAACCACGCGCTGCCGTTCAGCTCGATAATCCGGGCGATCATCCTGCTGCCCTGGATCGTGCCGACGGTGCTCTCCGCCATCGCCTTCTGGTGGATCTACGATCCGCAGTTCTCCATCATCTCCTATGTGCTGGTCGATCGCCTGCACCTGCTGGCGCACAACATCGACTTCCTCGGCACGCCGTGGCACGCGCGGTTTTCGCTGATCGCGGCCAATATCTGGCGTGGCATCCCCTTCGTCGCGATCAGCCTGCTCGCCGGGCTGCAGACCATCTCGCCCTCGCTCTACGAGGCGGCGATGCTGGACGGCGCCTCGCCCTGGCAGCGCTTCCGCTTCGTCACCGCGCCGATGCTGATGCCGATCCTCGCCGTCGTGCTGACCTTCTCGGTGCTCTTCACCTTCAGCGACTTTCAGCTGGTCTACGCCATCACCCGCGGCGGACCGTTCGACACGACGCAGCTGATGGCCACCCTCGCCTTTCAGCGCGGCATTCCCGGGGGCCAGCTCGGCGAGGGCGCGGCCATTGCCGTCGCCATGATCCCGTTCCTGGTGGCGTCCACCCTGTTCAGCTATTTCGCGCTGTCGCGCCGCAAGTGGCAGCAGGGCGAAGCCAATGAGTGAGGCGGTCGCCGCCTCCGACGGTCCGACGATCCTCTCTTCGGAGAGCCGCATCCGCCGGGTGGTGACGATCTACGTGCCGCTCGCCTGCTTCCTGCTGGTGCTGCTGTTTCCGTTCTATTGGATGACCATCACCGCCTTCAAGCCGAACGAGGAGCTGCTCGACTACCACCAGAGCAACCCGTTCTGGATCGCCCATCCGACGCTCGCGAACATCAAGAAGCTGCTGTTCGAGACGGACTATCCGCGCTGGCTGCTGACCACGATGACCGTCGCGATCTGCGCCACCATCATCTCGATCTTCGCCAGCGTGCTGGCCGCCTACGCCATCCAGCGGCTGCGCTTCCGCGGCTCGAACTATGTGGGGCTGGCGATCTATCTGGCCTATCTGGTGCCTCCGACCATCCTGTTCCTGCCGCTCGCCGAACTGGTGTTCCAGTTCGGGCTCTACGACAGCCCGCTGGCGCTGATCCTGACCTACCCGACCTTCCTGATCCCGTTCTGCACCTGGCTGCTGATCGGCTACTTCAAGTCGATCCCCTACGAGCTCGAGGAATGCGCGCTGATCGACGGCGCCAGCCGGCTGCAGATCCTCCGCCGCATTACCCTACCGCTCGCCGTCCCGGGACTGATCTCGGCCGGCATCTTCGCCTTCACCCTGTCGTGGAACGAGTTCATCTACGCGCTCGCCTTCATCTCGTCGGAGGAGAAGAAGACGGTCCCGGTCGCCATCCTCACCGAGCTGGTGCAAGGCGACGTCTATCAATGGGGCTCGCTGATGGCGGGCTCGCTGTTGGGGTCGCTGCCGGTGGCGATCTTCTATTCGTTCTTCGTCGAATACTATGTTTCGAGCATGACCGGGGCGGTGAAGGAATAACCAGGGCGAAGGTCTCCGCCCATGCACCGTCCGTCATTCCCGCGAAAGCGGGAATCCAGCAGCACCCTCGGTTCGTCATTCCCGCGAAAGCGGGAATCCAGCAGCGCCCTCCATGTGCTAGGTTGCCTGGACATGTTTGATTAGACCGGCGGCATGCGCGCTCCCCGTGTCTACATCCTCGCCAGCAAGCGCAACGGCACGCTCTATGTCGGAGTGACCAGCGATCTCGTACGGCGGGTTTGGGAACACAAGAGCAGCGACATCGCGGGCTTCACGAAAAAGTATGGGATCAAGCTTTTGGTCTACGCGGAAGTGCACATGAGCATGCCCGAGGCGATCGTGCGAGAGAAGCAGATCAAGAAATGGCGGCGTGAATGGAAAGTCGCCCTGATCCAGTGCGAAAACCTGGAATGGCGGGACCTCTACGGCGAGATGACCGGGCGGCAGCAGCAGATGGATTCCCGCTTGCGCGGGAATGACGGATAGTGGCCGTTACCGTTCGACGGGCCCTGCCCTCGCCCCCTGTTGAAGCGGTTGGGAACCCTCGGCCCCAGACCCCATACGTCTATCTCCGCAAAGCCGCGACATAGCCGCGGTTCCAGGTGGGGCTGATCAGCACCTCGTTGATGCAGACGTGCTTGGGCAGGCACGCTATGTAGCGGATCAGGTCGCCGACATCCTCCGCCTGCACCATCTTCGCCCGATCCTCGGCACTCACCGGCTGCGGGCGCTTGTCCAGGATGGGCGTCGCCACCTCGCCCGGACAGACGGCGCAGGAGCGGATGCCGTTGACGCACTCCTCCATGTTCAGGCTGTGGCTCATCGCCACCGCCCCGTGCTTGGCGGCGGTATAGCTCGGGCCGCTCATCGGGCTGACGAACCGGCCGGCGAAGGACGCGGTGTGGATCAGCACACCATCCTGCTGCGCGCGCATCATCGGCAGCACGGCGACGCTGCAGTAAAAGGCGCTCGAGAGATTGCCCTCGATGACCTCCTGCGCACCCTGCGGCGTCAGGCGCTTCCAGTCGCGCTCGACGATGTTCAGCCCGGCGTTGTTGACCAGGATATCGCAGCGGCCGAGCGTGCTCTCGATGAAGGCGGCGATGCGGCCAGCCGTGTCGCCCCGCATCAGATCGCCGGCCTGCACATGCGCCGTGCCGCCCTTCGCCCGGATGCGCTCCGCCACGCTCTCGAGCGGCGCCTCCCGCCGGCCGGTGAGCACGACCGAGGCGCCCTCCTCGGCCAGCGCCAGAGCCGCCGCCTCGCCGATGCCGCTCCCCGCGCCGGTGACCCAGGCGACCTTGTTTTCGAGTCTGCGCATCATCCTGCCCCCCGGAATGGTCCACCACTTTAGGCAGGGGCGGCGGGAGCGGCCAAGTGGCTCGGCTTGTCCCCCTGCGCCGCCCGTGCTTGGAATGCCGGGGAACGTCGGGGAGAGCGGGATGAAGATAGCGCAGGTGGAGACGCTTCGCTGCGACGCCGGATGGCGCACCTTCTCCTTCCTCAAGATCACCACCGACGATGGCCTCGCCGGCTGGTCGGAATACAACGAGGATTTCGGCAGCACCGGGCTGTCCGCCGTCATCCAGGCGCTCGCTCCTCTGGTCATCGGCCGCGACGCGCAGGCCTTCGAGCGCATCACCTCCCACCTGCAGGTGATGACGCGCCAGTCCCGCGGCGGGCTGAACCAGCAGGCGATCGCCGCCATCGAGAACGCGCTGCTCGACATCACGGGAAAGGCGCTCGGCGTGCCGGTCTACGCGCTGTTCGGCGGCCCCTTGCGCGAACGCATTCCCGTCTACTGGTCGCATTGCGGCACCTACCGCGCGCGCAACCCCGAGCTGGTCGGCGTGCCGCCGATCAGGAGCTACGACGACCTGGCAAGGCTCGGCGAGGAGGTGCGGGACCGCGGCTTTCGCGCGCTGAAGACCAACGTTCTCCCCTCCGACGGCAGCCGCTTCCACCCGTTCTCCCCCGGCTTCGGCCGCACCCCGGGTCACCCCGAGCTGAACTGGGATGCGCGCACGCTGCAGGTGATCCGCGACGTGCTGGGCGCCTTCCGCGCCGGCGCCGGGCCGGAGATGGGGCTGATGCTCGACGTGAATTTCCACTTCAAGACGGAGGGATTCCGCCGCGTCGCCGACACCGTCGCGCCGTTCGACCTCACCTGGCTCGAGATCGACACCCACGACCCGGCATCGCTCGCGCTGATCCGCCGCGGCGCTCCCTGCCCGATCGCCAGCTGCGAGACGCTCTGCGGCCGCCGGGACTTCAAGCCGTTCTTCGAGCACTACGCCACTGACGTGGCGATCATCGACGTGATCTGGAACGGACTGGCGGAAAGCCTGAAGATCGCCGCCATGGCGGAGGCCTATGAGGTGAACGTGGCGCCGCACAATTTCTACGGCCATCTCTGCAGCGTCATCAGCGCGCATTTCTGCGCCGTCGTGCCGAATTTCCGCATCATGGAGATCGACATCGACAGCGTGTCGTGGCGCGATGAGTTCGTGACCGCGCCTCCCGTCATCGAGAACGGCGCGTTCGTGTTGCCGACCGGGCCGGGCTGGGGCGTCGAGGTGAACGAGGCGGCGATACGGGCGCGTTCGCCCAAAGGTTGAGGGAGAGCGGAATGGCGAAATTCAGGATCGTCACCCCGGCGGCGGCGAGCTTCTCGACGGCGGGCGGCGGCTACGATCTGGAGATGGAGGCGCTGTCCGGGACGGACGCCGAGATCGTCGAAGCGCCGGCCGAAGAGGCGGCCTTCATCGCCGAGGCGAAGACTGCCGACGCGATCTATGGCAAGGGCATCCGGATCACATCGCGCATCATCGACAGCCTGGAGCGCTGCAAGCTGATCGCGCTGGGCAGCGTCGGCGTGGATTCCGTCGACGTGCAGGCGGCGACGGCGCGCGGCATCCCGGTGACCAACGTGCCCGACACCTTCATCGAGGAGGTGGCGGATCATGCGATGACGCTGCTGCTGGCCGGCTTCCGCCGGCTCATCGAGCAGGACCGCATGGTGCGGGAAGGACGCTGGCGCGAAGGGCGTCCGGCGCTGCTGAAGCTGCCGCGCCTGATGGGTCAGAGCCTCGGCTTCATCAGCTTCGGCCACGTGCCCCGCGCCGTTGCCATCCGCGCCCGGGCCTTCGGGCTGCGCATGCTGGCCTATGATCCGTTCGTCGAGGAGACGGTGATGCCGCCCTACGGCGTCGAGCCGGCGACACTCTCGGAAGTGCTACAGAACGCCGATTTCGTCTCCATGCATGCGCCCGCGCGCCCGGAGGTGGCCGGCATGCTCGGCGAGGAGCATTTCCGGCAGATGAAGCCGACGGCGCTGTTCATCAACACCGGCCGCGGCCCGACGGTGCAGGAAGCTGCGCTGATCCGCGCGCTCGAAGAGAAATGGATCGCCGGAGCCGCCCTGGATGTGCTGGAAACCGAGCCGCCGGGGCACAACAACCCGCTGCTGAAGATGGAGAACGTCACGTTGACCGCGCACGTCGCCTCCGCCTCCTCGCGCTTCGATCCGGCGCGCAAGCGTCGCGTCGGACAGGAGCTGGCGCTGGTGCTCGGCGGACGCTGGCCGATGAGCTGCGTCAACCCGACGGTGCTGGAGAGCACGAGCCTGCTGCGCTGGCAGCCGGAGTCGATGCTGCGCGGACCGAACAGCTGAGTTCGCGCCATGCGCTCCCTGCTCTTCATACCGGCCGACAGCGAGCGGAAATTCGCCAAGGGGCGCGCCTCGGAAGCGGATGCGCTGATCCTCGATCTCGAGGATTCCGTCGCCGCCGCGCGCCGCCCGGAAGCGCGGCAGCTGGCGCGCGGCTTTCTCTCGGGCGAGCGAACCGGGCAGCGCCTGCTGGTGCGGATCAACCCGCTCGAGAGCGAGGACGCGCTGCAGGACCTCGCCGCAACCATGCCGAGCCGGCCCGACGCCGTCATGCTGCCGAAGGCGACCCCGGCGGAGTTGCGTCGCCTCGATCACTATCTCGCGGCGCTGGAAGCGGCGAACGGCATCCGGGCCGGGGCGACCCGCATCGTGGCGATCGCGACGGAAACCCCGGCTGCGGTGTTTTCGCTCGGGGAATACCCCGGCGTGACGCCGCGGCTGGAGGCGCTGACCTGGGGCGCTGAGGATCTCGCGGCCCTGCTCGGCGCGGTGAACCGGCGGCCGGACGGGGTGTACGACGACACCTTCCGCCTGGCGCGCGCGCTCTGCGTGCTGGCGGCGCAGGCGGCCGGCGTGCCGGCGCTGGATACCGTCTATACCGACTTTCGCGACGTTCCCGGACTCGAGGAGGAGTGCCGCGCGGCGAGCCGCGCGGGCTTCGCCGGCAAGCTCGCGATCCATCCCGGCCAGGTCAGCGCCATCAACACCGCTTTCTCGCCGAGCGCCGAGGAGCTGGCCTGGGCGCACCGCGTGGTTGAGGCATTCGCGGCAAACCCCGGCGCCGGGACCATCGGCATCGATGGCAAGATGATCGACCGGCCGCATCTGGTGCTGGCTGAGCGCATCCTCAAGAAAGGCGAGGGGCTCTGCCCCCAAACGCTGAAGCATGGGACCCCGCTGGGGCCCATCGGCCCCAGACCCCATTTACTTAAGTAACGGGTTCGAAGGGCATTGCCCTTCGTGGGGGTCGAGGGGGCGAAGCCCCTCGCCTTTCTTCCTGTGCTACACTGAGCCGCGAGCAACCGGGGGAAACGATGCGCGCCGCGCGAACGGTGCCGAAGGGCAGGCAAGTCGATCCGCAGGCGCGTGCCTCCGTCGCGGCGTTGCTGGGCGATAGGCCGCGGCGGCGCGATCTGCTGATCGAGCACCTGCATCTGATCCAGGACGCGCACGGCCAGATCCCCGCCGCCCTGCTCGCGGCACTCGCCGAGGAAATGCGGCTGCCGTTTGCCGAAGTCTTCGAGGTGGCCTCCTTCTACGCGCATTTTGACATCGTGCGCGAGGACGAGGCGCCGCTGCCGCCGCTCACCGTGCGCGTCTGCGACGGGCTGCCCTGTGCGCTGGCGGGCGCCGTCGCCCTCGCCGAGGATCTGGCCGCGCGCCTCGGCAGCGAAGTGCGTGTCGTGCGCGTGCCCTGCGTCGGGCGCTGCGACACCGCGCCGTCGGTGGAGGTCGGCCACCACTTCATCGATCACGCCACACCAGCAACGGCGCTTGAAGCGGTGGCGCGCCGGGCCGTCGCGCCGCACATCCCGAACTACATCGACTACGCCAGCTACGTCGCCTGGGGTGGCTACGAACTGCTGGCGCGCGTGCGCCGCGGTGAGATCACCCATGAGGCGATCCTCGATCTGCTGGACCGCGGCAATCTGCGCGGCTTCGGCGGTGCCGGATTTCCGATCGGTCGCAAGTGGAAGGCGGTGCGCGCGCAACCGGGCCCGCGGGTGATGGCGGTGAATGCCGACGAGGGAGAGCCCGGAACCTTCAAGGACCGCTTCTATCTCGAACGCGACCCGCACCGCTTCATCGAGGGCATGCTGATCGGCGCCGAATCCATCGAAGCCTCCGAGATCTACGTCTATCTCCGCGACGAATACCCTGCCGCACGCCACATCCTGCAGACCGAGTTCGCCAAGCTGCCAGCGGGCGGGCCGCGCATCCATCTCAGGCGCGGCGCCGGCGCCTATATCTGCGGCGAGGAAAGCGCCATGCTCGAGAGCATCGAGGGCAAGCGCGGCCTGCCCCGCCACAAGCCGCCCTTCATCTTCGAGCAGGGCCTGTTCGGACGGCCGACGCTCGCCAACAACGTCGAGACGCTCTGGTGGATACGCGACCTGGTCACCCTGGGGCCGGACTGGTGGCTGGCGCATGGCCGGCACGGCCGGCGCGGCTTGCGCAGCTACTCCGTCTCCGGCCGCGTGCGCCAGCCCGGCGTCAAGCTCGCGCATGCCGGCGTCACTATTCGTGAGCTGATCGAGGAGTATAGCGGTGGCATGCAGCCCGGACACCGCTTTCGCGCCTACCTCCCGGGCGGCGCCTCCGGCGGCATCCTGCCCGCCCGCATGGACTCGATCCCGCTGGATTTCGGCACGCTCGAGGAATTCGGCTGCTTCATCGGTTCCGCCGCGGTAATCGTGCTCTCCGACCAGGACGACATCCGACAGGCGTCGTTGAACCTGATGCGCTTCTTCGAAGACGAGAGCTGCGGACAGTGCACGCCCTGCCGCATCGGCACGCAGAAGGCGGCGGCGCTGATGGCCGGCGAGACCTGGGACGAGGAGCTGCTGAAGCAACTGTCGCAGGCGATGCGCGACGCTTCGATCTGCGGCCTCGGCCAGGCGGCGCCGAACCCGCTGCTCACCACGCTCGCCTATTTCCCGGAGGCGTTCGCGCCATGATCTCCTTCGAGCTCGACGGCACGGCCGTCGAGGCGGCTTCCGGCGAGACCCTCTGGCAGGTCGCGCAGCGCCGCGGCATCGCCATTCCGCATCTCTGCTACGCGCCGCAGCCCGGCTACCGGCCGGACGGCAACTGCCGCGCCTGCATGGTCGAGATCGCGGGTGAGCGCGTGCTCGCGCCGGCCTGCCTGCGGCGGCCGACCGAGGGTATGAAGGTCAGCACGCAGTCCGACCGGGCGGTGTTCGCTCGACGCATGGTGATGGAGCTGCTGGTCGCCGACCAGCCGCCGCGCGCGGGGGCGCACGATCCCGACAGCGAGTTCTGGCGCTGGGCGGAGCGGATCGACGTCACGGAAAGCCGCTTTCCCGCGGCACGCCGCTGGGCGCCGGACACCAGCCATATCGCCATGTCGGTCAATCTCGACGCCTGCATCCAATGCGGCTTATGCGTGCGCGCCTGCCGCGAGGTGCAGGTGAACGACGTGATCGGCATGGCCTACCGCAATGCCGCGGCGAAGCCGGTATTCGACTTCGACGATCCGATGGGCGAAAGCACGTGCGTGGCCTGCGGCGAATGCGTGCAGGCCTGCCCGACCGGGGCGCTGATGCCGGCCGCGCTGCTCGACGACGCGCAGCAGCGCATCCATTACGCCGACCGCTCCGTCGACAGCCTCTGCCCGTATTGCGGAGTCGGCTGCCAGGTGACCTATCACGTCAAGCAGGATCGCATCCTGCACGTCGATGGACGGGACGGGCCGGCCAACCGCAGGCGCCTCTGTGTAAAGGGACGCTTCGGCTATGACTACGTCACCCACCCGCACCGGCTCACCGTTCCGCTGATCCGCCGCGAGGGGGTGCCCAAGCGCGCCGACGATCGCGTCGATCCCGCCAATCCCTGGACGCATTTCCGCGAGGCAAGCTGGGAGGAGGCGCTCGATCGGGCGGGCGCAGGTTTCGCGCGCATCCGTGCGGCGCATGGACGCGGCGCGCTAGCCGGGTTCGGCAGCGCCAAGGGATCGAACGAGGAAGCCTATCTGTTCCAGAAGCTGGTGCGGCTCGGCTTCGGCAACAACAATGTCGACCACTGCACCCGGCTCTGCCACGCCTCGTCGGTGGCGGCGCTGATGGAGGGGCTCAACTCCGGCGCGGTGACGGCGCCGTTCGCCGCGGCGCTCGACGCCGATGTCATCTTCATCATCGGCGCCAACCCGAGCGTCAACCATCCCGTCGCGGCCACCTTCATCAAGAACGCGGTGAAGCGCGGCGCGAAGCTGATCGTCGCCGATCCGCGCGGCCAGGCGCTGTCGCGGCTCGCCACCCACGCGCTGCGCTTCACCCCAGGCACTGACGTGGCGCTGATCAATGCGCTGCTGCACACGATCATCGCCGAGGGTCTCTACGACCGGCAGTACATCGAGGGATACACCGAGGGCTTCGAGGCCTTGCGCGAGCGCATCGCCGGATTCCCGCCGGAGCGGATGGCGGAGGTCTGCGGCGTTCCCGCCGAGACCCTGCGCGAGGTCGCCCGGCTGTACGCCACGTCGCGCGCCGCGATCCTGTTCTGGGGGATGGGTATTTCACAGCACGTGCACGGCACCGACAATGCGCGGTGCCTGATCGCATTGGCGCTGATCACCGGGCAGATCGGCCGCACCGGCACCGGCCTGCACCCGCTGCGCGGCCAGAACAACGTGCAGGGCGCATCGGACGCCGGGCTGATCCCGATGGTCTTCCCCGACTACCAGCCGGTCGACGACCCGAAGGTGCACGCCTGGTTCGAGGCGTTCTGGCAAGCGGAACTCGATGACCGGCGCGGGCTCACCGTCGTCGAGATCATGCGCGCCGTGCACGCCGGCACGATCCGCGGCATGTATGTCGAGGGCGAGAATCCCGCGATGTCCGATCCCGATCTCAATCACGCGCGCACCGCACTCGCCGAACTCGAGCACCTCGTGGTGCAGGACCTGTTTCTCACCGAGACGGCGTTCCACGCCGACGTGGTGCTGCCGGCGAGCGCGTTCGCGGAGAAGACCGGCACCTTCACCAACACCGACCGGCGCGTGCAGCTGGCGCGACCGGTGGTGCCGATGCCGGGCGATGCGCGGCAGGACTGGTGGATCATCCAGAAGATCGCCCGGCGCCTCGGGCTCGAGTGGAATTACGCCGGACCGGCGGAGATCTTCGCGGAGATGGCGGCGAGCATGCCGGCTCTCGCCAACATCACCTGGGAGCGGCTGGAGCGCGAGGGCGCGGTGACCTATCCCGTCGATGCGCCGGACAAGCCGGGGAATGAAATCATCTTCGGGTCGGGCTTTCCGACCGCGAGCGGCCGCGCGCGCATCGTGCCGGCGGATGTCGCGCCACCCGACGAGCTTCCCGACAGCGATTTCGACATGGTGCTTTCCACCGGCCGCGTGCTCGAGCACTGGCACACCGGTTCGATGACCCGACGTTCCGTTGCTTTGGATGAGTTGGAACCGGAGGCGATTGCCTTCCTGGCGCCGCGTGAGCTGGCCAGGCGCGGCCTGCACGCCGGTGCGATGATCAGCGTGGAAACCAGGCGCGGTGCGATCGAGATCAAGATCCGCGCCGATCGTGACGTGGCGCCCAACATGATCTTCATTCCGTTCTGCTACGCGGAGGCGGCAGCGAACCTGCTGACCAACCCGGCGCTCGATCCGGTGGGCAAGATCCCCGAATTCAAGTTCTGCGCCGCCCGGATCAGACCGCTCGCGTCACCGTTATACCATCGGTCATAAAGAATGACCGTTGGTATAACGCCTTTATCTGGCGCGCCGCCGCCCGCCAACCCGGCGCGCGATCCCTCTAGACGCGATCCGCGGAGCGGAACGGGAAATGCGCGTCGAAGGGCGACGGCAGTGGGGCGGTCATTCGCTTGCGCTCCGCCGAAACCAGAACCTCGGCGAAAAACGAGTCGGGCGTCAGATCTCCCGAACGCAGTGCCCTCACGTAGGAGGCCAGCGAGGCCTCCTCGGCCCAGCGCCCCAGGATGTAGCGGAACACCACGTCGACGAAGTGGGGGAGGCCCATCTCCCGGCAGTGCTGCTCGAGGTGGAAGCCTGCAAGGTTCGCGAGTACGTCTTCGTCGCTCCAGGTGCCGCGACGGATCAAAGCGGCCAGCGGCGTGAGTGGCACGCTTTCCAAGGGGAGCGTGTACGCCACCGCGACCTCCGGCCCAACGGCCGAGCCGGTGGCCGCCTCGACGAGTGCCAGGACATTGTCTCCCGCCGGCAGGTCGACGCGCAAGCGCGCCTGGAACCCGCAATGACCGAGCCCCTTGCCCGCCCGCAGCAGGTCGGCCCGGTAGAGGTCGGCCAGGGCTTCGGCGACGATCTCTCCGGCCGAGATAACACGTACGTGACACGCCCGCGTGCTGCCCGGGCGCCACGCCCAACCGGCCACGTACCGGTTCTGCAGCAGGCCGTCGATACCGCCCAACACCGGGCCAGAGGAGACTGCCGCCGAGGACGCCGGCGCTGAAGACGCAGGCGATGACAAGACCGGTGCTAACGAGAGATGACTGCTCATGTGTATGTCTGCTTGCGTCGCCGCGCACGCTCCTATACAGGGTGGATGCCGCCGCGTCAGTGTCTTTCGCCAATACGGACGATCGCTTATCTGCCCTGCCGCAACTCTTCGATGGTATGGTCGGCTGACAAGGTGTGGTCGGCTGACAAGGCATGGTCGGCTGGCGGGGTGCGGCCGGCTGACAAGGACCGTCCTGCCGGCATTGCCCGCTGCGAAATCCTGATCGATGTCGGCGCCTGCTTCCTCGATCCGCACCAAGGCTGCGAAGTCTGACGACACCATCGACAGCGCGGCCTGGCTGAAGCCATCCTCGGCCGCCATCCTGGTGGCGACCGCGCCGACGAACCTGCTGTCCTACACCTCCGCCCTGGTACCGGCGGCAGAGTGCCGGCTTGTGCAGAAGCTGTTCGGTTTCGAGGCGCAGCTCTGCGCGTTCGAGAGCGTGCTGAGAGAGAACGGCGCCGAGCTGTTCTTCATGCCGGCCCCGGAGCTTTTCGCCAGCAGCGAAAGCTACCGCCATCTCACGCAACTTTCCGGGGTCGACTCTGCCCGAGTCATCCACTTCCGGTTTGGCATGGCGCGACACGCTCGCCTGCTGAAGCATGCGGAGAACCTGTCGGTCCTGGCGGAGCGCCATGTCTGCCTGCCGTTGACGCCGAGCGCGCATCCGTTTGCCGCAGGCAACGTCCTGCCTGCCGGGATCTCCAGTGTCCTGCTCTATGAGCCCGTACGGCCGAACGCCGTCCGGCTGGGCGGCGGCACCCTGCGATCACATACGTTGTCGCCCGCCTATGTCTCACGAGACATCGAGACCGCCTTGCAGCGCAAGAGCACACAGCATGCCGGCGCCGGTCGAGCCGCGGAGCACGGCGCCGGGCTCTATGTTCGGTCGTTCGCCGAATTCCAGCCATCCCTGTGGCTGCGCAACGAAGCCGGCGAGGGTCCCGGCGGCGGCTCGACCGACTGGCGCCGCGTCCTCGCGCTCAGCCAGCTCTCGGGTATCCGCGATGACGCATCGCTGGGCTTCGTGCTGATTCCCTGGAACCTTTCGCATCCCGCGAGCGTGATTCCGGATGTCGTGCTGAAGCTCTGCCGGACCGGCAACCTCCACCGCGCGGGTTATCGACCGGTGCTGTTCCCGTACAACGAAAACGGGGACTCGGCGCAGGTCATCGATGCTCTGGTGGTTCGCGCGCGGGCGGCGCTGCATGCCACGCGCGGGGCACTACGCTCCGTGTTCCTGGCGCGGCTGCGGTCCCTCGATGCGGCTTGGATGCTGCCGCGGCTTTTTTCCTTGGCCTGGATTGAAGCGGCTGACCCCGAGCAGTCGTGGAATGTCGCGCGGCTCGCGGCGCTCGATATTCGTTCGGCATTGCTCGGCCAGACGATCAGGCCAGACGCGGACTCCTCCTCGGTGGCCTTTTCTCTGCCCTCCGACGAGGCGCTGCCGATCAGCGTCTCCGACCAGTTCGGCGATAGAGCCTACAGCGCCCCCTCCGTGTCCACCCGGGGGCTCGCTGCATTGGTGACCCGCTCGCTCGCCGAGATTCGCTCCGGCCGCGACGTCAGACCCCTCCTGCACTCCCGAGCGGACGACACCATGGCGCGGCCATTCGCCGTGTCGGGACACGGGCGGAGCGGCGGCGGCACAATGCGGAAGGGGGAAGCGTGACGGCCACCCTGAAGCAGCTCTCCAGCGAAATCAATGAGGCCGGCTGGCTTCTCTACTACGACGTGTCGCCGCTCTTCGAGGAACACTGGACCGGAATTTCGGTCGCGGCGGCCGGTCTGGCGCGAGCCATGCTGGGCTGGATGCCCGAGAGCTGCCGCTTCTTCTACGAGCACACCATGGTACCCCGGGAGGCGGTCGAGGACGCGATCGACCGCGGCAGCGGTCTGTTCCTCGCGCGCGGGTTTTTTCAGGGCCGGGCGCAGATGGGGCCGCTCTCACTCCTCGATGAGAGCCGCCTCGCCGCCGGCATCTATCCCTCCGTCAAGCGGGTGACCCAGCTCTTCCCGATCGAATGCAGCATCTATCACGACATCTCGACGCTGATCACCCCGCAGTTCCACATCATGGAGAACATCCGCCATCATATCACCGGCCTGGTGGACGACCTGCGCACGAACGCGATCACCTTCGGTGTTTCTGTCGCCACGGTCGAGGATCTGCGGGCTTATCTCGGAGCCGATGAGCGACGCACATTCGTCGCTCCCAACGGCGTATCCTGGCCCTGGTGGTACCCGATCCAGGCGGAGAACGAACTCGACCTCGGGCGCATCGAACCGTACTTCCTGGTCCTGGGAACCCGAGAGCCACGCAAGAATGTCTCGCGCGTGCTCGAAATGCTGACGATCTTCCCGGAAGCGCTCGATAGCGCACGGTTCGTCATCGCCGGCAGGCGTGGGTGGTTGCAGGACGACCAGTCGATCCCGCCGGCGATCGCAACCGCCATCGAGGAACAGCGTATCCTGTTTCCCGGGTTCGTCTCCGATTTCGAGAAATACAAGCTGCTGCGCGGCGCCGTTGCGACGATCTATCCGTCGTTCTTCGAGGGGTTCGGCCTTCCCGTGCTGGAAAGCCTTTCGGTGGGCACGCCGTGCATCGCCTCCTTCAGCTCGAGTATTCCGGAGGTCGGCGGCGATGCCTGCGTCTATTTCGACCCTTTCTCGGCGGAAAGCCTGTACGCAGCAGTACAACACGTGCAGGGCGCCGGCCTGAAGCAGCAGCCTGAGTTCCTGTCGGCCTGCCGAGCGTTGACCGAGCGTTTCACCTGGGACAACATGCTGGAGCGGATCCTGGTCCCCTTGGTCGAGGAGCTGCGCAATCATCGCCGACAGACATGCTAGTGTTCCGATCCTGACGCTTGGGTCCCAAGCGTCAGGTGAATCGGCTCACCACCAAACGGCCAGTGGAAGAAATCTGACGGTTCCATTCGTCAAATTCCTTCCACTGGCGCCGCGCCGCAAACGCCGGCTGCAAGGGTATCCGAGTGTCCACCCCAACGCTTATCGAGATCGTCGCCCGGACACTTTCCATCGATCCCCGCGCGGTGAGCGAGGCGTCGACGAGTGCCAACACCCGCAACTGGGACAGTCTGCGCCAGGTCATCCTGATGACCGAGCTCGAGCGGATCTACGGCATAGAGTTCGAGTTTGACCAGATCAACGAGGCGCAATCCATCCTCCGTATCCGCGATATCCTCCGCGAAAAGGGCATCGAGATATCCTGATCGCGGGGCGGCGCAGGCAACTCTGATGCGACGGGCGGACCTGCTCCATCTGGGTTTCGGCGCCGAGGCGCCGTCGCTCACTCCATGACCGAGCCTGTCGACCTCTTCATTGATTTCGCCGAGGGCGGCAACAGCGGCGCATACAAGGGCGCCGGTTGGTCCGACGAGGAGGAAACCCACAGCTGGATGGAGGGCGGGGTTGCCGAACTGATCCTGCCGATAGAAGGCGGCGACCGGCCGCTCGCCCTCGAGTTCGCCGTTTTCCCATTCGTGCATCCTCCCCTGCTGGAAAGGCAGCAGCTCCAGGTCGAAGTGAACGGCCGGCTCGCCGTGAGCCTGGAGCTCAGCGACACGGAGGAGCTGCGCATCGTGCTGACCCCGGATCAGCTGGCCGGCTCTGCTCCGCAGCTTCTGACTTTCCGGCAACCCGACGCGGTGAGCCCGAGCTCCGTGGGAGTTTCGGACGATCCGCGTCGGCTCGGCTGCGGGTTGATGTGGCTGCGCTGCACGACCCTCAACGGAGCGGCGGAACCCGCCGCGCCGACCGCCCTCCCTGTGGCGGCGCACGGCGCGATCGCGGTCTATGGAGATGCGCAGGCGCGCGAGCTTGCTCAGCTCGCCGCGCGGCTGCCCGCCTTCGAGAAGAAGATCAGGGTCGTCTGGCTGCCGCCCGAGATGACCGGGCCGGAGATCGAGGCGGCGTGGCGGCAGATCGGCGATGTGGCGCAACTCTGGCGCCAGGTGCTCCCGGGCGACGACGACGCCGCTGCCCAGCTTCGCTCTCTCGCCGGCAACACCGAGGTGGTGACGTTTCCGCGCCTCACCATGGATCTCCTGTGGCCGTTTGCGGGTGACGATCCACGCTGCGTTCCTGAGGAGTATCCGTACGAAGCGGGTCGATACGTGTTCGGCGATATGATCGGCGCCAGCCTCGCCGAGACCCCCGGTTCAGACGAACAGCTGGTTGCGGAATACCTGCACCGCAGCGCCGAAGCCTGCCCTGACCCGAGCCAGGCGCTGGAGAGCTACGCGGCCGCGCTCGCCGCCGCTGAGCACACCTGTGATGTCAGGCTGTCGGACTTCCTCCTCGGCAAGTTCCAGCGCCAGAAGCTCTTTCACAACCGCAATGATCCGAGCGGTATCACCCTGCACGCCCTGACAGAGGCGGTCATCGAGGCGAGCTCCCTGTTCGACGGAGAGGGCCGCACGACCATCATGGACGAGCTGGCCAGGTTGACCCAGGGCTATCAGGGCATGTTCATGATGCAGGTGCCGGTCAACCCGGTGGTTGCCGGGCGCTATGGTCTTGCGTGGTGCACGCCAGGCCAGCGTTACCGCTACCTCTACAACAGGTGGACCTTCGATGAATACACCGTGCAGTATATAAGGTGGCGCCCGTGGTGTCCGTGACGCCGCCGCTGCCGCAGCCTCCGGCGGATCGAACGCGACCGGCCGTCCTGATCTTCGCGAACTGCCAGGGCGAGGACATCCGCAACGTCATGGCCAGCGTCGAGCCGCTGCGCGAAGCGTACGAGTTCAAGTTGATCGCCTATCACGTGCTGAACCAGCCCTGGGGCGGATGGGAGAATTACGGCCCCGGCTTCATGTCCAACGTCGAGACGCTCTGGTATCAGGAAGGGCCGGATTTCCCGCAGGAGCGGGCACGACTGCACGAAGCGCTGCCCGCCGACATTCGCACGATCCGGTTTCCCTCCCCCTCGATGCTCTCGCTCTGGCCGCTGGCCGGCGGTGACCAGCGTCGGGAGCCGGAGGAACTCTATCCGGACGGACGCTATCCGCGGGTCGACTACGTGGCAGCCCAGCTTGCGGCGGATCTTGCGGGGCAGGATCTGTCGGACGACAGCATCTTCGACCGGTATATGGAGATGTCAGCCCAGCGGCTCCCCAATCTCGACCGGCGACTCGCCATCGACATTGCGCGCTGGCAGCAGCGCGACGCGATCGTCGATATTCCGGTCGGCGAATACCTGCATGATTCGTTTCGTGAGGTGCCGCTGTTTCATACCTGGACGCATCTCACGGCAGAGCCTGTCCGGTTCCTGGCCAAGCGGCTTTGCGAAACGACGTTTGCCGACACTGCTGACCTGGAGCAGTTGGCGAGTGCCATCGACGCGCTGCTGGCCTTTCACACCGGCCAGGATTTCGAACAGACGCCGGTCCATCCGCTGGTCGCGCAGCATTTCGGGCTGGCGTGGTATCGTCCGGACGCCCTGTATCGCTTCCACTCGCATGAGTGGACGTTCAGGGATTACATCGTCCACCTGATCCGGCACGCACCGTATTGCCGTGAGAGCGATATCGGCGTGGCTGAAACCGCGTTGGCGACCCAGGCCGGCGAACTCGGCGACGAGCTCTAGGGTGAAGCGCCGGCGCCCAGCCCGGCACGCATCGGGCGCGGCGGGGCACCCGAGGAGATGGGTCGGCGCAGCAGCCGGCAGCGCGCCAGGACGCGACGCCTCACCTTCGCCAGTCTCGGACCGTCCAGCACCAGCGGCGCGCACGCCCTCTCCCAGCCCCGCGGAGCGGCGGTGGAGCGCAGCTCCGTGCTCGCCACGCCATCGGCAAAGCCGGCGCGATTGCCGGTGTCGAGATAGCTCTCGACCTCGAGCCCTTCCGCCAGCAGAACGGCATGACGCGGCAGCTCGACGTGGAAGTAGTGGACGGCCTGCACGCGTTCCCGGACGATGCTCGCGCCGTTGACGAGTTTGCCGACCGGGATCAGCACGCCGTCCGCGTGGATCGCATGGTCCGGCGAGAGCACGAGATCGCGGCTCGGCACTGCGGGGCCGAACGCTCCGGCGCGGACGCGCACCGGCATGATCCGCCGGTCGGCAGGCAGGCGCCGGAAATCGATCCGGCGCTGTCCGGCCCAGACGATCGGCGCCTCGGCGCCGGCCGCCGTTACCACCACATCCCCGACCCGGAGAGACTCGACCGGCGCTTCGCCCGAAGGGGTCAGGAGGCGCGTGCCGGCGGCAAAGCACGGCGCTTCCTCGGCCGAGAAGGTCACATCGGTCCCGCAATAGCCGGACACCTGGGGCGCCCCTTGCTGAAAACCGAAGCTCCCGGAGTACTGGCCCTGCAGATCGATCGTCTGTGAATATCCGCCTGCCGCAAGCACGAGTTCGCCGCTCGCCGGATCGAAGGAGAGCGTTTCCGACGACGAATAGGGTAGATTGATCTCGATCGTGTCACCCTCGCCGAAGCCGGTCAGCGTGCCCGCAGGTGCACCGCCGTACGGATTGCCGGGATTGCCGGACAGCAGATTCGCATAGGGCAAATAGAGAGTCTGGTTGGTGCTCGCGAAGGCGATGGTGTTGCCGCCGATCTCGTCCTCGATCTCCTGGTGAGCGCTCCGCAGCACGACGGTATCCATCGAGTTCGACAGAGCGATGAAGGGAATGTCGACGACCCCGGTGTCGAGCGTCAGGCCGCCGCCGAGGATGTCGAGATCGGCGATGCCGCTGATATTCGCGCCGAGCGTGACGGCGGTGCCGGAGCCGGTGACGTCAAGTTCCGACCGGTTCGCGCCGTCGATCGTCGCGGTGAGAAAAGCCGCATCGGCGCGGATGGTGGCGCCCTCCGGCCCGGCCTGAAAGCTCTCGCGGCCGCTGCCGAGAACCACCGTGTCGTACCCGCCATAGCCGCCATCGATCGTGTCGGCATTGTCTGCGCCGATGACCGTGGCGAAATCGGAACCCAGGCGCACCGTCAGATCGACGCCGTCCTGCAAGGTGATGGTCGAATTGCCCAGCGCCTGGTCATCGACCACCTGGATGGTGGCGATCTCGGTCGCCCCGGTCAGGTCGAAGGAACCGCCGCTCAGCAGTTCCAGCGTGGTCTGTCCGTCGCTGCCGACGAAGAGGGTCTGCCCCGGAAGGGGCCATGCGGTGCCGCTCACGTGCCCTCGCCTACTCTCCAGGGTGCTCCCGGCCGATGCCCCACCACCCTAGGCCCTCAGCGGCCGAGCTGGCCGGTGCTTACCGCGAGCGTGTCTCGTTATAAAGCATTTCAATCAAAAGTCGAGACAAAATCCGCCTCCGGCCATGCGATAGCATGACCGCACGTGCGGGTCAGCGCTCCTGCGGCCCGCCTTACCGCTCCGCCGCACCCTCCGGAGCGGCGTCCGATGCACCCTCATCGGGAACTGCGAGGGAAAGCAGCAAGGCACGACGCAGCCGATCCAGCTTGCGCTCATTCTCGACCTTCAGGCCGAACAAGTCCTTCACGTAGA